>JAQYBD010000098.1 GCA_029338835.1 Selenomonadaceae bacterium | reverse complement strand
TTCTTTTACGCCAAGGTCGATCCCGATGGAATCTCCAGTCAATTCAACATTCAGCCTGTCCGGCACCTCATAGCCAAAGCCGATATACCAGTATTTGCCATCAAACGAAATCCAAGGATTCGAATAATGACAGCCCTTCGGAATCTTCGGCAATGGCTCAGCAGTCCTCACGAAACCGATTTTCTCACCGTGAAAGCCGCCATTTTTGCGGGTAAGGCTTTCATAGTTCACATAGAAACGCGGCGTGGTTCTGCGCTTTGTCTTGAATTTCGGTCTGCCAGCAGCACCGCTGAGGAATTTCTTCATGGCACGGTCTGCTTCCTTGACTGCCTGTTTCATGACATTGCTGCCGACTTCTTTCAGCCATTGGTGCGTTGTCGGTTTGAGCTGATTGTTGATCTCCTTGCGGATGACGCCCTCAGAAATGCTCTTTTTACCTTTTCTACCGTTGGCGAGATAAGTCTTATACTGTTCCTCGTTACGAGCAAGGAAGTAATTGTACGCCCATCTCGATGTACCGGCGCTTTTCCAGAAAAGGATTTCCTGTTCAGGCGTCGGCCGAAGCCGGATCTTCTTCCCTCGAAGCATTTTGTTTCACCTCTTCAATCAGTTTCTTCGTCTTTTTTGACTTCTGACCATAACGCTGGTTAAAAAGGAATCATGTCGTTGGGGATCTCCCATGCAGCATACTTTGCTGTTTAGGGATTTCCCTGCTAAACACCCATTGTCTTAGCACTTAGGGCGAACGTTTCTGGCGTGTCACGCTTTGCCTTTCGCCAGCACTGATTCGTTTTGTTTCACCTTATGCCATCCTCACGTTTTTTCTGCTTTCGCACCGAAACAGCAGCTGGAAACGGCAAACTGCTTGGTGCGAAAGCAGCTCGGCCTTTTCAATTGATGGCGGCATTTGCTGTACTGCTCCGTGAAATGGGCGCAGGCGCGCGTGCCTGTGCAATCGAATATGGACAAAACAGCGGGATTCTGATAAAATAACCTATTGACTATCATGGAATAAAGGATGGATTTTATATATGAAATGTATTGATGGCAAGGTGCATCGTTTTGCACATTTGATCGTGTATGGCTGTCAGATGAATCAAAGTGATGCGGAGCGCATGCTGGGACAGTTGAAGACAATCGGGTACGAACCGACAGAAGAAATGAGGGAGGCGGATCTCATCCTCATCAATACGTGTTGCGTGCGTGAGACGGCGGAGGACCGTGTCTACGGCAAGATTGGCGAAATCAAGCATCTTAAGCGGCAGAATCCGGATCTGATCTTCGGCATCACGGGCTGCATGGCACAGAAGGAAGGCGAGGCGCTCATCAAACGCGCACCGCATATCGATTTCGTACTCGGCACGAACAAGGTGCATGAACTCACGCGTGTAGTGCGCGAGATCGAGGCGGAACACGGCCATGTCGTCGATGTGGAACTCGGCGAGACGGAGCTGCCGGATGATGTGCCGGTGGCGCGCAGCGGCAATCTTTCGGCCTGGATCCCCATCATGTATGGCTGCAACAATTTCTGTACGTACTGCATCGTGCCGTATGTGCGCGGGCGCGAGCGCAGCCGCCTGCCGGAGGAAATCGTGAAGGAGGTCCGGGAAGCGGTGGCAGCCGGTTATGAAGAGGTCACGCTGCTCGGGCAGAATGTCAATTCGTACGGCAAGGATCACAAGCAGGCCGATTTTGCAGATCTCCTGAAGATGGTCGACGAGGTGCCGGGCATCCGCCGCGTGCGCTTCATGACATCACATCCAAAGGATCTTTCGGATAAGGTCATCGCGGCCATTCGCGACGGCGAGCATCTCTGTGAGCATATCCACCTGCCTGTGCAGTATGGCAGCAACCGCATCCTCAAGGCCATGAACCGTGTTTATACGGTGGAAGCTTACAAGGATCTTGTTCGCCGTATCCGCGCGGCGATCCCGGACGTCAGCCTGACAACGGATCTCATCGTGGGCTTCCCGGGCGAGACGGATGAGGATTTCGCGCAGATGCTCGATTTCCTGCGCGAGATCCGTTACGATTCGGCCTATACGTTCATTTATTCGAAGCGTTCGGGCACGCCGGCCGCGAAGATGGAGGATCAAGTGCCGGAGGACGTCAAGAAGGAACGTCTGCAACAGCTCATGGATGTGCAGAACGAAATCAGCCTCGAGATCAATACGAAACTGCTCGGCAAGGAAGTCGAGGTCATGGTCGAGGGGCCGAGCAAGAATGATGCGTCTGTCTGGTCGGGTCGCACACGCACGAACAAGATTGTCCTGTTCGCGCATGATGGCGAGCAGCCGGGTGATTTCGTGACGGTCAGGATCACGCACCCGCAGACCTGGGTACTCAAGGGCGAGCGTGTCCGCTGAGTGGCAATGACTGGAACGACTGGCTGCAAGGTCACAGGCTGGTTTTAGCAGATAAAAAGGTCTTCCGGCGGGAGGGCCTTTTCTCTTTTTCAGAACGGCTGCTGAAAGAGAAGGGAAGCAGCACTGAATTTTTGTACAGGAGGTGTTTCTATCGATGGAAATGACACCGATGATGCGACAGTATCTCGCGGCAAAAGAGCAGAATCCCGGTACGATCCTGTTCTTTCGCCTTGGTGATTTTTATGAGATGTTTTTCGAAGATGCCAAGCTCGTGTCGAAGGAACTCGGGCTGACGTTGACGAGCCGCAGCAAGAATCCGGACAATGCGCCGATGTGCGGCGTGCCGTATCATGCGGCGGAGACGTATGTCAACAAGCTCGTGCAGAAAGGCTACAAGGTGGCTATCGCGGAGCAGATTGGCGACCCGAAGGCCAAGGGGCTGACGAAGCGTGAGGTCATCAAGATCATCACGCCGGGCACAGTGCTTTCAGAAGCGGCGCTCAAGGATGCACAGAACAATTACATCGCACTTGTCTATGAACAGGCGGAGAAAATCGTATTGACGGGTGCGGATATATCGACGGGCGAGTGCTTCTATGGCATTTATCAGGGATCTGACCGCCTGCAGATGCTGCAGGATGAACTCTACCGCCTCATGATGCCGGAACTCCTGCTGGTCGGCAAGCTTTCCTTTGAGCAGGAACTGCGCGAATTCATCGCTTTGCGCCTGCCGCATTGCTCGTTCACGATGCTCGATGCGGTGTCACCTCATATCGACGACCGTCTGATCCAGCATTTTGACGCCACGACGCGGCCGACGGTTCCTGAGGCCAAGGCAGCCGTCGCGACCCTGCTCGATTATCTGCACGAGACGGTCAAGACGGATCTCACGCATCTCAACCAGCTGACGTACCTCGATGCCTCGGAAAATCTTGTGGTCGATACGTATACGTTGCGCAATCTGGAGATCACGCGCAATCTGCGTGATGGCGGCAAGAAAGATACGCTGCTTGATGTGCTGGATTTCACGGAGACGGCCATGGGCAGCCGGCTCCTCAAGAAGTGGCTTGAGTATCCGCTTTTGAGTATCCCGAAAATCAGCAGGCGGCAGGATGCCGTGGCGGAATTCGCTGCTGATTTTGCGCTGCGTGGCAGCGTGCGGCAGGGCTGCAAGGAGATCCACGATTTTGAGCGCCTTTTGACGCGCATCGAGGTCGGCACGGCCAACGCACGCGATCTCATCGCACTCAAGATCTCACTGATGTGCCTGCCGGGCATCAAGGAGAGCATGAAGGCTGTCAAGTCAGGACTCCTGCAGCAGTGCGCGACGGGCATCGAGTGCTTCGCGGAGCTTGTCGATCTGCTCGAACGGGCCATTGTTGATGAACCGGGCATCAGTCTGCGCGAGGGCGGCATCATCAAGACGGGATACAATGAGGAACTCGACGAGTATCGCCGCATCTCGCATGACAGCAAGGCCATGCTGCAAGAGATTGAGGAGCGCGAGCGCGAGCAGACGGGCATCAAGACGCTCAAGATCGGCTATAACAAGGTATTCGGCTACTATATCGAAGTGCGTCACAGCGGCACTTCGCTCGTGCCGGATCGTTACATCCGCAAGCAGACGCTCGCGAATGCCGAACGCTATATCACGGAGGAACTCAAAGAGTTTGAGACGAAGATCCTCGGTGCGCAGGAAAAGATTGTCAATATCGAGTACAATCTCTTCACGGAGGTGCGCGAGACCATCAAGGCGCATCTGACCGAGGTGCAGCAGACTGCGCATGAGATTGCACTCGTCGATGTACTCGCGAGCCTGGCAGAAGCTGCCAGCACGTATCATTACGTGCGTCCGCAGCTGACGATGAATGGAGCCATCGATATCAGGGATGGCCGTCATCCGCTCGTTGAGCGCATCCTGACGCGCGATCTCTTTGTGCCGAACGACACGCAGCTCGACCATCACGACTGTGAGATCATGCTCATTACAGGCCCTAATATGGCCGGCAAATCCACATACATGCGCCAGGTGGCTCTCTTGACGCTGATGGCGCAGATCGGCAGTTTCATCCCCGCGCGCGAAGCTTCGATTTCGCCGGTAGACCGCATCTTTACGCGCATCGGCGCGAGCGATGATCTCGTGAGCGGTCAGAGTACGTTCATGGTGGAGATGAATGAGGTGGCGCAGATCCTCAAGTATGCGACGAAGGACAGCCTTGTCATCCTCGACGAGATTGGCCGCGGCACGAGTACATTCGATGGCATGAGCATCGCGCGCGCCGTCATTGAATACATTGAGAAGAAAGTCCACGCCAAGACGCTTTTTGCGACGCATTACCATGAACTCACGGATCTTGAGGATGAGAAAATCAAGAATTACTGTGTGGCGGTCAAGGAGCGCGGCAAGCAGGTGGCTTTCCTGCGCCGCATCGTCAAGGGCGCGGCGGATAAATCGTATGGCATCCATGTCGCGCGCCTTGCGGGCCTGCCCAAATCCGTGACGGCCCGCGCTGAGGAGATCCTTTCCGAGCTTGAAGCCGCGGCTCCGGATCCGGCGATAGTCTCTGACGCTGATCAAGACGGCACCCAAGCTCCGAAAGGAGGGAAGCCTTCCGGGAATCCTGGTGCAGCGGATAAGGATCAGGCGGGGGGCACCTCGATGGACTCGCTCTTTTCTTCGAGCCTGGCATCGTCTCTTTTGGCACTCGATATCATGACGATGACGCCGCTTGAAGCCATGAACACGCTGTACAAGCTGCAGGAACAGGCGAAACAGGAGGAGGGACAGGCATGAGCACGATTCACGTACTCGATGACAATACCATCAACAAGATAGCGGCTGGCGAGGTCGTCGAGCGCCCGGCTTCCGTCATCAAGGAACTGATTGAGAATGCCATGGATGCTGGTGCCACACGCATCGAGGTGGAAATCATGGCGGGCGGCACGAGCTTCATGCGCGTGACGGATAACGGCAGGGGCATGAGTGCCGAGGATGCGCGCCTGGCCATCCTGCGCCATGCGACGAGCAAGATCCAGGCCGTCAGCGACCTCAATACAATCGGTACGCTGGGCTTTCGCGGCGAGGCCTTGCCAACGATTGCCTCGGTGTCGCGCTTTTCGCTCTTGACGCGGCAAGAGGGTGAGGATTTTGGCACACGTGTCGATATCTGCGGCGGACAGGAGCCCGATATCCGCGAGGCCGGCTGCAATCTCGGCACGACCATCAAGGTGGAGGACTTATTCTTCAATACACCGGCACGCAAGAAATTCCTCAAGACGACGCATACGGAAGGCGGCAAGATCAATGATTTCATCGTCAAACTGGCTCTGTCGCGCCCCGATATCGCCTTCCAGTTCATCAACAATAACAAGGTGTCAGTCGTTACACCGGGCAATGGCAATCTCTTTGATGCCATCCGAGCCATCTATGGAGCCAAAGCTGCTGATTCGCTGCTGGCGTTGTCGCTTGATGGCGAAGAAATCCACATCTCGGGGTATATCACGAAGCCGTCGATGCTCAAGAGCAGCCGTGCCTGGCAGACGTATATCGTCAATTCGCGCATCATCCAGAATCGCGCGATAGCCAAGGCCATCGACAATGCCTATAAATCCCTGATCCCGAAGAGTGGATTCCCGCTTGCGGTGGTGAATATCGAAGTGCCGCAGCGCACGATCGATGTCAATGTGCATCCGCAGAAAAGCGAGCTGAAATTCGAGGATGAGAGCCGCGTTTTCAAAGCGGTCTACAAGGCGGTACTTGATGCCATCCGGCCGGCGGCGGATCGTGCGCTTGGTGAGGTGGCGGCTGTCGTGGAGCGGCCGGAGCATCATTATACGATGGAGCCCATGCGCTTCGTGCCAGCGACGGAACCGCTCTCGCCCGTGCCTTCGTGGCCGCGTGCGGGAAAGGCGGCTGCTGGAGGATCTTTTTCTCATGCTTCTGCCGCGGCCGGGCAAGCGTTTGAGGACTCTGTACGCTTGCAACAAACGCCACAGACCATTTACGAAGCGGTACACGGCAAGGCGAGACCGGCGATGGAGTTCCATGAAGCGCAGGCCGCTCTGCAGCAGGAGCGCCGCCAGGAAGCAGCTTTGCAGCCTGTATCGCCTGCGCGCGAGAGCAAACAGGGGGCGCAGGCTGCAAAGAGCCTGACGGCACAGGATCCCTGCCGGGAAAGCGGTGTGCTGCTCGAGAATGACGGCAATATCATCCCCATCGGGCAGGTTGACTTGACGTATATCATTGCGCAGGATGCCAAAGGGCTTTACATCATCGACCAGCATGCTGCGCACGAGCGCATCCTGTTCGATAAATTCTCGTCCATGGCAGAGGGCATTCCCTCGCAGCAGTTGCTCGTGCATCAGATCCTGTCCTTTGATGCGGGCGAGGCAGCATTGGTCGAGGCCAATCAGGATCTCTTTGCTTCGCTGGGCTTCCATCTGGAGCCGAGCGGCGAGCGGGAATTCCGGCTGACGGAAGTGCCGGCGGATGTACCGGTCAGCGAAGCGGAGGATATCGTGCGGGAAATCCTGACCAATCTGCATGATATGCACCGTACCACGGCCAAGGAAATCCGGCAGGCCTGCCTGGCAACGACAGCCTGCCGTGCTGCCATCAAGGCCGGCGAGGAACTCAGCCTGCGCCAGATGCAGATCATCCTCGATGAACTCGCGCATACGCCGTTCCCGTATACGTGCCCGCATGGCCGGCCGACCATCTTGAAATTCAGCAACGATGAACTCGCGAAGATGTTCAAGCGCACAGGCTTCGGTTTTTGACGTGTAAGGGGGAGAGCATTTTGCGCGAAACAACAGGAAATGCGATGGGAAAGACAGCGGTACAGGGCGTATCTGCAGCCAAAGCTGTCGCGACAACGGGTCGCAAGCAGTCGGCAGAGGCTGTCGCGCTCGCCAGGTGGGCTGCCGGGCATGCCGGCATCTCGTATGTGGAGCGGGACAACCTGTCTTCTGAGGCTCTGCGCAAGCGTTACGGTGCAGCGTTCCTGCTCGTGGCCAAGCACGGCCTGCTGACGCTCGAGACGCCGCAAGGCGATTTGTTCTTTCATCCGAATATGGCGCATCTTCGTCTCAAGAACCTGCGTTTTGGCAGCGGCGGCGAGGGCGATCGCATGGTGGAGGCTATGGCACTCGCACGCGGCATGCACGTACTTGACTGCACGCTGGGCTTTGGCGCCGATGCCATCGTCGCGAGCTTTGCCGTGGGGCCGGAAGGCTCTGTGACAGGCGTGGAGTCGGAACGGCTCATCGAGACGGTCGTCGGCTATGGCCTGCAGCATTTCAAGGCGGAAAACTGGCCTATCCAGGAGGCGATGCGCGGCGTCCGTACTGTTTGTGCTGAGGCGGCGCATTATCTCAGGACACTGCCGGACAAGTCTTTCGATGTCGTGTATTTTGACCCGATGTTCCGTCATCCGCTGCTGGAGAGCCGCAATCTCACGCCGCTGCGCATGGTGGCAAATCATGGAGCCGTTACGCCGGAGATGATTGCAGATGCCTGCCGCGTTGCCCGTCATCGCGTCGTCTTCAAAGAAAATGCGCGCAGTCTGGAATTTGCCCGCCTGGGATTTTCGCACATCATGGGCGGTAAATACAGTAAGGTTCATTACGGTGTCCGCATTCTCGACGAAAAAGACTGAATCAATAAGGACTTCTGTGCGGATTTCTTTCCGTTTGCGTAGAGGCCGCTTCCTCCTTGAGAGGAAGTGGCCTTTTTCCATGGAATTTCGTTGATTTATGAGTGGCATGATGATAAAATAAAAAAGAATGATTTGAGCGGCTACAATTTCATAAGCACTTCCTGAAGCAAGGATGCTTCAGGTCTGCTTGTCGTATTACGGATTACGAACGCAATAAAATTCACTAATAGAAAAGAACTCAATCAATATTATCAGTGGAGGTGTACTTTTTTTGTCTAAAGGAACACAAAAATTACAGATTATCCCTCTCGGAGGCCTGGGGGAAATCGGCAAGAATATGACGGTCATCCGTGTGGACGATGAGATCCTGGTCATTGATTCCGGCCTCATGTTCCCGGAGGAGGACATGCTTGGCATCGACCTCGTCATCCCGGATATCAGCTATCTCATCGAGAACCGTGACAAGATCAAGGCCATTGTGCTGACGCACGGCCATGAGGATCATATCGGCGCCTTGCCATACGTCCTCAAGCAGATCCATGTGCCGGTCTACGGCACGCGCCTGACGCTCGGCATCCTCGAAGGCCGTCTCAAGGAGAATGGCGTGGATTCGAGCAATCTGCATTCGGTCATGCAGGGCGACATCATCAACGTCGGCTGCTTCTCTGTCGGTTTCATCCGTGTCAATCACTCAATCCCTGATGCTGTCGGCCTCTCCATCAAGACGCCGGTCGGCATGATCGTACACACCGGCGACTTCAAGCTCGATTATACGCCGATTGACGGCAAGATGACGGATTTCCGCCGCTTCTCGGATCTCGGCAATCGTGGCGTTCTCGTGCTGATGGCAGATTCCACGAATTCAGAACGCGAAGGCCATACGCCCTCGGAGCGCACGGTTGGTGCGGCTTTTGACAAAGCATTCCATAATGCGCGCGGCCGCATTATCGTTGCGACATTCTCATCGAATGTCCATCGCATCCAGCAGGTCATTGATACGGCAGTGCGTTACAAGCGCCACGTTGCCGTACTCGGCCGCAGCATGGTCAACGTCGTCAATATTTCCCTGGAACTCGGCTACATCACGGCACCGGAAGGAACGATCGTGGATATCGATGAGATCCACAATTACCGTATGGAGCAGATGGTCATCATCACGACAGGCAGCCAGGGCGAGCCGATGTCGGCCTTGACGCGCATGTCGATGTCGGATCACCGCAAGGTCGGCATCGTACCGGGCGATACGGTCATCATCTCGGCTACGCCGATCCCAGGCAATGAGAAGCTCGTCTCGAAGACCATCGACAACCTCATGAAGCTCGGTGCCAATGTCATTTACGGACGCAACCAGGGCATCCATGTCTCGGGTCATGCGAGCCGCGAGGAACTCAAGCTCATGCACAATCTCGTGCGTCCGAAATTCTTCATCCCGGTTCATGGTGAGTACCATCATCTCGTGCAGCATGCCCGTCTTGCACGCGAACTCGGCATGCCAAAGGAGAATATCTTCATCAGCGAGAATGGCCAGATCCTTGAGTTTACGCGCGAGAAGGGGCAGGTGGCCGGCAAGGTCACGGCCGGCATGGTCATGGTCGATGGTCTTGGCGTCGGCGATGTCGGCAATATCGTGCTGCGCGATCGCCGCCAGCTTTCGCAGGACGGCATCCTGATTGTCGTCGTGACGATGAACAAGCAGACGAACCGCGTTGTCGCCGGTCCGGATATCGTTTCGCGCGGCTTTGTCTATGTGCGTGAGTCGGAAGCTCTCATGGATGAAGCAAAGGCTCGCGTCCAGCAGGCGCTTGACCGCTGCGAAGACGAAAAGGTCAAAGAGTGGGCCGCCATCAAGGCGAATGTGCGCGATGCGCTGGGCCGCTATCTCTTTGAGAAGACCCGCCGCCGCCCGATGATCCTGCCGATCATCATGGAAGTCTGAGCATCATAAGGAATTTGAGCCGGAGCTGCGCCTCCGGCTTTTCTGCTGATTGCAGATGGTTTGCCTGATCTTATTTTATCCTTTGGGAAAGGAGTGCGAGAATGCCATTTACTCACCTTCATGTCCATACGGAATTCAGCCTGCTCGATGGTGCGAGCCGCATCAAGGAACTCATCCGTGCCACGAAAGAACTCGGCATGGACAGCATTGCCATTACCGATCACGGCGCGATGTACGGGGTCATTGATTTTTATAAGGAAGCGAAAAAGCAGGGCGTAAAGCCCATCATCGGCTGCGAGGTTTACGTGGCACCCGGTGACCGCAGGGATCGTCAGGAAGTAGGCGGCGTGCGCTATTACCATCTGATCCTGCTCGCGGAGAATCAGACGGGATACCGCAATCTCGTACAGCTCGTTTCGCTCGCGAATATCGAGGGGATGTACTATAAGCCGCGTGTCGATAAGGAATTGCTTCAGAAATACCATGAGGGCATCATCTGCTTGTCGGCTTGCATCGCCGGTGAGATCCCGCGTGCTATCCTGCAGGATAATATGGAGCATGCCGATGCACTGGTGCAGGAATACCTCTCGATTTTCGGCCACGATAATTTCTTCCTCGAGATCCAGAATCACGGCCTGCCCGAGGAGCGCAAGGCGAATGCCGGGCTCGTGCAGCTCGCAAAAAAATACGGGGTCGGGCTCGTGGCTACGAATGACCTGCACTACGTGCATCGCGAGGATAGTGAGTTCCATGATATCCTGCTCTGCATCCAGATGAGCAAGACCATCGATGATCCCTCACGCATGCGTTTTGCGAGCGATGATTATTATCTGAAGTCACCGGAGGAGATGGCTGCACTTTTCCCGGAGTATCCCGAAGCAATCGCCAACACGGAGAGAATAGCGGCCAGATGCCAGGTGGATTTCGAGTTTGGCCATCTGCAGCTGCCGTATTATCCAATCCCTGCGCCGTATGCTGATGATGAAGCGTATTTGCGTCATCTCTGTGAGGAGAACCTGCCGCGCCGTTATCCGGAGATCACAGAGGAGGTGCGCCAGCGGCTCGCGTATGAACTCGGCATCATCCATCGTATGGGATATGACAGCTACTTCCTCATCGTCTGGGATTTCATCAATTATTCGCGCGAACACGGCATCGGTGTCGGTCCAGGGCGCGGCTCCGCGGCTGGCAGCATCGTCGCGTATCTGCTCGGCATCACGGATCTCGACCCCTTGAAGTACGACCTGCTCTTTGAGCGCTTCCTGAATCCGGAACGCGTGACAATGCCGGATATCGATGTGGATTTTGACTACATCCAGCGCGGCAAGGTCATCGATTATGTCAAGGAACGATATGGCTACGACCATGTCGCGCAGATCGTGACCTTCGGCACGATGGCAGCCAAAGGAGCCATCCGCGATGTCGGGCGTGTACTCAACATGCCGTACGCAGAAGTGGCGGATATTGCCGGACTCGTACCGAATGAACTCAAGATCACGCTCGACAAGGCCATGGATGAATCCGCGGATTTTCGCCGGGCCTATGAGGAACGGCCGGAAGTCAAGCGGCTCATCGACCTTGCACGCAAGCTCGAGGGGCTGCCGCGCCATTCTTCGACGCATGCGGCCGGTGTCGTGATTGCGCGCAACCCTTTGACGGATTATGTGCCGGTCTCGATTTCCGAGGGGACTCTCGTGACGGAGTATGACAAAGACCATGTCGAAGAGCTTGGCCTGCTCAAAATGGACTTCCTGGGGCTGCGCACGCTGACGGTCATCAGCGATACGCTCGCCAATATCGAGAAGAGCCGTCATAAGACGATCGACATCGACAAGATCCCGCTGGAGGATGAAGTTACCTCAAAGATGCTCTGCGAGGGCCGCACGGGTGCCGTGTTCCAGATGGAGTCGTCCGGCATGACGCAGCTCGTGCGCGACCTTGCGCCGGAAGGGTTTGCCGATCTCATCCCGCTTGTTGCGCTCTACCGGCCAGGTCCGCTTGGCAGCGGCATGGTCGAAGATTTCATCGCTGGCCGCCATGGTGAGAAGGAAGTCACTTACATGCATCCCCTACTCGAGCCTATCCTCAAGGAGACGTTCGGCGTCGTACTCTATCAGGAGCAGGTCATGCAGATCGTACAGGTGCTGGCGGGCTTTACGCTCGGCCAGGCCGATCTCCTGCGCCGCGCCATGGGCAAGAAGAAGCACGAGATCCTGATGGCCCAGAAGGAGAATTTCCTGCAAGGCTGCGCAAAGAATCATATTGAGCCGGGCCTTGCCAATACCATCTTTGATCTGCTGACGCATTTTGCCGATTATGGCTTCAATAAGTCACACAGTGCCGCCTATGCGCTCGTGGCCTGGCAGACGGCATACCTCAAGGCTCATTATCCGGCGGAATTCATGGCGGCGATGCTCACAAGCATCATGGATACTCCGAAGGTCTCGACTTACATCGAACTCAGCCGCCGCATGGGCATCCGCATCCTGCCGCCGGACATCAATGCGAGTTCCTCGTTCTTCAGTGTCGATGGCGATGCCATCCGCTTTGGCCTTGCGGCTGTCAAGAATGTCGGCGAGAGTGCCATCGAGAGTGTTGAGAAAATCCGTACGCAAGACGGGCCGTTTGCTTCTTTGCAGGATTTCTGTGCCCGTGTCGATGTCCGCATCGTCAACCGGCGCGTGACAGAAAGCCTCATAAAATGCGGTGCATTTGACAGCACGGGAGCTAGGCGCAGCCAGCTGCTCGCCATCCTGCCGCAGGCCGTCACGGAAGCGTATCAGAAACAGCGCGACCGCCAGAGCGGCCAGCTCGGCCTCTTTACAGCAGAGACGATGGGAGAAGCTGGTGAGATCAAGCTGCCAGATATCCCGGAGGTCTCGAAACAGGAGATGCTGAATTGGGAAAAGGAAACGACAGGATTTTACATCACGGGGCATCCTTTGGACCAGTTCGCCGACAAGCTGGCGAATCTGCCGCGTATCGGCTCCCTGCAGGAAAACGGCATCAGGAATCACCAGGTCGTGCGTCTCGGCGGCATGATCACGGAGGCCAAACGCATCACGACCAAGAAAGGCGATACGATGTGTTTCGTGACGCTGGAGGATTTTACGGCTTCTCTGGAGGTCACCGTATTCCCCCGGGTTTTCTATCAGCATGTCAATATGCTCGTACCCGATACGCCCATCGTCGTGCAGGGCCGGGCAGATATCACGGCAGACGGCGAGCTCAAGCTGCTGGCTGACACCATCTGGCCGCTTGACTTGTACCTGACGGAATACTACATTACCCTGCCGCCGGAGGGCCTAGAGGAGACGAAGAAGCAGGCGCTGCATGAAATTTTTTCCGCGCATCGCGGCAATCATGTCACGTATTTTCACAGCCGGGGGCATTGGCAGAAAGCATCAGGTGCCTTCTGGCTCGATGGCAGCCCCGAGGCGGATGCGGCACTTTGCGCACTGCTCGGCAGCGGGGCCATCAAGAAGCGATAATGCCGGACTTTGTTGCGATTGGCGGGGCAGGATGATAGAATAAGAAAAGTATATCAATTTTCCCGCGACAGGGATCACAAGGAGCGTTTTTTAGATTGAAAAAGAGAACAGCCGGCCATTTGCTGCTGGCAGGGAGCATAGCCCTTTCTTTCCTCATCAGTCCGTTCAGCCAATCACAGGCTTGGGCGGAAGCCGTATACGATATCAAAGAGATGCCGCGTCCCGATGTGCCGGGGCTCGTCATCCGTCCCGATGACCCCCTGCAGAACCTGACGGCCCGCTCGGCCGTCGTCATGGATGCCGCGACAGGGCAGGTCATCTATGCGCGCGATATGGATGCGCGGCGTTTCCCAGCCAGCACGACGAAAATCATGACGCTGATCCTGGCTCTTGAGAATTCGAATCTCGATGATGTGGTCACGGTCAGCAGCAATGCAGCTGGTACAGAAGGGTCAACCATCTGGCTTGAGGCGGGCGAAAAGCTCCGCATGGGCGATTTGCTCTACGGCATGATGATGCATTCGGGCAATGATGCGACGGTGGCCGTCGCCGAACATATCGCCGGTTCTGTCGATAAGTTCGCGGTCATGATGACTAGGAAGGCGCACGAGATTGGCGCGGTCAATACGAATTTTGCCAACGCCAACGGCCTGCCGCGCGATGACCATTACACGACGGCCTACGATATGGCACTCATTGCATCGTATGGCTACAAGGTGCCGGGGTTTGAAGAAATCGTCAGCACGAAGGAAATGCATTTTGACTGGGTCAAGGATCCGGAACACCGCCTGCGCAATGAGAATCAGATGCTCTGGCTCTACCGCGGAGCCAATGGCGTCAAGACCGGCTATACCGATGCGGCGGGCCGCTGCCTTGTCTCAGCGGCCAAGAAGGATGGCCTGCAGCTCGTGGCCGTCGTACTCGATTCCGTTTACATGTGGAATGATTCCATCAAACTGCTTGATTACGGCTTTGCACATGTGGAGCCTGTGACGCTGGTGACAGAGGGGGATACGGTTGGCTACGTACCGGCTGCAGGTGGAAATGGTACGCGTGTTCCTTTAAAGGCGGCGGGAACGATCACGCTCGCGAAGCTCAGGGAGGGCGATGCCCGCCAGTATGAGACCAGGCTGGATGTGCCGTCGAAGCTCCAGGCTCCCGTTGCGGAAGGGGATGTGGCCGGACGTTTTGTCGTCCTGCTCGACGGCAAAGAAGTCGCGTCGACTGACCTGTTGGCCGGCACGAGTATCACGCGCCGTTCGTTCTTCCTGACTGCCTGGCATTGGCTGCAGTCGCTGTTCGGCCATGTGGATAGTGCCAAGTGAGAGATGACGGAACGGTTTGCCAGGCGTCGGCAGTGCGTGATGGCAGCTGGCAGCATAAGAAAGGAATCGGGAAATAGCGATGGCAGAGCGTTTACAGAAAATCATCAGCCAGGCGGGCGTCGCGTCGCGCCGGGCAGCCGAGAAGCTCATCGAAGCCGGGCGCGTCGCGGTGGATGGCCGAGTGGTAAAGGAACTCGGTTTGAAGCTCGAGATGGCAGAGCATGTGATCACGGTCGATGGGAAGCCCCTGGCGCAGCGGGAACATCACGTTTATTTCCTGCTCAACAAACCGAAGGGATATCTTTCGACGGCAAAGGATGAAAGGGGCCGGCGCACGGTGCTTGACCTGCTGCCGGAGGTCCGTGAGCGTGTCTATCCCGTCGGACGGCTCGACAACAACACGGAGGGACTCCTGCTCATCACGAATGACGGCGCACTCATGAACGGTCTGCTGCATCCGAAGTACGAGGTGGAAAAGACGTATGTCGCACGTGTGACGGGCGAACTCACGCTGGAAAGGCTCAAGGCCCTGCGCGAGGGTCTGTTGCTGGAAGATGGCATGACGGCGCCGGCCAGGGTGGAGATTTTGGGCGAGGAGCGTGGTCTCACACGTGTCGCCATCACCATCCATGAGGGACGCAACCGCCAGGTGCGCCGCATGTTCGCGGCTGTCGGCTGCGACGTGCGTGCGCTCAAGCGCACCTGTTTTGCCGGGCTTACGTTGAAAGGCGTGCCACGCGGCCATCACCGCGCGCTGCAGGCAGGAGAAGTGCAGGCACTCTATCGGCTGGCAGGCCTGCAGGAGACGGAGGCAGAATCATGAAACACGTATTGGTGATCGGCGCGGGGCCAGCTGGCATGATGGCGGCCATCCGCGCGGCTGAGAATGGGGCAGAGGTCACGCTGCTCGAGAAGATGAAAAAGCCCGGGCGCAAGATGATGATCACGGGCAAAGGCCGCTGCAATATCACGAATGCAGCCGATGTGCCTGAGATCATCCGCAATATCCACGGCAATGGCGCTTTCCTCAATAGTTCCATGCGCGCATACGACAATCGCGATGTCATGGCCTTCTTCGAGGAGCAGGGCGTGCCCGTCAAGGTGGAGCGCGGCAACCGCGTCTTCCCGGTCAGCGACAAGGCGCAGGATGCTGTCGACGCCATGGTACACCGGCTGCATGAACTCGGTGTGACCATTGAGCTTGAGACGCCCGTGGCCGATATCCTGACGCAGGATGGCCGTGTGGCCGGTGTGCGCACGAAGACCGGCGCGCATTACAAGGCCGATGCCGTGATCCTTGCGGTGGGCGGCGCGTCGTACCCGGGCACGGGATCCTCAGGCGATGGCTATGCCATGGCGGAGAAGCTCGGCCATACCATCGTGCCGATCCGTCCCTCGCTCGTGCCGCTCGAGACGGAGGAAGACTGGGTGAAGGATGTCCAGGGACTTTCGCTGCGCAATGTGCGGGCAACCCTGCTGGCAGATGGCGAACCGGTGCAGGAGCTTTTTGGCGAGATGATGTTCACGCACTTCGGCGTGACGGGACCCATCATCCTTTCCGCAAGCCGCAAGGCTGCTGACTGCCTGGCGAAGGGCAGTCTCGTGGAGCTGGAACTCAATCTGAAGCCAGCGCTGACACCGGAAAAACTCGATGCCCGCGTACAGCGTGACTTTGAGCGGTATATCCGCAAGTCTCTCAAGAATGGACTCGTGGATCTTTTGCCGCACAAGCTCATCGAACCAGTACTTGACTATGCTTACCTGGATCCCGATAAACCCGTGCATCAGGTCACGGCCGAGGAACGCCGCCGGCTCGTGGAGACGCTGCAGCATCTGACTCTGACCATCACGAAGACAAGACCTCTCGCGGAAGCTATCGTGACGGCCGGCGGCATATCCGTCAAGGAAATCAATCCGAAGACGATGGAGTCGAAGCTCGTGCCCGGTCTCTACTTTGCGGGTGAAGTCGTCGATGTCGATGCCTATACGGGTGGCTACAATCTGCAGGCGGCTTTCTCGATGGGCAATGCAGCCGGGTGCTGGAGCGTTTGGAACGACGACTGACACCGTGCCTGGCGGCTGAGAACAAGGTATCAATAGGAATTATGAGAATGGAGGATTCCTTATGGAACATACGAAGACCATCCCGCGGGCTGTGCGCGGCTTGCACGGGGAAATCGCAATCCCGGGCGATAAGTCCATTTCCCACCGCAGTGTCATGTTTTCGGCGCTCGGCTCGACGCCCGTACATATCACGAATTTCCTGCATGCGCAGGACTGCCTTTCTACGGCTGCCTGCATGAAAGCACTCGGAGCCTCTGTGACGTTTGCCACCGATACGGAACTTACCGTTTGCGGGCATGGCCTGCACGGCCTTGCAGAGCCTTCCTCCATCATCGATGCAGGCAATTCCGGCACGACACTGCGCCTCATGATGGGCATCCTCGCGCCACAGCCATTCCTCACGACGTTCACAGGCGATGCATCCCTGCACAAGCGTCCGATGGGACGCGTGATAAAGCCTCTGACACAGATGGGCGCGAGAATCTATGGCCGTGCGCAGAACACGAAGCTGCCAATCACTGTGGTGCCGGCTGGCAGGAAGCTCTCCGGCATGGTTTATGAGAGCCCGGTCGCGAGCGCACAGGTCAAATCAGCCATCCTGCTCGCGGGCATGTACGCCGATGCCCCGACGACGGTCGTCGAGCCGTTTACCTCGCGTGATCATACCGAGCGCATGCTGGAGGCTTTCGGCGTCCGCACGGAGAAGCAGGGTACGGCGGTGACCATCCGTCCCGTTGCAGGATTCACGGCGCCTGAGTCCATCGAAGTGCCGGGGGATATCAGCTCGGCTGCTTACTGGCTCGTGGCTGGCGCCATCGTACCGGGCAGCAGCCTGCTGCTGAAGAATGTCGGTGTCAATCCGACGCGCACGGGCATCCTGGATGTGCTGCGTGCGATGGGGGCAAGATTCACCCTCGAGAATGAGCGCGTGAGCGGCGGCGAGGCAGCAGCTGATATCCGCATCGAGGCATCCAGGCTTCATGGTACCTCGTTCGGAGCTGAGATCATGCCACGCCTCATCGATGAGATCCCTGTGCTGGCCGTGGCGGCACTCTTTGCCGAAGGGGATACGGTCATCACGGGGGCTGGCGAGCTGCGCGTCAAAGAAACAGACCGCCTGCAGGCCATCACGGATGAATTCAATAAACTGGCACCGGGAGCCGTCGAAGCTGGTGAAGACAGCCTGGTCATCCATGGCGGCACGAAAGTCCGGATGGGATCCTGTTTCTCGTATGAGGATCACCGCATGGCCATGTCGCTCGCTGTCCTCGGCACAGCTGGTGCGGGAGTCACGATTGAGCAGCCGGAATGCGTCAATATCTCGTATCCGGCATTTTACCGGACGTTGCAGGAACTGCAGCAGTGAGCAGCAGGGATGAGCGGTCATATTGATTTTAGTTGGGGGTAACAGTCTTGAAGAAACTTGTAGTAGCAATCGATGGACCGGCTGGAGCCGGCAAGAGTACGGTGGCTCAGCTGGCAGCGAAAAAACTTGGCTATACGTATATCGATACGGGTGCCATGTATCGGGCTGTAGCCTGGAAAGTCCTGCAGCAGGGCGGTGCGGTCACGGATGAGAAGATCCTCGGTGTCATCCCCGGCATTGACGTGGAACTTGCCTATGAGGATGGCCAGACGACCGTGCGCGTGGACGGTCAGGATGTGACGGGGAAGATCCGCACGCCGGAGGTCAGCCATATCGTTTCGCAGGTGGCGGCCCTTGGCCCCGTGCGTGAGAAGATGGTGGATCTGCAGCGCAAGATGGCTGCGCGCGGCGGCGTGCTGATGGATGGCCGCGATATCGCGACGAATGTGCTGCCAGATGCCGATGTCAAGATTTATCTGACGGCATCCATCGAGGAGCGCGCACAGCGCCGTTACAAGGAGCTGTGCGAAAAGGGCCTCCAGGTGAATCTCGCGGATATCCAGCGTGATATCGCTGCGCGCGACAAGGCCGATATGGAACGCGAGATTTCGCCGCTCGTCCAGGCGGAGGATGCGACGCTGCTCGATACGACAGGGCTTTCCATCGATGAGGTCGTGGCAAAGATCCTTGAAATGGCGGGTGAGAAAGCATGATCCTCTACGACATCCTCAAGGCAATCTTCTGGTTTGTCTTCCGCCTGTTGTTCCGGGCGGATATATCGGGACGTGAGAATCTGCCTCAGGACGGGCCTGTTATCCTGGCGGCCAATCATTTGAGCAACTGGGATCCACCGCTGCTTGCATGCTTTCTTTCGCGCCCTGTCAGCTACATGGCGAAAGTGGAACTCTTTGAGCATCCCCTCTTTGGTGCAGCTATCCGCAACTGCCATGCGTTTCCCGTGCGCCGCGGCGCAGCGGACCGCGGTGCCATCAAGGCAGCCGTCGGGGTACTCAAGCAGGGCCATGTCCTCGGGCTTTTCCCTGAGGGCACGCGCAGCAAAGACGGACGCATGCACAAGGCGGAAGCCGGCGTTGGCCTGCTCGCGGCCATGAGCGGTGCGCCCGTTGTACCGGCCTGCATTGTCGGCACGGACCGCGTCTTTGCACACGGCAGCCTGCTGCCCCAGTTCCATGTGCGTTATGGCGCCCCCCTGTATTTTACGGGAGACCGCCGCAATAAGGAAGAACTCGAGGCGTTTTCGCAGGACATCATGCAGCATATTGCCGTCTTGCGCGCAGAAATCGAAAAAAATTCATAAAAACCATTTGCCTGCGGCTCCCATGCATGATATACTAGGCTATAGATTGTAAAAAACACTGAAGTTCTTCCGTGCTTTTTGCAAGAATATGAAATATGGTGGTAGATGTATGGAAGTCATCTTAGCAGATTATCTCGGATTTTGCTATGGCGTCAAGCGCGCCATCAAGATTGCGAGGGAAAATGCTTCGGAAGACGGGACTGCCTGTACCCTTGGTCCTATCATCCACAATCCCCAGATGGTCGACCGGCTGCGGCGCGAAGGCGTCGGTTCGGTGGATTCCCTGGAGGAAATGGAGAGCGGGACGGTGATCATCCGTTCTCATGGGGTCGGGCCGCAGGTCTATGAAGAAGCGGAGAGGCGAGGTCTCGAAGTGGTGGATGCGACGTGTCCCCATGTCAAGAAGGCGCAGCTTTCCGCAAAGGCGCTCGTTGATGAAGGATATCCTGTCATCATCATCGGAGAAAAAAATCACCCGGAGGTCAGGAGTATCTATGAATGGTCTTCGGGAAAGGCGACGATTGTTGAGACAGAGGAGGAGGCAGATGCCGTTGAGCCCTCGGGCAAGCTCGGCATCGTGTGCCAGACGACTTTCTCGGGAGCGAAGTTCCGTCAGATTGTAATGCGCTTGCTGGATAAATCCAGGGACATCAGGATTCTGCGAACGATCTGTACGGCAACCGATCAGCGACAGGCCGCAGCCATCGCCCTTGCCAGCCAGGTGGATCTCATGCTGGTCATCGGCGGCAAGAATAGTGCCAATACGACAAGGCTGGCTCAGCTTTGTTCCGAAAAATGCCTGACTTATCACATCGAAACGGCAGCAGAACTGCACGACGAGTGGTTTGACAAAATAAAAAAAATTGGTATTACAGCTGGTGCTTCTACACCGGACTGGATTATCAAGGAGGTATATAAAAAGTGTCAGAACAGATGAATATGGAAGAATTGTTAGCGCAGGAGTCCATGCCGGATATCCAGGAACGTACCACTGTAAAAGGTAAAGTCATCCAGGTAAGCCGTGATGAGGCTTATGTGGATATTGGTTATAAGCAGGAAATCGCCATCCCGAAGCGCGAGCTGGCTTACCCGGCTCCGGAATCTGCAGAAGATGTTGTCAAAGTTGGCGATGAGATCGACGTTTACGTTGTATCCCTCGGCGGCGACAACGGCGGCATCCTCTCCAAGGTCAAGGCTGACCGCATGGTCGCTTGGAAAGAGATGGAGAAGAAGAAGGAAGCTGGCGAGACGGTTCAGGCCAAGATCACGCAGGTTGTCAAAGGCGGTCTCGTAGCATCCGTGGAAGGTCTGCGCGGCTTCATCCCGGCATCCCAGATGGAACTCCATTTCGTTAAGGATCTTTCCGTATACGTTGGCCAGACGGTCGAAGCTGAGATCATCGAGATCGATGTCCACAAGCAGCGTCTCGTCCTTTCCCGCCGTGCCCTGCTCGAGGCTGAGCGCGCCAAGAAGGAAGAGGAAGTCTTCTCCACGCTGGAAGCTGGCCAGACGGTTCGCGGCACGGTTAAGCGCCTCGTTGACTACGGTGCTTTCATTGATATCGGCGGCGTGGACGGCCTCGCTCACATCTCCGACCTCGCTTGGCATCGCGTAAAGCATCCGTCGGATGTCCTCGAAGTTGGTCAGGAACTCGATGTCTATGTCAAGAACGTCGATGTTGAAAACAAGCGTATCTCCCTGTCCGTCAAAGACACGATGCGTGACCCGTGGCTCGACAATGCTGAGAAGTACAGCGAAGGCCAGATTATCGAAGGCAAAGTCATCAAACTGACGGACTTCGGTGCATTCATGGAAATCGAGCCGGGCTTCGATGGCCTGATCCCGATGGGCGAGCTTGCTGACAAGCGCATTGAGCGTGCAGACGAAGCGGTTCACGTTGGTGACATCGTCCGCGTCAAGATCCTTCGCATCGACATGAAGCGTAAGCGCATCTCGCTGTCCATCACGAAGGCTCGTGACTGATATCGGCGTAAGCTGAAAAAGAAATAAGACATTTCTGAGGAGTGATGATTTATGCATCACTCCTTTGTTTGTAGTGCAAGAGAGTGAAACCATGAGCAAATATTACGCAGGCATCATCCTGCGCGTAAATCCGGGCAGCCTGGCAGAGGAGCTGGAGTTGGTACCCGGCGACAAGATCCTTGCCATCAATGAGCAGCCATTGCGCGACATCATCGATCTGAGTTTTGCGATGGCCGATGAGGAAATTGACCTGCTGGTTGAACATGCCGATGGCGAACGGGAAATCATCTCGTTCGAGAAAGACATGGATGAAGAACTCGGGGTCGAGTTCGAATCGGCTGTCTTTGATGGCATCCGCAATTGCGCCAATCACTGCTATTTCTGCTTTGTCGACATGATTGCCCCCAACATGCGCCAAAGCCTTTCCATCAAGGATGATGATTATCGCCTGTCGTTCCTTTACGGCAATTTCGTCACGATGACGAATATGGGGCCGCGCGACTTCGAGCGCATCGAGAGATATCATCTGTCACCGCTCTTCGTTTCGGTGCAGTGCATGAATCCGGAATTGCGCGCCCAGATGCTGCGCTGCCCGGGAGCGGCGCGCATCGCTGAGCAGCTCGACAATCTGGAGAAAGCGGGCGCGGACTATCACACGCAGATCGTGCTGTGCCGCAATCTCAACGATGGCGAGGAGCTGGCTCGTACCATCCGCGAGATCGTGGCAAGGCGCCCGCATGCGCTGTCGCTGGCAATCGTGCCAGTCGGCGTCACGAAATTCCGTACAGATCCCTTCCCGCTGCAGCAATTCGATGCGGAGAGTGCAGCCAGGGTCATTGATGAAGTCGAGAAGTGGCAGAAAAAACTCCAGCAAGAAGATGGGCGGACGTTCCTTTATCTGGGAGATGAATTTTATTTCCTCGCGGGTCGTCCCGTGCCGCCAACTGAGTTTTATGATGGCTTCCCGCAGCTTGACAACGGTATTGGCCTGACGCGCAACTTCCTCAATGATTGGGAGCAGACGGAGCCTGGCCCCGCGCAGTATGACGAGCCTCTGTACCTCGATGTCATCACGGGGACTTCGGTCGCACCGGTGATCGCACAGCTTGCCGCTTCGGTGCAGGCGTCCAATCTGCATGTGCGTGTGCTGCCGGTCGCAAATGAATATTTTGGCACGACGGTCAACGTCTCAGGGCTCCTGACGGCAAAGGATATCATTGCGGAACTCAAGCGTCAGCCGGGGCAGCGTCACGGTATCCTCATCCCGGAATCCGCCCTGCGTTCCGGCGAGGATATCTTCCTCGATGATGTCTCTTTGACGGATCTGCAGCGTGAATTCCCGGCAGCGCGCATTGAACCGGTGCAGACTGGTGCCGACTATCGCCGGGCCCTGACGGATTGGCAGCATTATCACAAGGAACGGGCTGGAGAAACTGCCTACATGTGGCAGAGCAATGCCGGCTACACGAAGCCTGTGGAATGAGCTGCACGGACGGCAGGAAGAGGCGCAGGAAACGTGAGTCCTGCGCGGGAAGCTTGACGGATAAAGACAGATAAGACGGATAAAAACGAGTGAGATAGAAAGAAGGATGAATATGAGCAAACCAATCGTAGCGATTGTCGGCCGCCCCAATGTCGGCAAATCCACGCTGTTCAACCAGATCGGCAAGAAGCGTGTCTCGATTGTCGATGATATGCCGGGCGTGACCCGTGACCGCATTTACCTGGATGCCGAATGGCTTAACCATGAATTCACCATGATCGATACTGGCGGCATTGAATTTGATGAGAGCAACCATATCTTGAAGTCCATGCGCCAGCAGGCGCAGCTGGCCATGGATGAGGCCGATGTCATCCTGTTCCTCGTCGATGGCCGCACAGGCCTGACGACGGCCGATGAGGAAGTGGCACGCATGCTGCGCAGCACGAAGAAGCCGGTCGTACTCGGCGTCAATAAGATTGACAGCCCGCAGCGCGAGATGGACGTGTATGAATTCTACAATCTGGGCCTTGGCGATCCCATTCCGCTTTCGGCTTCAAATGCCATGAATCTCGGCGATCTGCTCGATGCGATTGTCGCTGCGTTCCCGGAACATGAAGCGGAAGAAAAAGATGAGGATGAGATCAGCATTGCTGTCATCGGCCGCCCGAACGTCGGCAAGTCATCCATCGTCAATGCCATCCTCGGCGAGGAGCGCGTCATCGTCAGTGATGTGCCAGGAACGACGCGCGATGCCATCGATACGCATTTCACGAAGGACGGGATCAAATTCACGCTGATCGACACGGCCGGCATGCGCCGCCGCGGCAAGATCGATGAGCCGGTGGAGCGTTACAGCGTCATGCGCTCGCTGCGTGCCATTGATCGTGCGGATGTCGTACTCATGATGATCAACGCTTACGAGGGCATCACGGAACAGGACAAGAAGATCGCTGGTTATGCACATGAGTCCGGCAAAGGCGTTGTCATCGTCGTCAACAAATGGGATATCTATCCGGATAAAGACGACAAGTCGACGCTGCGCTTCACGGAAGAACTGCGTGATCAGCTCGGTTTCCTGCAGTATGCGCCGGTACTCTATACCTCGGCTCTGACGGGGCAGCGCGTTCCGCGCGTGACGGAACTCGTCAAATACGTGGCGGAGCAGCAGTCGATGCGCATCAAGACCAGCGTACTCAACGACCTCATCCGCGATGCCGTTTCCATCAATCCGCCGCCGATGCATCGCGGCAAGCGCCTCAAGATTCTGTTCATGACACAGGCGGATATCCGCCCGCCGAAGTTCATCATTTTTGTCAACGATCCCGAACTCATGCATTTCTCGTATCTGCGTTTCATCGAGAACAAGCTGCGCGAGAGCTTCGGCTTTGAGGGCACGCCGCTGCAGCTCATTGTACGCGCACGCGATGAGGAGGAGTATCGCTGATGACCAGTAGCATCCTTATCACTTGCCTCGTGAGCTATCTCTTGGGATCTATCCCGAATGGGCTTGTGTTCGGCAAACTCTTGTGGCATGTCGACCTGCGGGAACACGGCAGCCGCAACATCGGCGCGACGAATGCCTGGCGTACGCTCGGCAAGGGGCCTGGCTTCCTGATTTTCCTGCTGGACTTCCTCAAAGGAGCCATCAGCGTTTATTTGGCTGAAGCGCTGACGGGCATCCCGTTCGTCATGATCCTCGCGGGCGTGCTCGCCATTGTCGGCCATTCCTGCTCGTTGTTCCTGCGCTTCAAGGGCGGCAAGGGGGTTGCGACGGGGCTTGGCGTCATCACGATGCTCATGCCGCTGCCGAGCCTCATCGTCTTTCTCGTCTGGCTGGCCATCGTCAAGGTGTCGGGCTACGTCTCGCTGGGTTCCTGCCTTGCCGCCGCGCTCGTGCCCATCCTCGCCTGGGGCTTTTCCTATCCTTTTGAGTATACGGTTTTCGGCGTGCTGGCTGCGGCGTTCATCATCGTCCGCCACAAGGCGAATATCGGCCGTCTCCTGAATGGGACCGAAAGTAAGATCCACGCGGGACACCGGGGAAACAAGCGTGGATAAAATGTAATCATTTACCGTCTTTTATTGTATCGTTTTTGGACATTCTTGGAAAATGTATTGGCATTCGTACACATAATATGGTATACTATCCTTTGTCAAAAGAGTAGTATCCATTGGAGGCGTAATGTATGAATAAAGAGAAGAGTGGATTCTTCCTCGTCCGTGAGGAAATCCTGCCAGAGGCCATCAAGAAGACCATCCGTGTCAAGGAGATGCTCAAACGCGGGGATGCGCGTACCATCAATGAGGCCGTCGAGAAGATGGAGCTCTCGCGCAGTGCGTATTACAAGTACAAGGATTATGTTTTCCCCTTCTACGAGGCCAGCCAGAACAAGATCGTGACCCTCACGTTCCTGCTCGAGCATAAGAAAGGTGTCCTCTCGAGTGTACTCAATACCATTTCTGCAGATTCGGGCAGTGTCATGACCATCAACCAGGGCATTCCCCTGCAGGGCGTAGCCAACGCGACCGTGTCCATCGAGACGGCCAACCTGTCGGTTGACCTTGAGGCGCTGCTCGACAAGCTGCGCATGGTCGACGGGGTCAAGCGTCTGGAAGTTCTGGGCCAGTCCTGAGGAAAGAGGGTGTGTCGAATGGAAAAGGTCATTAAGATTGGTTTGCTGGGTTCTGGCACGGTGGGTTCTGGTGTCATCAAGGTACTGGAAATGAACCGGCGTCAGATTACCGAACGTGTCGGCACACCGATTCAGATCAAGACGGTTCTGGTGCGCGATGTCAAGAAGCCGCGTCCGTATCTCAAAGACCTCCGGGTAACGGATGATATCGAGGAAATCCTGCAGGATGAGGACATCGATGTCGTGGTCGAACTCATGGGCGGCCTACATCCGGCGCGCGAATACATGCTGCGTGCAATGGAAGCTGGCAAGAGTGTCGTCACGGCCAATAAGGACGTCGTTGCCCAGTTCGGCAAGGATATGTTCGCGATGGCTGAGCAGCACGATGTGGATTTCCTGTTTGAAGCCAGTGTCGGCGGCGGCATTCCCATCATCACGCCGCTCAAGCAGTGCCTGACGGCGAATCGCATCACGGAAATCATGGGCATCGTCAACGGTACGACGAATTACATGCTGACGAAGATGACGGAGTGCGGCTCGGATTACGATACTGTCCTCAAGGAAGCGCAGCAGAAAGGTTATGCCGAGGCCAATCCATCGGCCGATGTCGATGGCCTTGATGCGGCTCGCAAGGCGGCAATCCTGGCGTCACTCGCTTTCAATACGCGTATCCAGCTGGAGGATGTATCCGTCGAAGGTATCACGAAGATCACGCCCGATGATATCGAGTATGCGAAAGATCTCGGCTATGTCATCAAGCTGCTGGCGGTCGGCAAGGATTCCAAAGAGCAGGGCGTCGATGTGCGCGTCCATCCGGTGTTCCTGCCCAAGAGCCATCCGCTGGCTGCGGTCAACGGCGTCTACAATGCGATCTTCGTGCGCGGCAATGCCATTGGCGAGGCCATGTTCTATGGGCAGGGCGCCGGTTCCCTGCCGACGGCTTCGGCGGTCGTCTCGGATATCATCGATGTTTCGCGCGATATCGTCAATCGTACCTTCGGGCGCGTGCGCTGCACCTGCTATGAAAAGAAGGAACTCTGTCCGTTGGAGAAGACGGTCTCGTCGTATTACGTGCGCCTGCTTGTCGACGATAAGCCCGGGGTACTCGGTGCCATTGCGACGGCTTTTGGCGACGCTGGTGTCAGCCTCAAGTCGGTCATCCAGACGCGCCGCAACGTCGTCGACCATGCGGAGATCGTTGCGGTCACGCATATCGTCGAGCATGCGCGCATCCAGTCGGCCCTGCGCGCGCTCAAGGAGCTGCCGGTGGTCGATGAGATCCGCAATGTCATTCGCGTCGAGAACGAACGGGGGTAAGTCATGGCTGAGAAAATGGTCCGGGTGCGCGTGCCCGGCACGAGTGCCAACTGCGGCCCCGGGTTTGATACGCTGGGACTCGCCTGCACCATCTACAACGACCTCGAGCTGCGCCTGACGCGCGAGCCGGGGCTTTCTATCACGATGACCGGTGAGGGCGCGGCCAACATCCCGTGCGATGCGCGCAATATCGTTTGGCGTTCTGTCCAGTATCTTCTGCAGAAAGCCGGTCGTGCGAAAGACTATCGTGGAGCCGTCATCCACATGGAGAATCATGTGCCGCTTTCGCGCGGGCTTGGCAGCAGTGCGACTGCTATTGTCGCAGGTCTCACGGCAGCGAATGCCCTGATCGGCAACCGTTTTAACCGTTATGAACTCCTTGAGTTCGCGACGGATATCGAAGGCCATCCGGATAATGTTGCACCGGCCATCTTTGGCGGCTTCACGGTCAATGTCGTGACCGATGGTCACGTCGACTGCTTTCATTTCCGGCCGAATTTCCGGCTGAAACTCGTCGTGGCCGTGCCGGATTTCCCCCTCTCGACGCGCATGGCTCGCAAAGTCCTGCCGGAGGAAGTGCCGCTGAAGGATGCCATCTTCAATGTCAGCCGGGCTTCGATGCTGGTTGCGGCTCTGACGCGCGGCAACGAGCGTTTCCTGCGCCATGCTTTCGAGGATGCCCTGCATCAGCCATACCGTGCCAAGCTCATCCCCGGCATGTACGATGTCTTTGCGGCAGCCCGTGCGGCAGGTGCGGCAGGTGTGACGCTGAGCGGCGCAGGACCATGCCTCATCGCTTATGTGCTGGAGCGCCGTCATGCGGAAGAAGCCGTAGGCAAGGCCATGCAGGCAGCATTTCGCCAGCATGATGTCAAGTCGCGCATCCTGATCCTTGATCTCGATACGCATGGTGCGCATCTCATCAAAAAATGAGGATGCATCAGTTGATTCGCCCTTGAGGCTCATCGGAAGAAGAAGCTCTGCCAGACGGCAGGGCTTTTTTGTATCCCGGTGCCTAGAAGGCGGCAAATCCACTATGCAGGATGCCTGCGAGGCAGGAAAAATGCATCTGCCTGTGGAAGCACATATGTGTAGAACTGATGCGGCAAGCCGTTGCGCTGGCAATGCCGCGGCTATGAGAGCAGGCAAAGATACAGAGGAAAGGCAGGGATCATCTTGCAGGAAGCAGAATTTGCAGATCGTCTGCGGCAGGCCGGGGGACGTGTATTCCTCGTCGGCGGCTGGGTGCGTGACAAATGCCGCGGTGCCGTACCGCACGATAAGGATTATATGGTGTCCGGGCTTTCTCCCGGGCAGCTGGAAGCACTCTTGCCGGGAGCCAGGCGTGTGGGACGCGGCTTCCCGGTATATCTCGTAGCGATTGACGGCACGGAGTGTGAGGTCGCTCTCGCGCGCAAGGAGCGCAAGCAGGGAGCCGGCTACCGCGGCTTTGCCATCGACTGCGATCCGTCCGTGACGGTGGAGGAGGATCTCTACCGGCGGGATACGACGATGAACAGCATGGCTCTGGAGCTGCCCATGGGGAAATGGATCGATCCTTACGGCGGACGGATGGATATTGAGAAACACCGGATCCGGGCGGTTTCGCCTCATTTCCTGGAAGACCCCGTGCGGGCGCTGCGGGCGGCGCGCCAGTCTGCAGAATTCGGCTTCACGATTGAACCCCGGACGCTTCATTACATGCATGCCTGTCGCGAGGAACTTGCCGCAGAGCCTGCCGAGCGCATTGTCGCAGAACTGCGGCGCGCACTCAAGGCTCCCGAGCCCTCGCGGTTTTTCCGCAGCCTGGAAGCAGCCGGCCTGCTTGTGGCTATTTTCCCGGAACTCCATGCTCTCATCGGCAAGACACAGCCCGTGGCATTCCATCCGGAGGGAGATGCTTTCGAGCATACGATGCTCATCACGGATACCGTGGCTCACGCGACGTCTTCCCTGCTTGCGCGCTTTGCCGCGCTTGTCCATGACCTTGGCAAGGGGACGACACCCAAAGAGATGGAACCGCATCATTATGGTCATGAGACGCGTGGCCTTGACTGCCTCAGGGCCTGGGATGCGCGCACGACCCTGCCGCGCACGTGGCTGAAGGCCGGTGCTTTTGTCATCGAACAGCATATGCGTGCGCCGCTCCTGACCAAGCCAGGCAAGATAGCACATCTGCTGCTTGCCATCGACCATTCTGTCCTGAGCCTTGCCGAGTTCAATGCTGTCATCCTGGCCGACCATCACAGCCTGCCCTCTTATCTGCTCCATGGCAGCAAATACCTGGCTGCCATGAAGACCGTGCATGGAGACCAGGCCCCCCAGGCGCTCCGGGGACCGGAAATCCGGGACTGGATCTTTGGTGAGCAGGTAAAGATCCTGCGTCAATTCATGGCAGCTGAGGAATAAATTTTTTCAATCAGGCAGGAGGTTCCTCATAGATAGCGAATTAACTAAAATATAAGAAAATACTGCTTCAAGAGGTGATCATCATGGCATATATCATTCCTTATAAATCCAAAGCGCCAAAGATCGATCCGAGTGTGTTCCTGGCCCCGACGGCTGTCGTTTCCGGCGATGTCGAGATTGGTGAAGGGTCCAGCCTCTGGTTCGGTACCGTGGTTCGCGGGGATTTCCAGTCCATCCGCATTGGCAAGAATACGAATATCCAGGACAATGCGACCATCCATGTGATGTGGGATTCGCCGACCGAGATCGGCAATGGCGTCATCATTGGTCACAATGCGCTGCTCCATTGCCGGAAGGTGGGGGACAATACCCTGATCGGCATGGGATCCATCGTTCTTGGTTATACGGAAATTGGAGAAAATGTCGTGATCGGTGCAGGCAGCATGATCACGCAGCACAAGAAGATCCCGTCGAATTCTCTCGTATTCGGGAATCCGGCCCAGATTATCCGTGCGCTGCGTGACGATGAGATCGAGGCACTCAAAAAATCCGCCTTGAGTTATCGTGATGTGGCCGCTCTCTATCGGGCAGAAAAATTATAAGGGGATATCGATTCATGGAAAAAACACTTGTACTCATCAAACCGGATGCTTTTGCCGAACATTACAGTGGAGATATCATCAAACGCTACGAGACAGAAGGGTTCCGCATCGTGGCGATGAAGCTCCTCAAGATGGATGAGCGCCTTGCCTCTATCCACTATGCCGAACACATCGGCCGTCCATATTATAAGGATCTCGTGGGCTTCATGACGTCGGGACCGCTCATTGCGATGGTGCTTGAGGGGGAGGATGCCATTGCCCGTGTGCGCAAGATCAACGGCAAGACGAATCCTGCTGAGGCAGCAGAAGGCACAATCCGCAAGCAGTTCGCCGCCTCAGGGCGCCGCAATGCCGTACATGCCTCGGATAGCCCGGAGAGTGCCAAGCGTGAGATTTCCATCTTTTTCAGCGAATGCGAGATTTATGACGGCACATATACAATACTGGGATGAGTCAAGTGCATCGTTTGCACGAAGGGGGGCATTTTGATGTCGATTACAACCAAGACAGGAGATAAAGGACAGACGAGCTTGTTTACCGGTGAGCGCGTCGAGAAAGGCAGCCTGCGCGTTGAGACGTATGGTACCATCGACGAGCTGGATTCTGCGCTGGCCATGGCCCGTGCCTTTGTGACCAAGGATGAGGTGCGGGAACGCATCCATGAGCTGCAGAAGACGCTCAGCCGCTTGATGGCAGATTTTGCCAGCCTGGGCAAAGCTCCCTTGGTCACGATGGCGGAGGTCCAGGCACTGGAAGAAGACATGGCATCCATCGAGGAAGATCTGCCGGAGATGCATGCTTTCATCGTGCCGGGGGATACGCAGGGCGGCGCGATGCTCGACCATGCCCGCACCGTTGCCCGTCGTGCGGAGCGGTGCAGCTGCCGTCTGGCCAAGGAAGCTCCCATCGCAGAGAGTGACCGTCTTTTCCTCAACCGCGTGTCGGACTATTGTTTCCTGCTCATGCGTCTCGAGGAAGATGTTTACGCGGACAGTGACGATGAATAAGCTTTTTACTGCTTGACACATGCATTCTACGCAATCCTGCATGCAAGGGATACAAAAATCCCGCAGCAACCCGGAAGAACCGGCTGCTGCGGGATTTTTTGTTGGTTTTGGCAGGATTCTGCCTTTATTCAGAGAATAAAGAATATATAAATTATAAAGCAAAAGCTGATATAGGAGGGAATGTCGATGAAATCATACAAGAGTACGAACTTACGCAATGTCGCGGTGGTCGGTCATGGCAAGACAGGCAAGACGAGCCTGCTCGATGCCTGCCTCTTCAATGCCGGCGTAACCAAGCGTCTGGGCAGCGTCGAGGAAAAGACGAGCTTGCTCGATCATGAACCGGAAGAAATCAAACGCGGCATGACAATCAATATGAAACTGGCTGCCTGTGAATGGCGTGATTATAAACTGAATTTCATCGATACCCCGGGATATCCGGATTTCGTGGGCGATGTCAAAGGCGCCATGCGTGCAGCTGACAGTGTACTCATTGTACTCTCAGCACCTTCCGGCATTGAAGTGGAGACGGAGAAGGTCTGGCAGTATGCTGAAGCAGAAGAGTTGCCGCGTGCTTTTTTCATCAATAAAATGGATCGGGAACATGCCGATTTCCAGCAGGTGATCGAAGAGCTGCGCGTCCGTTTCGGCAGCGGTGTCGTACCAGTCCAGCTGCCCATCGGCCAGGAAGCGGCTTTCCAGGGGGTCGCTGATCTTTTGGCCTTGCACATGAAAATTGTCACGCATGATGATGAAGATCTCATCGCAGATATCCCGGAATACATCCAGGCCGATGTCGAGGCGGCGCGTCAGCAGCTCATTGAATCCGTCGCGGAATTCAACAATGAATTGCTCGAGAAATACATCGATGGCAAGGAGATCACCGAGCTTGAAGTCACGGCTGCGTTGATCGAAGGCATCCAGGCAGGCAAGATCTTCCCGGTTTTCTGCGGTGCGGCCAAGGCGAATATCGGCGTCAAGAAGCTCATGAACGGCATCGTGGAGTATATGCCGACGCCGTATTTCAAGGTGGCTATCGGCACGGATCCCAAGAATGGCGACCTCAAGGAGCGTCATACGGAAGATGCCTTCTCCGCACAGGTATTCAAGACGTTCGTCGACCCCTTCGTCGGCCGTTTGAGCCTGCTGCGCATCCTCTCGGGGACCATGCGCAGCGATGCGTCGTACTATCATCCGAATCGCGATAATACGGAGCGCATCGGTACCCTGTTCTCTCTGCAGGGCAAGCGACAGGAGAATCTCACGGAAGCAGCGGCCGGCGATATTGTCGGCACGACAAAACTGCAGTCCGTCAAGACGGGAGATACGCTCTGTGACGCACAGGATGCCATCCTCTATGAACCAATCTCCTATCCGGAACCGATGCTCGAGATGGCCGTGACAGCTAAGAAAAAAGGCGATGAGGACAAGGTCTTTGCCGCTTTGACCAAGCAGCAGGATGAGGATCCGACCCTTGCGCTCTGCAAGAATCCGGCTACGCATGAAATGCTGCTGAAGGGCGTGGGCGAAGTTCATCTCGAGATCCTTACGGACAAGCTCCAGCGCAAATTTGGTGTGGATCTGCATCTCGATAAGCCGCGCGTGGCTTATCGGGAGACCATCCGCAAGAGCGTCAAGGTCCAGGGCAAGCACAAGAAGCAGAGTGGCGGTCATGGACAGTACGGTGATGTCTGGCTGGAGATCAGTCCGCGTGAGGCAGGCAGCGGCAATGAGTTCACCGAGACGATTTTTGGCGGCAGTGTGCCGCGCCAGTACATCCCGGCCGTAGAGAAAGGGACGGCAGAGACGCTGGCTGCCGGTGTGCTTGCTGGTTACCCGGTCGTCGATGTCAAAGTCAATCTGTACGACGGTTCATACCATCCAGTCGATTCGTCGGAAGCGGCTTTCAAGACGGCAACGGCTCTGGCCATCCGCAAGGGGATCATGGAAGCGGCACCCATCCTGCTCGAACCCATCGACATCATCACTGTCGTGGCACCGGAATACTACATGGGCGATATCATGGGCAAGCTCAACAGCAAACGCGCCCGCATCCAGGGCATTGACAGCCGCGGCAAGGACATGGGCGAGATCAAGGCACAGATCCCTGAAGCCGAACTCTATCGCTTTGCGACGGATCTGCGTTCTCTGACTCAGGGGCGCGGCAGGTATGAGCTGACGTTCTCGCATTATGAAGCTGTACCGGAAAAAGATGCTGCTGTCATCATCGCCGAGGGGCAGCGCGCAAAAGAATGAGGATGGCCGTCTGGGACAGGCGACTGGAACTGCATGGAATGTGCAAGGCCCGCAGACAAAGGCAGATGCCCGGAGCTGCGGGCTTTTTGTCTGCAAACGGCATGCCGGGGCTGTTGCAAAATGAGAGGGATAATGGTAGTATGTAGAAAGTATGGCACGTATGCCATAAATCTTATATAGAAAAGAGATAGAGAAAATGGTTACATGGAAAAAGATTTGTGCAGGCATGCTCAGTGCTGCCCTGCTCACAGGTGCTGCCACGACGACGTTTGCCGCTGAAGAGCAGTCTGATAAAACAGTTACGCTTTACAATCAGCCGGGTGCGCCGCTGCCCGAGGCCCCGAAGGCAGCCACGACGACTGCAGCTGTTGTGCCAGCTGCGACGACGGCTGCAGCAGAGGCCCCGCAGAAAGTGGAACTGGCCGATAAGCTCGTCATCAATCTCGCGGCTCGCTCGCTGGCCGCTGTGCGCAACAATCAGAAGGTGGCGCTGTATCCGATTGGCCCGGGCAAGACTTCGACGCCGACGCCGACTGGATATTACAAAGTCATCGAGAAGGAAGTCAATCCGATTTGGACGGATCCTGGCGATCCTACGAATTCCATCCCGTCGGGCCCTTCGAATCCGCTCGGCTATCGCTGGATCGGCATCGGCGGCAACTACGGCATCCACGGCACGAACCGTCCGGATTCTGTCGGCCACTATGTATCGAACGGCTGCATCCGCATGCATGAGGAAGATGTCGAGAAGGTCTTTGATATGGTAGAAGTCGGCACGCCGGTCGAGATCACGTACAATCGCATTGTCGTAGAGAAGACGCCGGATAACCAGATTGCTTATTACGTTTACCCGGATGGCTATGGCTGGCAGAATGTCACGGCTGCCGATGTCGAGAAATGGCTGGCCGGTTATGGCGTCGCTGATTTCGTCAACGATGCGGATGTCGAGCAGAAAGTAGCGGCTTCTGATGGCACGCCGAACTACGTTGCCAAGGTTTATCCGCTTTACGTCAATGGCACGAAGCTCAAGGGCAAGGCTGTCGTCCAGGACGATATCGTCTATCTGCCGGCCGTTGAACTGGCACAGGCTTCCAAGGTCTCGCTGGGCTGGAAGCCGGAGGAAAAAGTGCTGCTGAGTACGTATGGCCAGGCTGTCGGTTATCAGAAGAAGGATACGCTTTATTGCAATTCCGATGATATCGGTACGCTTTACCATCTCGATGGCGGTTTGGACAAGGAAGGCAAGTATGTCTTGAAGAACCAGGCTGCTGCCGTAAAGACGGAGACGGCTGTGAAGGAAGCGGCCGTTGCCGAGACAAAGGCAGAGGGAACGGTCAAGGCTGCTGAGACGAAAGCCGAGGCAAAGGCTGAGACGGCTGCCAAGACGGCAGGACAGAAAGCTGCGGCAAAATAAAGAGAACAAACCGTTTTTCTCCCGGTTCCAGCCTGGCGTGCGTTCAGGCCGGGCCGGGAGAATTTGACATCAGATGGGCAGAAAAAGAAAGGAACGGTGTGATCATATGGAGCCAATGCAGGACAAGCAGGATGGTCAGACGAAAAAAGAACGCTTTGTGGTGCTTGATGGCAGCAGCCTGATTTTCCGCGCGTTTTATGCCCTGCCGCCCTTGAGCGATGCAGCGGGGCAGCCGACGAATGCGATTTTCGGCTTCTCCAACATGCTGACGAAACTCATTGCCGATTTGCAGCCGGATCTCATGGTGCTTGCTTTTGACAAGAGCCGCCACACGTTCCGCACGGAGCGGTTTGCAGATTACAAGGGTACGCGTGACAAGACGCCAGAGGAGCTCCTGTCGCAGTTCCCGCTGCTGCGTGAGTTTGCTGCAGGGATGGGGATCCCGTTCCTGGAGAAAGACCGCTACGAGGCCGACGATATCATCGGCACGCTGGCGGTGCAGGCAGCAGAGCAGGACTATGATGTCATGGTCATCACGGGAGACCGCGATGCATTGCAGCTCGTGCGCCCGAATTTGCGCGTGATGCTCACGAAAAAGGGCATCTCTGAACTCAAGGCTTACGATACGGCAGCTTTTACGGAAGAATACGGCTTTCCACCGCCAGGACTCATCGATCTCAAAGGGCTTATGGGGGATACTTCTGACAATATCCCGGGCATTCCCGGTGTGGGTCCTAAGACAGCGACGAAGCTTTTGCTTGCCTATGGCTCTCTGGAAGAAGTACTCGCACATGCAGCAGATGTCTCGGGCAAGAAGCTCAAGGAACGCCTGCTGACGTACGGCGAGCAGGCACGTCTTTCCAAGGAACTTGCGACGATTGAACTCCACGTGCCGGGACTTTCTTTTGCGCCGGAAGCGTATCGCATGCAGCCTGACCTGGCGAAGATGCAGGCGTTTTGTGACCGTCATAACCTCAAGGGGGTCTGGACGAATGTCCAGCGGCTTTTCGGCAGCACTCCTGCAGCACAAGCATCAGTACCGGCGGCTGCTATGAGTCCGCTGGACCTTGCCTATACCACCTGGTCGGCCAGGGAGGTAGGCCATGCCTTTGAGCAAGCGGAGTACGTCGCTGTCGCCGGTCTCTTTGAGGGCAAGGCCCCGTTTGAGCGGCTGACGGGGATAGCCGTGGCTTCGCCTGCGGGCGGACATGGCTTCGTGCCGGCGGATTCGTCCGCTTTCCCGCTCCTGCTTGAGCAGCTGTCTGCGTCATCGCCCGTCACATGCCTGTATCAGCTCAAGCGGTACTATCATGCCGGGGTACAGCCGGGCAAGGGCTTTGCTGATGTCGAGCTGGCCGCGTATCTCCTGGATCCGGAGCGTTCGCAGTATGCGCTGCCGGAACTCGTGCAGAAATATCTGCCGGGGCAGGTGCTGCCTGAGACGTTTGCCGATGCGCGCGAGCAGGTCATCTGGGAAGCTGAGATGCTGGCACGCCTTTATCCTGTCCTCTGGGCACGCCTCGAGGAGGAGGGGATGCGTCCGTTGCTGGAGACGATAGAGCTGCCGCTGGTGGAAGTCCTGGCTGCGATGGAACAGAACGGTGTTTTCGTCAACCGCAGCCATCTGGCGGCCAAGACGGCGGAAGTCGGCGAGAAGCTGGCTGTCATCCAGGCGGATATCTATCGTACGACGGGGCTGGAGTTCAATATCAATTCGCCCAAGCAGCTCGGTGTCATCCTGTTTGAGGAACTGGGCCTGCCGGCCATCAAGAAAACGAAGACGGGGTATTCGACGAATGCAGAGGTGCTGTCTGAACTGCGCGGCGAACACCCTGTCGTCGAGCAGGTGCTTTCGTACCGGCTCTGGAGCAAGCTCAAGTCGACGTATCTCGATGGCATCGGCGAACTCATCCGTGCGGATACCGGACGCGTCCATACGAGTTTCAACCAGACGGTGACAGCGACGGGTCGTCTCTCGAGTTCCGACCCGAATCTGCAGAATATCCCCGTGCGCACGGAAGAAGGCCGCACGATCCGCGCTCTCTTTGAGCCGGGCCCCGGGTATGAGGCACTCCTTTCGGCGGACTATTCACAGATCGAGCTGCGCTTGCTGGCGCATATGTCGGGAGATGAGAATCTCATCGATGCGTTCTGCCGCAATCAGGATATCCATGCCCGCACGGCGGCCGAGGTCTTCGGCCTGCCGCTCGCTGAAGTGACGCCGGAGTTCCGCCGCCGGGCCAAGGCAGTCAATTTCGGCATTGTCTATGGCATCAGCGATTATGGCCTGGCACGTGACCTCCGCATCCCGCGCAAGGAGGCGGGCGCGTACATCACGCGTTATTTTGAGCGGTACCCGGGGGTGCGCCGCTTCATGGATCAGATGGTGGCAGATGCCCATGCCAAAGGCTATGTGACGACCATGTTTGGCCGTCGGCGCGATTTGCCGGCCATCAAGAGCCGCAATTTCAATCAGCGGATGCTGGCGGAGCGCATGGCGATGAATACCCCCATCCAGGGCAGTGCAGCGGATATCATCAAATTGGCGATGGTTGCCGCGTACCGCAGGCTGAAGGAAGAAGGCCTCAAGAGCCGTATCCTGCTGCAGGTACACGATGAACTGGTGCTTGAGATCACTGAGGATGAGCGCGCAGCGGTGGAAGCTATCCTGCACGAGACGATGGAGCATGTGGCAGATCTCCGGGTGCCGCTGCTCGTCGATGTGCATTGGGGCAAGGATTGGGCCGCGGCAAAATAACGGGACAGCACAGCCTTCCTCAAGAACTTTTGAAGATGCCGGGTCGGCGAGGCGGATGAGGCAGATGGATGATCTCCATACATTCCCGCGAAAAGCGTTGCGGGATGTGTGCTGACTTTATATAATAGATGAGTGATTTCTCAAGCAGGCGAGAGGAGTGAGTGATATGCCGGAACTGCCGGAAGTGGAAACGATACGAAGGTATCTTGCGCCTGTGCTGGCTGGGCAGCGCATCGTGAAGACGCAGGTGCTGCTGCCGCGGCAAATCGCGTATCCTGCGACGGAGGAGTTTACTGCACGCCTGCAGGACGCGACAATCCTCCATGTCCGTCGGCGCGGCAAATACCTGCTCCTCGGCTTGTCTGCGGATCTTACGCTCATCGTGCATCTGCGCATGACGGGCAGCCTCGTCTATGAGCAGGAGGCCTTTGAGCCGGACGCACATACGCGGGTCATCTTCCTGCTTTCTTCCGGCAATGCACTGGTTTTTCGCGATACGCGGACGTTCGGGCGGCTCTATGCGCTTTATCCGCATGAGCTTGCTGAAGCCAAAGGCCTTGCCAAGCTCGGTCCGGAGCCTTTGACGCCATCTTTTACAGCAGAAGCCCTGATGGAGCAGGCCAAGCGGACAACGATAGCGATCAAGCCGTTCCTGCTTGACCAGAAGCGTGTGGCGGGATTGGGCAATATCTATGTGGATGAAGCACTCTTTGTGGCGGGACTGCACCCGCAGCGCCGGGCTTCTTCCCTGCGGATTGAGGAATGGCAAGGCCTCAAGGAGGCCATAGAAGTGGTCTTGCGCGCGGGCCTTGCCGATGGCGGTACGACTTTTCGCGATTATCGCAATGGCTCCGGCGGGCAGGGACATCATCAGGAACACCTCTGGGTCTATGACCGGGAGGGGCAGCCCTGCAGGCGCTGTGGTACGCCCATACAGAAAATCGTGGTGGGTGGCCGTGGCACGCATTTCTGCCCGCACTGCCAAGGGGAGGTCATGCCATGAAGATCATTGGACTGACGGGCGGCATCGCCTGCGGCAAGAGTACGGCAGCGGCCATCCTCAGGAGCCTTGGCGCTTTCCATATCGATGCCGATGCCATTGCGCATGGGCTGCAGCAGCCAGGCCAGGCTCTTTACGAAGGCTTAGTGCGCCATTTCGGGAGCGGTATCCTGCGGGCAGATGGCAGTCTTGACCGGCCGGCCATCGGGCGCATCGTCTTTTCTGATGAAAAGGAACGCCGCTGGCTCGATGATTTTACGCATCCCGTCATCCTGGCTGCTGTCAAGGCCAGGCTCGCGGAGGCCAGGGCCGCGCATCCGCCTGCCGTGCTGCTCGATGTGCCCTTGCTCCTGGAAGCCGGCTGGGACAGGCTGGCCGATGAGACGTGGCTCATTGCTCTGCCGCACGAAGTCCAGGTGCAGCGACTGATGGTGCGCAATGGCTACAGCCGTATGGAGGCGGAAGCGCGCATTGCCGCGCAGATGCCGCTGGCGGAGAAGCGGCGGCGCGCTACGGTCGTCGTCGACAACAGCGGTACGGAAGAAGATTTAAAAGCGGCTTTGCGCCGCTTATGGAGGGAACGCATTGATGCCACTTGAACAAGAGCAGGGGGCAGGACACCGGCACCACAGTTGTATCTTCTGGGGAGGCGGCTTGGTGCTGGCTTTGATTTTCGCTGCCTGCATCGCCTTTTTCTCAGAACCTTTTCAACGCAATTATCTTTATCCGTTCCCATACCGGGACATGGTCGATACGTATGCCGTACGCTACCAGGTGGATCCTCATCTGGCGGCGGCCGTCATCAAGACGGAGAGCAAATTCAAGAATGAGGTGCATTCGCATCGCGGCGCTGTCGGTCTCATGCAGTTGATGCCGGATACGGCAGCCTGGATTGCTGGACAGCTCGATGATGCGTCTTATTCTGAAGATGCTCTGCACGAACCGGAACGCAACATCCGTTATGGCATCTGGTACCTCCATTCCCTGCAGCAGGAGTTTGATGGCAATGATATCCTGGCTCTGGCAGCGTACAATGCGGGGCGCGGCAATGTGCAGGACTGGATCTTAGAATACGGCTGGCCGCGGGATTTCCATGATGTCGATGCCATCCCGTATCAGGAGACGCGCGAATATGTCAAGCGCGTCCTCATGAATGAAAGAAAATATCGGGAACTATACCCCTAATCGCTGAAGACGACGGAATATCCGCTCGTCTTCTTCTTTCTATTTTTGGCGGAATGCCATATAATAGAGGAACAGTTTGAAATGACTCGGAAAGGATGGCAGATGTTCATGCAGAAGTATCGGATTGTTCCCAGCCAGGATAATATGTTCTGGCAGCTCGTCCAGGGCATGAGGCTTACCGATGGGCAGAAGGAACTCTTGAAGGCTTGTACCATCCGTCACGTGGAGGTTTCGCCGCATACGAGTACATGGGAAATCGCTCTTACCTCACAGCTCCTCATCCCAGATGCTCTTTTGCAGGAGGCGGCTCGTCAGATCGAGAAGAAATGCCAGCTGGCAAAGGTCATCTTTTATCAGGATGTCGTCAACGTAGAAGATGCCATCAACAAGATCTGGCCCAAGCTGGTCTACGAGACGGCGGAGGGGAATCCGACGGTGTACGAGCTTTTGAAACGCTCGAAATATACGGTGGATGGCAGCCACGTCCTCATCGATGTACCTGGCGAGCTAGGCGGCGAGATCATGCGCGCTCATGCCGTGACGCATGTCATGGGGCAAATCGTGGAGCGGATGCTCGGCTACCGCTGCCGCATCGAGTGCAATGCGAGTGAGGAAGTCCTGCAGAACCTTGAAGTGGATGACTGCTTCAATACGCAGGAGTATCGCGCTGCCGTGCGCAAAGAACGCCAGCACCATGCGGAGGAAAAGCAGGCTGAGCCTGATCCGCATACTGCCGCACCTGCTCCGAAGAAAAAAGCAAGACCGCATCGTCCGGCAACAACGGGGGCCGTCGTCATCCCTGCTACGGGCAACCTGATCTTTGGTCGTGGCATTGCGGGAGAGGTTCGCAAGATCGATGAGATCGAAGGCGAGATGAAGAATATCATTCTCGAAGGGACGATTGGCGAAGGCCCTGGTTCGGGACTCAAGACCATCGAGTTCAAGACGGGTACGAAGCTCCTGACGTTCTGCCTCGCTGATGATACGAACGGCATTGCCTGCAAGAAATTCTTCAAGACCAAGCGCGGCAAGAATGCCGAACCGGAAGATTATGATGCCATCATGGCACAACTCAAAGAAGGTATGCGCGTGCGCGTGCGGGGATCCATCCGCTTCGACACGTACATGAATGAATACGTACTCTTTGTTGACAGCCTGGCCAAGAAAGAAGCGAAATTGCGCGAAGACCACGCCGAAGTCAAGCGCGTGGAACTCCATGCGCATACGACGATGAGCAGCATGGATGCCGTCGTTTCCGTCAAGGATCTCATCCGGACAGCTGACCGCTGGGGCTGGCCGGCTGTGGCCGTCACGGATCACGGTGTCGTGCAGGCTTTCCCGGATGCTGCCAAAGCGCTCAAGGATTGCAAGACGGACATCAAGGTTATCTACGGCATGGAAGGATATCTCGTGCAGGAGAACAGCGACCAGAAGCGTGCGAACCATATCATTTTCCTGGCGAAGAATCCCAATGGCCTGCGCAATCTCTATCAGATGGTGTCGCTCGCACACCTCAAGTATTTCCATCGCCAGCCGCGCCTGCCGAAGCGCATCGTGGAAGAATATCGTGATGGCCTGCTCATCGGTTCTGCTTGCGAGGCTGGTGAACTCATCCGTGCCATCGAGGAACGCCAGACGGATGAAGAACTCTTGAAGATTGCGGATTTCTACGATTATCTTGAGATCCAGCCCATCCACAACAACGACTTCCTCAAGCGCAGCGACAAATATCCTGACATCCAGACGGATGATGACCTCGTCAAGATCAACCTCAAGATTGCCGAACTCGCCAAGAAGCTCGGCAAGCCGCTTGTCGCCACCTGCGACGTGCATTTCCTCAATCCGGAGGACAGGATTTACCGAGCCATCCTCATGAAAGGCAAAGGGTTTGACGATGCCGAGCAGCAGCCGCCGCTTTACCTGCGCACGACCGAGGAGATGCTCGCGGAATTCTCATATCTTGGTGAAGAGGCGGCCTATGAAGCCGTTGTCACGAATCCGCGCAGGATTGCGGATCAGATTGAGCGTTTCAAGCCCATCCCGGATGACCTTTATTCGCCGCAGATCCCGGGGGCGGATGAGGAGATCCGCTCGATGTCGTACCGCAAGGCACGTGAGCTTTACGGCGAGAATCTGCCAAAAATCGTCGAAGACCGTTTGCAGCAGGAACTCAAGCCTATCATCGGCCATGGCTTCTCTGTCCTCTATCTCATCGCACAGCGCCTGGTAAAGAAATCAAACGACGATGGCTACCTCGTCGGCTCGCGTGGATCCGTCGGCTCCTCCTTCATTGCGACGATGACTGGCATCACGGAGGTCAACCCGCTGCCACCGCACTGGCGCTGCCCGCATTGCCAGTACAGCAAGTTCATCACGGACGGCTCGTATGGCTGTGGCTATGACTTGCCGGATAAGACCTGCCCCGTTTGCGGTACGCCGCTCATCAAAGATGGCCACGATATCCCGTTTGCTGTCTTCCTGGGATTTGACGGCGACAAGGTCCCGGATATCGACCTGAACTTCTCCGGCACGTACCAGCCGGTCGCGCATAAGTATACGGAAGTCCTCTTCGGCAAAGATAATGTCTACCGGGCGGGCTCCATCCAAACGGTTGCGGATAAGACAGCCTTTGGTTATGTCAAGAAATTCTTTGAGGAAAAGGGCGTCAAGAAGCACATTTCTTACATTGACAAGCTCGCACACGGCTGCATGGGCGTGAAATCGACGACGGGCCAGCATCCGGCCGGCATCATGGTCGTGCCGCGCGATATGGATGTGCATTTCTTCACGCCCATCCAGCATCCGGCCAATGACATGAACTGCGGCACGATCACGACCCATTTCGATTATCATTCCATCAGCAGCCGTCTCGTCAAGCTCGATATCCTCGGACACGATGATCCGACGGTCATCAAGATGCTCGAAGACCTCACGCATCGCGACCCGAAGACCATCCCTTTCGATGATCCAGCCACGATGTCCATCTTCAATTCGACGACGGCTCTCGGCGTCACGCCTGAGGAACTGGGCGCGACCAGCGGGACCTTCGGCATTCCTGAGTTCCGCACGCCTTTTACGCGCCAGATGATCGATGACACGCATCCTGACGTTTTTTCGGATCTCGTGCGCATCTCCGGCTTTTCTCATGGCACGGACGTATGGCTCGGCAATGCGCAGGATCTCATCCGCAGCGGTCAGTGTACGATCAAGAATGCCATCTCGGCTCGTGATGATATCATGATGTATCTCATCCATCAGGGCATCGATCCGCTGCTTTCCTTCAAGACGATGGAAAAGGTCCGCAAGGGCAAGGGCATTGCCCCTGAGGTCGTTGAGAAGCTGCGCAAGGGCAACATTCCCGAATGGTTTATCGAGTCGTGCCAGAAGATCAAGTATCTTTTCCCGCGCGCTCATGCGACCGCGTATGTCATGATGGCGTACCGCATCGCCTTCTGCAAGGTGCATTACCCGCTTGCGTACTATGCGGCGTATTTTTCCATCCGTGCCGCTGAATTTGATGCCAACGTCGTGGCGCGCGGCCAGGATTATGTCGGACAGCAGATCCAGGAACTCGAGACCATCGCGAAGGAAAAGAAGCTCGATGCTAAGCAGAATGCGACGCTCATCGTCCTGCAGCTGGCCTGGGAGCTTTATTTGCGCGGTTTTGGCTGCGAGTATGTGGATCTTTACCGCTCCGATGCCGAGAAATTCATCATTCTCGAAAATTCTCTGCTGCCGCCGCTTGCTTCGCTTTCCGGCATGGGGACGAAGGCTGCTCAGAGCATTGTCGAAGCCCGCAAGGACGGCATGTTCACGTCCATTGAGGATCTGCGCCGCCGTTCGGGTATCTCGAAGACGAACATCGAGATCCTGCGTCAGCATGGCTGCCTTGACGGCATGAGCGAAAGCGACCAGATTGAGCTTTTTGTCTGAAATGAAGCGAGAATCCCTGACCTTGCCTGGCAAAGACATCTTAATTTTTATGGCAGGGCTATTTACATCTGTTATCGCACATGGTACAATGGAATAGTTAATTTAAGGTTGTTTTATGAAGAGTGGGTGCGAACCCACTCTTTAATCTTATGTGCTGATGTCAGCTGGCGCGGTGCAGGAGAAGGAACAAGCGAATCACTTGGGGGTGGATGTATGGCAAAACAGCAGATTGAAGAAGCCGTAGAGGCGATCGCACAGGGACTCCTGGCCGGCCAGGATGTCATTGAACTCGTAGACGTGGAATACGTCAAGGAACACGACTGGTATCTGCGCGTATATATTGATAAAGAGGGCGGCATTGATATCGAGGATTGCCAAGAACTCAGCGAAAAGCTGGAGGCTGAACTCGACGACAAGAATGTCATTGCCGACAGTTATATCCTGGAGGTTTCTTCGCCAGGCATCGACCGCGTACTCCGCAAGCCGCGCGACTTCGTGCGTGAGCAGGGCAAGGCTGTCGATATCACGCTCTTTGCACCGCGTGCTGGCAAGAAGCGCCTCACCGGTGTCCTCACGGGGTTTGACGGCGAGAACATCGAACTCGACGGCAGCGAGAAGCTGCCGCTCAAGGATGCAGCACAGGTGCGCCTGCACATTGATTTTTGATCATATGGGGGCTTAGCCCCGTTTTATTGGGAGGATATGTATTTTGGCAAGAAAGACGACAAAGGTAAAAGACAATGGTCAGGAATTCCTGACAACGCTGCGGGAGCTTGGCAAGGAGAAAGGCATCGATGAAGAAGTCCTGTTCGAGGCCATTGAAGCGGCGCTGATTTCCGCGTACAAACGCAATTTCGGCTCGGCGCAGAATGTTCGCGTTACCCTTTCCCGCGAGACGGGTCATTACCATGTCTATGCAATCAAGACGGTAGTGGAGGATCCTGAGGATGAGGTCACGGAGATCTCGCTCGCACAGGCTCGCACCATCAAGCCGGATTACGAAGTGGGCGATGTCATCGAGATCGAAGTGACGCCGGCCAATTTCGGCCGCATCGCTGCACAGACGGCCAAGCAGGTCGTTGTCCAGCGTATCCGTGAAGCTGAGCGCGGCATCATCTATGAAGAATTCATGAGCCGGGAGGGCGATATCCTGACGGGTCTTGTCCAGCGTGTCGAGAATCACAATGTTTATATCGATCTCGGCAAGACGGAAGCCGTGCTGACGCCGGCAGAGCAGATCCCGGGTGAGACGTATAACTATAACGACCGCATCAAGGCGTATGTGGTCGAAGTCAAGAAGACGAACAAGGGACCGCAGATTGTCGTATCGCGCACGCATCCGGGTCTCCTCAAGCGTCTCTTTGAGCTTGAAGTACCGGAAATCCATGAGGGCATCGTCGAGATCAAATCCGTGGCTCGCGAGCCGGGCAACCGCTCGAAGATCGCCGTTTATTCCAGTGAACCATCGGTCGATCCAGTCGGCTCCTGCGTCGGTCATCGCGGCATGCGCGTACAGGGCATCGTCGAGGAACTCGGCAGCGAGAAAATCGATATCGTCAAGTGGAATGCTGACCCGGCCAAGTTCATCGCCAATGCACTGAGTCCGGCCAAGGTCGTTTCCGTGGCCATCAATGAAGCTGAGAAGGTTTCCCGCGTCGTGGTTCCAGATTACCAGCTGTCGCTGGCCATTGGCAAGGAAGGCCAGAATGCGCGCCTCGCCGCCAAGCTCACGGGCTGGAAGATCGATATCAAGAGCGAGTCCCAGGCCGCGGATGAAGTACTCGATGCGAACATGAATGAGGTCGAGGTCACGGGCGAGGAAGCCTTCACATCTGAGGTTGAATCATGAAAGTGAAGAAGATCCCGCAGAGAATGTGCCTCGGCTGTCAGGCGAGCCGTCCCAAGAAGGAACTCGTGCGCATCGTGCGCAGTCCGGAAGGGGAGTTTTCCGTGGATTTCACGGGCAAGAAACCGGGACGCGGGGCCTATATCTGCAACAATCCGGAGTGCCTGGCCAAGGTGAAGAAGAATCATGGCCTGGAGCGCTCGTTCAAATCGCCGGTCGATGCTTCGGTTTATGCACTCCTGGAACAGGAATTCCAGGCGCATGAGAATGAGGGTTGATATGGCGATGGATACGACAACGCGCATCACGAACCTTTTGAGCATGGCTCAGCGAGCCGGACGCATCGTTTCCGGCGCCTTTGCCACAGAAAAGGCCGTCAAGGAGCGCAAGGCTCGCCTGCTCCTCATCGCGACGGATGCATCAGAAGAAACAAAACAAAATTATCAGATCCTTGCAGATCGATATGCGATTCCTTGTCAGGAGGCACTCACGCGAGACGTTCTCGGCTCGTGCCTCGGCAAAGAGTACCGTGCAGTTGCAGCCCTGCTTGATGAAGGGTTTGCGAAGAAACTCTGTACGCTGCTCTCTGATGGAGGAATCATGAAACAATAATCGGGGGTGGATTAATGTCCAAATACAGGGTTTATGAATTGGCAAAAGAATTCCATACAGACAGCAAAGTGATACTGGATATTTTAAAGCGCAACAAATTCAAGGCTGCCAACAATTTTTCCAGTGTCGGCGAAGAAGAGCGCAATGCGGTGAAGAATGCTTTTGCCGCCAAACATACGACGGGCAAGAATGCAGAGAAGGCACCAGCGGCGCCAAAGCATGAGCCGGAGGCTAAAAACGTGCAGAATAGCCAGGGACAACCACATCATAAGGAAAAGGCTGCAGTACCTGCTGCCAGCAATCATCGCGAGGCACCGCGCCATGAACGCAGTGCAGCAAAGCCGGCGGCCGGCAATAACGGCAGCCGCAACAACGGCAATGCCGGAGGGAACGGCAATAACGGCAATAACAACAGCCGCGGCAACAACGGCGGACGCAACAGCAACAACGGCGGACGCAACAGCAACAATGGCCGCAACGCTTCTGGCAACGGCAGCAATCGCAATGACCGCCGCAACGGCCGTCAGAATGAGCGCAATGGCCGCAATGACCGCAACAATCGCAACGGCCGCAATGACCGCCGCAATGGCCGCGGCCGCAACAACAAGCGCGGCAATGTCCAGCAGGCACCGAAGGTCGAGATCGCTCGTCCGAAGCACATCAAGCTGCCGGAGACGATCGCCGTCAAGGATCTTGCTTCCAAGATGAGCTATACGGCGGCAGAAGTCGTCAAGAAGCTCTTCATGATGGGCGTCATGGCAACGATCAATCAGGAAATCGATTTTGATACGGCTGCGCTCGTGGCTTCGGAATTCGGTGTGACGTGCGAAGAACTGCCGCCCGATGTCGATCCGACGGAAATCCCGGAGATCGAGGATGATCCAAAATCCCTGAAGCTCCGCCCGCCTGTCGTCACGGTCATGGGGCATGTCGACCACGGCAAGACGTCGCTGCTTGACTGCATCCGCAACACGCACGTGCAGACGCACGAGGCCGGCGGCATCACGCAGCACATCGGTGCTTATCAAGTCAACTGCAAAGGCAAGAAGATTGTTTTCCTCGATACGCCGGGTCATGAAGCTTTCACGGCCATGCGTGCCCGCGGCGCACAGATCACGGATATCGCCATCCTGGTCGTCGCGGCAGATGATGGTGTCATGCCGCAGACCATCGAGGCCATCCATCATGCGAAATCCGCAGATGTGCCGATCATCGTGGCCATCAACAAGATCGACAAGCCGGGTGCCAATCCGGATCGCGTCAAGCAGGAACTCATGGAACAGGGCCTCGTGCCGGAGGAATACGGCGGAGACACGATCATGGTGCCAGTTTCTGCTAAGAAACAGATGGGCATCGATGACCTCCTGGAAATGGTCCTGCTCGTCGCTGAAGTCAAGGAACTCAAGGCCAACCCGAACCGTGATGCCCGCGGTGTCATCGTCGAGGCCAAGCTCGACAAGGGCCGCGGTCCAGTCGCAACGGTTCTCGTCCAGAACGGCACGCTGCGCATTGGCGATTCGGTCGTCTGCGGTACGACGTACGGCAAGGTCCGCGCCATGATCAATGACCGTGGCGAGAACGTCAAGAAGGCTGGCCCATCGGTACCGGTCGAGATCCTCGGTCTCAATGACGTGCCGGAAGCCGGCGATATCCTCGCCGCACTCGAGGAGAAGCAGGCGCGTTCCATTGCGGAAGCACGCATCGAGCGCAAGCGCAACAACCTCATCAAGAGCAAGAAAGTCTCGCTCGATGATCTCTTCCATCAGATCCAGGAAGGCGACATCAAAGACCTCAACATCGTCATCAAGGCGGATGTGCAGGGTTCTGTCGAAGCTCTGTCGAGTTCCCTGCTCAAGCTCAACAAGAACGATGAGGTCCGCGTTTCCATCGTTCACTCGGGCGTCGGTGCCGTCAACGAATCGGATGTCATGCTGGCCTCGGCTTCGAATGCCCTCATCATCGCGTTCAATGTCCGTCCGGATGCCAATGCACGCAAGCTGGCCGATACCGAGAACATCGATATCCGCACGTACCGCGTCATCTATGATGCCATCAACGATGTCAAGGATGCCATGAGCGGCATGCTCAAGCCGAAATACAAGGAAGTCATCCAGGGCCGCGTCGAGATCCGTCAGGTCATGAAGTTCTCGAAGGCGCTCGTCGCCGGCTCCTATGTCCTGGAAGGCAAGATCTGCAACAATTCCAAGATCCGCATCATCCGCGACAATATTGAGATCTTTGATGGCGAGATCGATTCGCTGCGCCGCTTCAAGGATGAAGTCAAGGAAGTCAATGCCGGCTATGAGTGTGGCATCTCGATTGTCGATTTCCGCGACTTCAAGGAAGGCGACATCATCGAAGCTTACACGATGGAAGAAATCGCTACGACGATTGCTGAGGCCAACAAGGCTGCCGCCAAGAAGCGCGAAGAAGAAGCCAAGGCCAAGGCGAAAGCGGATAAGGATTGATCATTCCTGACATACTGAAAATCATATGCAGAGGAGGCGTATGCTGATGAGCCAGCTTCGGGTAGAGAAAGTCCAGGAGCTTATGAAGCAGGAGATTTCTGAGATCATCCTGCGAGAACTCAAAGACCCGCGCATCGGGTTTGTGACAGTGACATCCGTTGAATGCACGGGTGACCTTCGTGAGGCGAAGATTTACGTGAGCCTTATGGGGAGTGAGAAACAGGTCAAGGATTGCTGGGTCGGGCTGCAGAGTTCCCTCGGATTCATCCGCAGGGAAATCGGCCGGCGCATCCGCCTGCGGTTCACGCCGGAACTCTCTTTTGCCCTGGATAAGTCGCTGGATTACAGCGCGCACATCCAGGAACTCCTGCTGAAGATCCAGAAAGAAGAGCAGCAGAAAGAAACGGCTGTGCAGGAATCACCGTCAAAGGAAGACAATTGATATGAAACTGACATTGAGTGAAACAGCAGAGATGCTGACGCGTGCCCGGCGGATTGTCATTACTGCCCATGAGAACCCCGATGGCGATGCCATCGGGTCCTCGCTGGGGCTTATGCACGTCCTGCGCGGCATGGGAAAAGAGGCTGTTGTTCTGCTCGATGATGATATCCCGGCCATCTTCAAGGTGTTGCCGGGATATGATGTTATTGGGAAACCGGCAGAGGGACAGGAGACTGTTCCCGCGGATCTCCTGGTCATCCTCGATACTGCTCCGGACCGCATCGGCCGCGTGCCGGACGTCACGGATGTGCAGGCGGTCCTCAACATCGATCATCATCGCACGAACAGCGGCGTGGCCGCATACACCTACGTGGATGACACGCGGGCGGCGACGGCCGAAATCATTTTTGACCTCGTAAAAGAGCTTGGCGTGCCGTTCTCGCGTGAAGCGGCCATGTGCATCTATACGGGGCTGGCTACGGATTCCGGATTCTTCCGGTTTTCCAACACGACGCCGCATACGATGCGGGCTGCTGCCGAGATGCTGGAATGCGGCGTCACGGCCAACGAGATTTCCGAAGCTCTTGAACAGAAGCCCTATCAGGTCGTCAAGGATACAGCCGAGGCGGTCAATATGGCGGAACGCTTTGCCGACGGCCATGCCATCGGCATCTTCCTCGACCAGGCAACCACGGCACGCATGGAGTCCACTGAGGGCTTCATCGGTGCCATTCGCGTCGTTGAAGGGGTAGATGTGGCTGTTGTCCTCAAGGCCAAGGAGGAGAGACTCTGCCGCGTCAGCATGCGCTCAAAAGGTGTGGACGTGAGTGAGATCGCTCTTTCCTTTGGCGGCGGCGGCCATATCCGCGCGGCTGGCTGCACGCTGGCCATGCCCTTTGCTGAGGCAAAGCAGGCCATCTGCAGCGCCATCGAGCAGGCCATCCGCGCACTGCCCGTCAAGCGGTCTACTGGTAAGGCGGAGGAGGATGCGTGATGGATGGCTTCTTGAATATCCTGAAACCACCGGGCATGTCCTCGCATGATGTCATCAGTGCGGTGCGCAAGGTCCTGCACATCAAGCGCGTCGGTCATGCCGGCACGCTCGATCCCGCAGCCGCTGGTGTACTGCCAATCGCGGCCGGTCAGGCCGCCCGGCTCATCGAGTATCTGGAACTTGCCGATAAGACATACCGGGCTGAATTGACGTTTGGTTTTGCGACGGACAGCGGCGATGATACGGGAAACATCATCGAGGAGATCCCGGATTTTGCGATGCCGACGCGCGAAGCCATCGACCAGGTGCTTCGTGCGTTCACGGGCCGCATCCGCCAGGTGCCGCCGGCACATTCTGCCATCAAGATCAACGGCAGGCGTGCCTGTGACCTTTTGCGGCAGGGCAAAGAAGTAGAGGTGCCGGCACGCGAGGTCACGATCCACAGCCTGCAGCTCCTGGCTTATGAACCGGAGAGGAAGCGCATCCTGATTGATGTGCAGTGTTCGAAGGGCACGTATATCCGCAGTCTCTGCGCCGATATCGGTACGGCACTCAATTTGCCAGCGACCATGACCTTCCTGGTGCGCAGCCGTGTCGGTGACTTCGCGCTTGCCGAAGCGCAGACGCTCGAGGAACTGGCTGTGCTGAAAGAAAAGGCCCTGCTGGCGCCGGAGGCATACCTGGATCATCTTCCGCGTTACGACCTTGCGCCTGCGCGGGAGAAAGCGTTCTGTAACGGTCTTGGTACGGGCGAGCGCCGCCGGGTGCCTCAGACGGATACCCTGCGCGTCTACAGTGACGGCCGTTTCCTTGGTATTGGCCGTTATGACAGGACGCGGCAGGAAATCGTGCCCGCCAAGGTCATGAATCGCTGAGTGCTTTGCTGGCTCTCGGTTCGAATCGTAGCAGAGTAGTAGGAGGTTTTTATGCAAATCTATTCGCGGCTTACCGACCTCCGGGCAGAATATCCGCAGCTGGTCATTGCCCTGGGGATGTTTGATGGCGTTCATATCGGCCATCAGAGCATCATCCGCCGGGCGGTGGAGATCGCGCAGGCGCGCGGTGGCAAGTCCATGGTCTTCACGTTCAGCAATCATCCGCTTTCGGTCCTGGCGCCGGAGAACATGCCGCCGCAGATTGGCAGCAGCCAGCTGCGCAGCCGGCTCATCGCGCAGCTCGGCGTCGATGTCCTGATGGCAGTCCCTTTCACGAAACAGCTGGCGCAGCGCACGCCTGAAGCTTTCTTGGCGATGCTGCGTGATTCCTTTGCGCCGTGCTGCGTGGTGACAGGCCCCAATTATACATTCGGCAGTCGCGGCAAGGGGACGCATCGCATGCTGCTGCGCGATGCAGCAGCGTTCGGCTTTGACGCAGAGGTCTGTCCGGCAGTCATGCTTGACGGGCGCACGGTCAGCAGCACGCGCATCCGGGCGCTGCTGCAGCAGGGAAAACTGGAAGAGGCCGCCGCCTGCCTGGGGCGTCCCTTCACCGTACTCGACCGCGTCATCCACGGGGAGCGGCGCGGCAGGACGCTGGGCTTTCCTACGGCCAATCTTGCCATCACGGATGCGCAGGTCATGCTGCCGAACGGCGTCTATGCGACACGTGTATGTTATGAAGGCAAAACATATCTTGGCCTGGCCAACATCGGCAACAACCCGACCTTCGAAGGCTGCAACCGTCGGCTGGAAGTCCATATTGAAGATTTTTCGCAGGATATCTACGACCGTCTCCTTGAGGTCCAGTTCCTGCAGAAGATCCGCGAAGAAGAGAAATTCGCATCCGTCGAGGCTCTCGTACATCAGATGCACAAGGATCGCGCTGCTGCACGAAAAATATGGCAGCGGCAATGACCTTTTGCTTTACAAGGCCTTGACGGGTATGATATACTATCAGAAGTGTCGCGGAGACACGTTCCTCAGCCCAGATAGCGAAGAACTCCGACGTTTTCTTGGCTGATGGAGATTTTTTAAGGAAGACTAGGAGGAAAAAACATGCTGACTCAGGAAGCAAAACAGGAAATCATGCAGAAGTATGCCGTTCACGAGGGTGACACGGGTTCGCCGGAAGTACAGATTGCTGTTCTCACGGCTCGCATCCAGTATCTGACGGAGCATCTGAAAGAGCACAAGAAGGATCATCATTCCCGTCGTGGTCTGCTGAAGATGGTCGGCCATCGCCGTCGTCTGCTCAGCTATCTCTACAAGACGGACATTGAGCGTTATCGTTCGATCATCGCCAAGCTCGGTCTGCGTTCCACGGTTGAGCGTTGATTGCTGGCAAGCGATCCTGAAGCGGAAAGCGGGAGCAATCCCGCTTTTTTTTCTGCTGAAATGACGGGGCAGAAACATTTGCTACCTGGGGTCATCCAAGATGTGATAAAGAGATGTTTTTCCATAGAAGATAGAGAAGATATTTGAGGAGGTATTGTTCGTATGCATCGTTTTGAAACAGAGCTCGGCGGCCGCAAGCTGGTCATCGAGAACGGTCAGCTCGCCAAACAGGCCAATGGCGCTGTACTGGTACGCTACGGCGACACGGTCGTACTCGTCACGGCCACGGCGTCATCAGAACCGAGGGAAGGCGTCGATTTCTTCCCACTGACCGTTGATTATGAGGAGAAGATGTACGCTGCCGGCAAGATCCCGGGCGGTTTCATCAAGCGTGAGGGCCGTCCGTCTAGTGATGCCATTCTCTGCGCCCGCCTCATCGACCGCCCCATCCGCCCGTTGTTCCCCAAAGGATTCCGCAACGATGTCCAGATCGTGGCCACCGTGCTTTCGGTCGAACAGGACAATGCACCGGAACTCGCTGCGATGATCGGTGCTTCCTGTGCGCTGACGGTCTCGGATATCCCGTTCATGGGTCCGATTGCCGGCGTGCGCGTCGGCCGCGTCGATGACGCGTTCGTCATCAACCCGACGGAAGAACAGCGTAAAGTATCGACCCTCAACCTCACGGTGGCAGGCTCGCATGATGCCGTCATGATGGTGGAGGCTGGTGCCAATGAACTGCCGGAGGATGTCATCCTCGATGCCATCCTGTTCGGTCATGAGGAAATCAAGCGCCTCGTTGAATTCCAGCAGGAAATCCAGGCCGCCTGCGGCAAGGAAAAGAGCGAGCCGAAGCTCTTCCTCGTACCGCAGGAAATGGAAGAGGCCATTCGCGATTATGCGAAGGACCGGCTCGATGCGGCCGTCCGCAATTCGGACAAGCTCGACCGTGATGCGCATATTGCTGATATCACGACGGATACGATGGAACATTTCCTCGAACTCTATCCGGAAATGGACAAGGAGATCGCCATTGCCATCCACGATCTCGAGAAATCCGTTGTCCGCCATATGATCACGCATGAGAAGATTCGCCCGGATGGCCGTGAAGTCGAGGAGGTCCGCCCGGTTTCGTGTGAGGTCGGCCTCCTGCCGCGTACGCATGGATCCGGTCTCTTCACGCGCGGCCAGACGCAGATCCTCACGGTGACGACGCTCGGCTCGCTCGGCGATGAGCAGATCATCGACGGCCTTGGACCTGAGACGACGAAGCATTATATCCATCACTATAACTTCCCGGGTTACAGTGTCGGCGAAGCTCGCCCGATGCGCAGCCCGGGCCGCCGCGAGATCGGTCATGGCGCACTCGCCGAGCGGGCTCTTATCCCCGTGGTCCCGTCCATTGAGGAGTTCCCGTATACCATCCGCCTCGTTTCGGAGGTACTTGAATCGAATGGTTCGAGTTCGATGGGTTCGGTCTGCGGCAGTACGCTCTCGCTGATGAATGCCGGCGTGCCGATCAAGCGCCCGGTTTCCGGCGTGGCCATGGGTCTCGTCAAGGAAGGGGATAAATACACGATCCTCACGGATATCCAGGGCATGGAAGATGCACTGGGGGATATGGACTTCAAGGTAGCCGGCACGACAGAAGGCATTACGGCCATCCAGATGGATATCAAGGTTGACGGGCTTTCGCGTGAAATCCTCTCGGCAGCCCTGCAGCAGGCAAAGCGCGGCCGCGCCTTTATCCTGGGCAAGATGCTTGAGTGCATCGACAAACCGGCGGCTGATCTTTCGCCGTATGCTCCGCGCGTGGAGACCATCAAGATCAAGAAGGAGAAGATCCGCGATGTCATTGGCACGGGCGGCAAGGTCGTCAAGAAGATCATCGATGAGACGGGCGTGGAGATTGACATCCATGAGGACGGCAATGTATTCATTTCGTCGGTCGATGCCGAAGGCATGAAGAAAGCCAAGCAGATGATCGAGGACATCGTGCGCGAGGTCGAGGTCGGCGAAGTCTATACGGGCCGCGTCACGCGTCTCATGAAGTTCGGTGCCTTTGTCGAGATCCTGCCGGGCAAGGAAGGGCTCTGCCACATTTCTCAGCTTGCCAAGCATCGTGTTGAGAAGGTCGAGGATGTGGTACAGGTCGGTGACCAGCTGCAGGTCAAGGTCGTCGAGATTGACGACAAGGGCCGCATCAATCTGAGCCACAAGGCTGTACTGTAAAAAACGCGTCGGTACGCATGGCCGTCGCTGGCATCAAGAACGGGGCTGTCCGCATCAATCGATGCGGCAGCCCCGTTTTCATCCTTCCCTCTGGGGAAGATGTCCTCGCAGATGACAATGCAGTCGGCACACCATTATTTCTTGTACATTTTGTTGAGGGGGTTCTCTTTGAAGATGTTGCCCTGCTCGATGTAACGGTGGACCATTTTTTCCGAATGGTGACGCGTCTGGCGCATGATGGTCAGTGCGTCGACATCGTGCTGGGCTGCACTCGTGGCAAAGCCGCGGCGCAGGCTGTGGCCGGCGAAAGTATCAGGATTGAAGCCCGCGAGCTTTGCGTACTTCTTGATGATGAGCGCGACGGATTTATCGGAAAGCTGGCTGTCGCGCAGCGTATGGGCGCGCGTGAACGGGCGGAAGAGTGGCCCGCGGTGGATATTGGCGGCCGCGAGCCATTCCTGTACGGCGCGTACGGCACAGATGGAGGGGTCAGGAGCATAGGGGACGGCAATCGTTGAACCGCGGCCAAGCTGATCGCTCTTGGACTGCGGTACGAGGATCATGAGTCCTTCGGTCGTGAGCGTCAAATGCTCGATCTGGATGGCCACGAGTTCGGAGCGTCGGAAAGCTCCGGCAAACCCCAGGAAAATCAGCGCACGGTCGCGCAGCGAGACGATGTCATCGTCAAAACAGGCTGCAAGGACATGGAGTGTCTCGAGCAGGATTGGCGTCTTGCCCTGCTGGAACGTTCCTTTTTCGCGGCGGATGGCTTCCATTGCTGCACGGACGAGGCTGCTCTTGGCGGGATTGCGTTCCCCCTGGTAGCCTGCGGCCACATGGTTTTCCGAGATGGCCGTGACGCGCCGCGCCACCGTGTTGGCTTTGGCCGCATCCGCCAGATCGTTGAGATAGTTGACAATTGTCTCAGGCGCAGCCGGCAGATCCCGCTCATCATGGTAGGCACACCACTCGGCAAAATCGCGCCAGTCGGCTCGATAGGCCTTGAGTGTATTGTCGGCTTTCGATTTGCTGAGGCGCTGCTTGGCTTTTTCTGAGAGGCGTTCGTTGCTCTCGATGCGCTGATTGCGAATCAGCATAAAATGATCGTCTGTATGCATGTCATTCACCCGTTCCTTTTCGTCATATCTTCATTATAGATCATCTGTAACAGCTGAGGCAACTTATGGGCCATGGCTGTGCCGATACCCATTATTTTATTGTACAGGAGGGAAATTGCTCCATGAAAATTATGATCCGTCTGCATCGCTGGACCAGCGTGATCTGCACCGTATTCTTGCTGCTGCTGATCCTGACCGGACTGCCGCTCATGTTCCGGCAGGAAATCCGCTCATGGAATACGATTAATCTGCCGGCACCTTCGGCACCGATGGCCGTAAATGAGATCTGGTCATCGCTGGACGAAGGCCTTGACGCGCTGCAGCACAATTACCCGGACAAGGAACTTCTGAGCGTGACGCCGGATCCGTCGGACGGCACACTCTATTTCCGCGTGAAAAATAAGAATGAGCGGGCAGCCCGCGCACATATGCGCATGGGCGGCGAGCAGATCATGTACGATGTGCGTGAACACACCTTATTTGACCGGACGACGCGCGTCTACCGCTATCCTGCTGTTGAAGCTTTCCTGCATACCATGCACAATCTGCATGTCTCTCTCGGCACGGGCTCCACAGGACGCAATATCCTGATCCTCATGTGCTTCCTTTCGATCGTTTCGCTTTTCAGCGGCCTGTATCTTTATTTCCCGATGATGAAAGCTTTTGCTTTCGGTACGGTACGGCGGCGGACAAAGCGCCTGTGGTGGTCAGACTGGCATAAAATACTTTCTCTCGTTGCAGCAGCCTGGCTGTTCGCGCTCTGCATGAGCGGCATTGCGATCGATCTCTATGCGCGCGGCAGCATGCAGTATGATAAGACGGCAGCCGCACAGGCAAAGGCAGCCCTTGTCCTGCAGGATTCTCAGGCGGCAATTTCCCCGATGGCGGCGCTTGAAAAAGCTCAGGCATTTTTCCCAGATCGTCTGGTTATCAGCATGGATATGCCAAATAAAGACCTTCCGGCCTATACCTTCTCGGTGGCAGATGTTCCGGCGCAGCCGACGAACTTCATGCTCGGCGAAAAAGCCTTTCTGGCAAAAGACGGTGCTTCATCGGTCGCCTATTATCCGGCACCTGCCTGGATGCAGTTCATTCCGTTCTGGATCAACCTGCACATTCACAGTCACGATCTCATGATTGAAAAAATCCTCTGGGTGGTCCTGATCCTGATCTCCGTTGGTGCAGTCGTGACAGGCATCGGTGTCTTTATCAGCCGCCAGAAGGCGCAAGTCATGCGCGCGGCTAAAGATGTGGTACAGGCACGTCATGCTTCGCTGCGCCGGGAAACCTGGCTTGTTGTAATTGGTGCCATGGCCTTCCTGGTCCTGCCGATTTACGGCGGTTTCTGGCATGTGCTGGCTTTGCTGCTGGCAGCTGCGCTTTTCATCTGGCTCTGGCGCAGCCTGCGAAAATAAAAATCACGGATTCTTTTATACCCCCTGGCATGAGCTTTGTCTCGTGTCAGGAATTTTCAGGAAGAAGTCTGATGACGCCTTCTGGCAGAAAGGAAAGGGCAGATTTTGTCATCTGTGCCGGAATTTTGCGCAATAACCTGCTGCTTCCAGAGCAGCAGGTTATTGCAGATTCCGCCAATCTGGCAATATCGTATCTTGAATCAGGAAGGAACAGAAAAAGACCTCCGACGATGATCGGAGGTCTTTTCCTGTTGTGTTGTTTTATTGGAGAGTGTGCCGGATATTATTCCCAGCTGTATTTCACATAAGCACGAAGCTTATCGAAATCAATATAAGCATCAGATGTATCGTGGGTTTTGTAATAATGCTGATCCATAGGCGGCGCTGCTGTAAAGCTGTTCTGCCGGTGAATGCCGGCATAGCAATGCTGCACTTTTTTAGTCGTGTTCGGATCATTGATCGTGAGCTTGGCATTCGTTGCAGCAGGGCTTTTTCCCCGATTGCGCAGGAAGTTCATATAAAGTTCCAGCTGCGGCAGATCTTCCTCATCTTCATACCAGACGCCAGCCCGGTATGCCGGACCGCGCCAGTCGCCCTGTCCATCGGGCAGGTGAGGATCGACGACAGCGAATAAGAGATCGAGGATCATGGAGAGATCAATCCGCTTGGGGTCGAAATGCAGGGCGAGGCCCTGGACGCACTCCTCATCGGTCTGTATCGTGCCGACAAAGGAATCCACAATGCCGGGAACGTCAGAAAAAACGGCCTGTAATTCGCGGGGATCTCCGCCTGAGACACTGATTTTTTTCAGGAACATTATCAATCTTCCTTTCTGGGGTGTAACAAATCAACCTGCCGCTGTGCGGCACGCTGGACATCGAAGATGCTGATGAGTTCTGCCACGGCCTGCGTCGGTGAAATAGCGCCCTGCAGGATGGCATCGCGAACCTCTGGCATGCGTCCCTTGATGACGGGATCGTCAAAAAAGAGATTATGCAGATGTTCGTCGATCATGCTCTGCATCCAGTCGATGAGCTGGCCATGACGGCGCTTGTCAAAAACGCCGTCTTTTTTTGTCTTCTGGGCAAACGCCTGGATGACCTGCCAGAGTTCTTTGAGACCGGTATGCTTGACCGCGGAAACCATGTAGGCATGCGTGGCCCAGCCCGGTGTTGCCGGCTGGATGAATTCCAGCATGCGTTCAAATTCTCCGCGGGCCACTTTGGCGCGCAGGAGATTGTCACCGTCGGCCTTGTTGACGACAATAGCATCAGCAAGTTCCATGATGCCTTTCTTGATGCCCTGCAGTTCATCGCCGGCACCGGTCAGTACGACCAGCATGAAAAAGTCAACCATGGAGCGCACCGTGGTTTCACTCTGTCCGACACCCACGGTTTCAATGAGCAGCGTGTCATAACCGGCTGCCTCGCAGAGCAGCATGGTTTCACGGCTTTTGCGCGCCACGCCACCCAGTGTGCCGCCGGCAGGCGAAGGCCTTATATAGGCTTCCTTGCGGCGGGAAAGGGTTCCCATGCGGGTTTTATCACCCAGTATGGATCCTCTCGTAACCGTACTCGTGGGATCTACGGTCAGGATGGCAACGCGGTGCCCGTCATCACAGAGCATATTGCCGAGCGCCTCGATCATGGTACTTTTGCCGGCACCCGGTACGCCAGTGATGCCGATGCGCAGTGCATGCCCCGTATAGGGGAGCAGGCGCTGGAGGACGCGCTGAGCCAGGGGAAAATGGCGCGGACTGTTGCTTTCAATCAGGGTGATAGCCCGGGAGAGCATCATCCTGTCGCCGGCAAGAACACCTTTCACATAGTCATCTTCAGTCGGAACCAGACGCCGTTTGAGGTGCATGGTCCCGTCTTTCAGGCCGGGATTCAGATTGCCGCCGGCTGCGTCTTTGACATTGTCAATGCCGCTCATGACACCGCAGGCAAAATTGGGATCGTAGTGATGGTGGTGATCATCAGGATCCGGTGCCCAGCTGGGGCGCGAAACCGTATATTTCTCAGCCAAGTTTATGCCTCCTTTCTGCCAGCATATAAAGTCCGGTAATCGATCTGATGCATTTCTTGTCTTAAGAAGCAGCGATCTCCTGTTTTGCTTTATCGATCAGGAGGTCAAGCAGTTTGATGCCTGCTTCCGGAATATTCGTGCCAGGTGCAAAGATGGCGACAGCACCGTGTTTGTACAGGAAGTCGTAATCCTGTACCGGAATGACGCCGCCGATGCAGACCATGATATCCTCGCGTCCGAGTTTCTTGAGGTCTTCGACCAGCTGAGGCAGCAGCGTCTTGTGGCCGGCTGCGAGCGAACTGAAACCGACGATATGGACATCGTTATCCACAGCATCCTGAGCCGTTTCTTCCGGCGTCTGGAACAGTGGTCCGACATCGACGTCCCAGCCCATATCGGCGAAGGAGGAGGCGATGACTTTCTGGCCGCGGTCGTGTCCATCCTGGCCCATCTTGGCGACAAAGATACGCGGGCGGCGGCCGGTGAGTTCCTCGAACTGATCGGCGCGGGCACGGGCTTTTTCAAGCTCGGTCTTATCCGTGAATTCGGAGGAGTAGACGCCGGAAATCGTGTGAATGACAGCCTGATAACGCCCCGATACCTTTTCAACTGCATCGGAAATTTCACCGAGCGAGCAGCGGACGCGGGCGGCTTCTACAGCACATTCGAGCAGGTTGCCGTTTTCGCGGCTTTCAGCTGCCTTGGTGATTGCCTCGAGGGCACGGCGTACATCATCGTCATTGCGTTCGCGGCGCAGTTTTTCGAGGCGGGCAATCTGTGCATTGCGGACGGCCGTGTTATCGATGGAGAGAATTTCCAGAGGATCTTCCTTCTCCAGACGGTATTTGTTGAGGCCGACGATCGTCTCGTTGCCGGAGTCGATTCTTGCCTGACGGCGTGCAGCGGCTTCTTCGATACGCATTTTCGGCAGGCCGGTCGGAATAGCTTTGGCCATGCCGCCGAGGGATTCGACTTCCTGGATATGAGCCCAGGCACGGCGGATGATCTCGTTCGTGAGGGCTTCGACGTAGTAGGAGCCGCCCCATGGATCGATGATCTTGCAGACGCGCGTCTCATCCTGAATGTAGAGCTGCGTATTGCGGGCGATGCGGGCCGAGAAATCGGTCGGCAGGGCGATGGCTTCATCGAGTGCGTTCGTATGCAGGCTCTGCGTATGGCCGAGTGCTGCGCCCATGGCTTCCATACAGGTGCGGGCGATGTTGTTAAAAGGATCCTGAGCTGTAAGCGACCAGCCGGACGTCTGGCAGTGCGTGCGCAGTGCCATGGATTTCGGGTTCTTGGCGCCGAAGGATTTGACGATCTTGGCCCAGAGTACACGTGCGGCACGCATTTTGGCGACTTCCATGAAGTAGTTCTTGCCGATGGCCCAGAAGAAGGAAAGGCGCTTAGCGAAGGCATCGACTTCCAGTCCGGCTTTGATACCGGTGCGCAGGTACTCAAGGCCGTCAGCCAGCGTGTAGCCGAGTTCGATATCTGCCGTAGCACCGGCTTCCTGCATATGATAGCCGGAAATCGAGATGCTGTTGAATTTCGGCATGTATTTCGTCGTGTATTCGAAGATATCACCGATGATGCGCATCGACATATCTGGCGGATAAATGTACGTGTTGCGGACCATGAATTCCTTGAGGATATCATTCTGGATCGTACCGGAAAGGATCTTCTTATCGACGCCCTGTTCAACACCGGACTGGATGAAGAATGCGAGAATCGGCAGAACGGCGCCGTTCATGGTCATGGAGACGGACATCTGGTCGAGCGGAATGCCGGAGAACAGGATGTTCATGTCGAGCATGGAGCAGACCGAAACGCCAGCCTTGCCGACGTCGCCGAGTACACGCGGGTTATCGGCATCGTAACCGCGATGCGTCGGCAGGTCGAATGCGATCGAAAGACCTTTCTGGCCGGCAGCCAGGTTGCGGCGGTAGAAAGCGTTGGATTCTTCGGCTGTGGAGAAGCCGGCGTACTGACGTACCGTCCAGGGACGGAAGACGTACATGGTTGAATACGGTCCGCGCAGGCAGGGCGGAATGCCGCTGGCGAAATCCAGATGATTCATGTGGTCGTATTCGTCGTGATTATAGAAGGGCTTGATGGGAATGTGTTCCATCGTGCGCTGAGTCAGTTCATCGTAATGTTTGCCCACGGTTTTTTCCAGCAGGGCTTTCCATTCCGCTTCTGTGTGTTCCGGCTGGGAGGCAAGCGGCATATGGGCGAAATCAGGATATTCTGCAGCCATTATTCCATCATTCCTTTCTTTTTCTGCAAGGAGAGGAGAATATTGTAACAATTTGCCCGCACCGAAATATAGTCATCAATTCCGGCCTCTTTGTAGGTCTCAAGCAGATCTTTCGGTGCTGCACCGGCGAGGAAAACGCGGGCTTCAGGCAGTGCCTTGTGGAGAAGCGGTGCGAGCTGCGGCACGATTTCCGGATACGTGGCATCCGTCGAGCAGATGACAACGGCATCGGCATGAGATTCTGCTGCTGCTTTTGCTGCTTCCTCCGGCGTTTTAAAGCCGTCGTTGCCAAGTACCTCGAAGGCACCGACCTGCAGGAAACCAGTCGTGAAGTCGGCACGTGCCTTATGCTGCGGAATCGGGCCCATGTTAGCAAGGAAAATCTTGACATTGTCCTGATGGGCTTCCTTGTAATCCTCCGTGCGGCGGCGCAATTTTTCAAAGCGCTCGCTCCAGCGATGTGCCGTGATGGGAGCGACAGTCTCGGGCTGGCCGGCTTTGGAGCTGGCGGCGAGTTCTGTCAGCGTGGCGCCGGCAGAAGCGGCAGCAATGGCCTTTTCTACGCGGTCATCCACCGAAGCCTGCTGGAGATCATCCAGACATTTATCTTTATGCTCGGTGTCGATATCGCTGAGGTATTCCTGAACTTCAGCCGTGCGGTCTTTGCGGATGGCGGCCTCATCTTCCGGACGCGGATCCAGGCGTTTTTCCGTCATGTTCGGATACATGTTGTTGCCGACAATGCGGTCGCGGCGCAATTCGGAATTTTTGAACCGGCTCTCCAGAATGGCCGTGATCGCCGCCTGCGGTTCTCCCTGACGGAGTGCAGGCAGAATGCCGCCCTGTGCCTCGACATCCTGGAAGGCCTTCCAGATCTTTTCTTTCATCTGCTTGGTCAGCGTTTCAACTGCCCAGGAGCCGCCGGCCGGGTCAATTGGCTGCAGCATGCCGAATTCTTCCTGCAGGATGATCTGCACGTTGCGTGCAATGCGGCGGGAGAATTCATCGCCCTTGCGGATCGGTTCATCGAATGTTGCATTCTCGAAGGAATCGAGGCCGCCGACAACGCCGGAGAAGATTTCCGTCGTATTGCGGAGCATGTTGACGTAAGGATCGTATACCGTCTTGAAGAAGAGTGCCGGACGGGCATGAATATGCATGACCTGTGCATCCGTGCTGCCGCCGAAAGCCTTGACGATCTGGGCCCAGAGCGGGCGGACCGCACGCAGCTTGGCAATCTGCAGGAAGAAGTTTGCACCCATGGAATAAGTGAACATGATCGTGGAGGCAGCTTCGTCAATGGTCAGGCCGCGTTCCATCAGGACGCGCAGATACGTCGTGGCCGTGGCCAGCGTATAAGCCATTTCCTGTACATCATTGGCGCCGCCGTTGCTGTATACATCGCTTTTTACCATCACGGTGCGCAGGCCCGGGGCATGTTTCTGTGCCCATTTGGCACAGGCTGCCATGTCATCCCACAGGGCATCAAGCGCGACGCCTGATGTGCCGCGGCTGGCAAGTTCGCCGATCGGATCGGCACCGATAAAGCCCTGCAGTTTTTCTACATGGCCGCCAGAGGCCTTATACGCGGCTGCTGTCATGGCGAGCAGGGGCAAGGCCGTTTTGCCGCCGTAGAGGTACAGCGGATATTTGTCGAGCTTGAGCCCGTCAAGAAGCGTATGCATATCAGCAAGTGTCGTGAGGCTTACACCCTTCTTTCCAGGGTGTTTGGCTTCGCGGACATCCTCGCAGAGCAGCGTGGCATCATCGACCTTTACATTATAGATCGTCGAGCCGTTTTTCACTTCGTGCTTCAGCAGGGCATTGTTTTCTGCCGGCATTGTTTCATCGCAGGCCTGGGCGATGCCCCAGGGAAGATCGATGTAGCCATTCGGCCTTGCACCGCGCATGAAGTCGGTAAGGCCAGGGAAGGACGTACGCGGCAGGATGTCTTCCGTTGTCTTGCGGAAATACATCGGGTCAAATGTGATGCCCTCATATGTCTTGGTGTACATCTTTTTGTCAAAAGGCGCACCTTTTAAGAGAGCAATACAGTTTTCCTTCCATTCCTCATACGTTGGCGGTGTGAACTCGTCGAAAGGCACATCGGGGAAATCCGTCTGTGCTTCCGCTTTCTTCAAGATGGCTTGAAGATCAAGTTCGGCATCTGCGCCGGCTGATTCTTTTTTGCTCATACTTTTTCCTCCTCTTTTTGAAAGTGGATGATAGGATGTAACATGGTAAAAAGAAAGGCCGCCAAAAGCCGTATCCGAAAAATTCTTCAACATATCTCCTGGCAGCCGGTTTGAAAAAAGGAACCCTGTCTCATTCAGCGGGGCAGGGTGAAAAAGAAAACATAGAACTGAATGGAGTATATTAGGATTTCTTCCTCTGTCATGAGCAAAAGACAGGGGAAAAAGGTTTTGACATATTTCGAGCCATAAAAACGCTGATGGCTCTTTCCGCGTGGAAAGAGCCATCCAAAATCCATTCAGTTCCAATACTGCTATGTATCGTATCTATCTATATCTATACTACATGCAGTCTTCTTATGAAGGGTCTGGATTGCCTTCCCATCGCTCGCAGGTCAAACGGTAATCGTTGATCAGGCAGTTCTCCTGGCTCCAGTTCATCATCATGCTGCGCCTTCCCAAATAAGCTTCTCCTTATTCAGTGACATTTATGCAGCGTGACTCGCTGATACAGTGGCGGGACCGCGCCGGACTTCACCGGCTTCCCTATTAAGTCTTGCGACACCTGATCCTCTATATGTAATTTTTATTTTACCATAAGCAATTATAACAAGTCGGGGTATGCTTGTCAATTCTTCCCGGCACATTATTGGAAAAAATATGGGCACATGCATCCCTTTTGGGGCAGGAATAATATTTAGTAGGGAACAGAAGGAAAAAATTGTTGACTGCTATGAATCTATGGTATAATTCCTATAATGGGAATGAATTTTCTGTTTCATTCCGGATACAGAGATACAAAGAGGATCCTACTATGAAACATCGTCTGACACATTTTATACACAGCAGGGGCAGACATGCCCGTCTGCAAAAGCAGAACTTCTGGACACATGTTCTGGCCCTGTTTTTTTTCGTCATTTTCGTGGCAATGGGTGCCCTGCTGCTCTGGCCGCGGCAGGAGGCATCATCGCGCCTGCTGACGCCGCCGCCTGATGGTCTCAGCACGACCACGGCAGATACGCCGCTCTCTTTTTCGCCGATCCTGACCTGGAATACGGATGAAGAGGCTGTGAGCTACGAAATGGAAATTTTTGCTTGTCCGCCGGAACATCTGTCCAATGCCAAGGAGTCTTCGGCTGCCATCTTCCGCACGCGCAGCATTTACCAGAACCGCTTCAACCCGCCGCTCATGAGCATTGCCGCAGATCAGCTGGGCAGGGCGCCTTTATATTGGCGTGTGCGTGCCATCGATTTTAACGGCACGCCGTATACGCCGTTCAGCGAGCTGGCTGTGCTTTATACGTCGCCGGACCTGCCGGTCATGAATGCACCGGTCCTGACGGCAAATTATGGCGGGCGGCGCGGCGAAACGCTGCTTTACCCCGTTTACAGCTGGGTCGGGCAGTATGATGCAGCAAGCTATGAAGTGGCTATTTATCAGGAAAATCCGGAAGAAAATCCGGAGGCAGAGCCTGTGGAACTGCTTTCTTCGACCATGGCAGAAATTTATGATCCGGAGCCGCATTACAGCGATACGCCTTTTTACTGGCGGGTCCGCTCCTTTGATGCGGCGGGGGAGCCGCTTGGCGGCTGGTCTGCGGTCAGTTCGTTCCGGACGGCACCTGCCGATGACTGGCAGGTGGCTGTACTCGGGGACAGCGTCAGTCACGGCGGCGGCCATTTTTCGTACAGCCCGGCTGATTTTCATTTCAGCTGGCTGCATTATCTGGACTTTGATACGATCAACCTGTCGGAAAGCGGCGATACGAGCGGCATGACGCTGGCGCGCTTTGACCGCGATGTTCTGCCGTTTCACCCGCAGTACCTCCTGATCATGACAGGCAGCAACAGCCTGCGGGCCGGCGAGGATCCGGACGCGGTGATCTCTGACCTTGAGATGATGCGCCAGAAATGCCTGCAGAATGGGATCCGGCCCATTCTCCTGACATTGCCGCCCATCCATCCTGACAATATCCAGCATGTGTTTGACGAGCCGACTGCGGAGGACTGGCAGGATCGCTTTGCTGTGGTCAATGCGTATATCCGCACGCAGGTCCATATTGATATGGCGCTGGCCATCGAAGCGCCGGACGGCGTTTTGCCGACGGAGTATGCACTGGATGGCCTGCACCCGGATGCCAACGGCAAGGCACTCATGGGTGCTTATGTCAACAGCGTCTGGCAGGTCGTCAAGGCGCAGGCCGACGCGGAACTCAAGGAGGCTGCGGAGAGCGCGGAGTAAGGCATTGTCTCGGTCATGGCTTTGTAATATAATTGTATGTATCACAGGATATTTGGACAGGGGGATTCACTCATGATTTGGAAACAGAAATGGCTGGTCCTGGCGGCTGCAGGCTGCCTGGCCTTGGGATCCGGGCAGGCATGGGCTGCTAGTGCGGACATGGAAGCAGCGGCGATGGCCGCGCCTGCTGAGGATGAGGCAGCGATGACTGATCCTGCTGAGGGTGAGGCAGCGATGACTGCTCCTGCTGAGAGCGAGGCAGCAGGCCAGGCTGCTATGCAGGAAAGCCAGGCTGCTGTGCAGGAAGGCCAGGCCGCAGCGCAGGAAGACCAGGCTGCAGCGCAGGCGATACCGAATCCCATGGTGCCGTATGATTCCTATGCATCCATGGTTTCTGCCCTGTCATTCCATCCGCTTTACTTCCCGCTGAGTTCTGGCCTTGAATTGACGGAGCGCTATATCATCGGCGGGACGACGGCGGAAATCTGCTATACATCGCGTTATGGCCAGGAGGAAAAGCGCGCCCGCTTTGTGGTGCGCACCACGCTCCTCAGCGACGGCATGAATGCCGAAACGCTCAGTGGCGTCTACGGTGCAGACTGGAAGCTCCAGCAGCTTGGTCATACGCAGGTGCAGATCGCCGAACTCGGCAGCGATTCCTTCGTGGCATACTGGACGCAGGGCGGCTATGCGTTTTCCGTCGGTGCCGACCAGCTCAACCGCTGGGATTTCCTGCGCCAGCTGCGGGATAATCTCATCGATCTCAGCGAACATTATTACGACTGACCACCGTCTCCGGTGATCTTGGAGACGGTCCTTGCAGCGGGCCGTCAGGAAGGTGGGAGATAATATGCGGATTCTCGTGGTGGACGATGAGTCTTCCATCCGTGAGCTTTTGGAATTCAATTTGAAGAAAAACGGTTATGACGTCGTCACAGCTGCCGATGGGCAGCAGGCCCTGCAGCTGGCTGCCGGCATGGATCTCATCCTGCTGGATCTCATGCTGCCGGAAGTCGACGGCCTGACGGTCTGCCGGCATCTCAAGGCCGATGCGGATACTTCCGGCATCCCCATCATCATGCTGACGGCCAAGGCGGAAGAGATCGACCGGGTCCTCGGCTTGGAGCTTGGTGCCGACGACTATGTTGTCAAGCCATTTTCGATGCGCGAACTCATGGCCCGCATCAAGGCGGTCCTGCGCCGTACCAGTCATGAGGAACCGGTTAGGGAAGACGTCTTGAAAAGTGGCGGCCTGCGCATGGACTTTTCTTCGTATCAGGCCTGGGTTCATGATCATCTCTTGTCGCTCACGCCAAAGGAATACGAACTCTTGAAGCTTCTCGTCACGAATCCCGGCCGCGCCTTTTCGCGCGATGAGTTGCTCGAGCGCATCTGGGGCTATGAATACTATGGCGATACGCGTACGGTCGATGTCCATATCCGCCATCTGCGCGCCAAGATGTCTCCTTACGATGCCCGGCTCGGCGATGCCATCGAGACCGTGCGCGGCGTAGGGTATCGCTTCCGCCGGCCGGTAAGCGCTGCCTGAATCGCTGGGCATCTCCGTTGACCTGGTGCATGGTTTGAGCGTTGTTGCATGATTTTTTTTCAGGGTGTTTCATCCAGGAATGGGTGACACCCTGTTTTTATTGCCTGTTTTTATGCTGCCGGCCAGGAAGGAGAAGCTTGTGTACGTGTCGAAGGGATATCATATGGCATTGTTCTTGTACCAGAAACATATCAATGAATGAAATGAATGAGATGAGGAGGATGTCTTATGGAGCAGCGGCGCATGGAAGCCTTGCGTATCCTGGTCGGCCAGGTGATACGCGAGCAGCGGCGGGAGGCATTGCCTGCAAGGCGGGAGCCGCAGGAAAGACGCGGCGTGGTGCGGCTGGCGGATTTCCTGATCGAAGAAGCCATCGCCTGCGGGGCGAGCGATATGCATCTTGAACCGCAGGAAGATTGCCTGCGGCTGCGTTATCGTCGTGACGGGATGCTGGAGGAGATCGGCCGGCTGCCGCTTTCCCTGGTGCCGCCGCTGCTTTCACGCTTCAAGGTGATGGCCGGCATGGATATTGCACAGCAGCAGCGCCCGCAGGATGGTCATATCCATTACCGGCACGGCGTGGATCTGCGCGTTTCTTCTCTGCCGACGGCGCGGGGGGAGGTCCTGGTGCTGCGTTTGCTCCTTGACCGCCAGGAAGGACTGGAACTTGCGCATCTGGGGTTCTCGGACGCGCATCTGCAGTTGGTCCAGAAGCTCATCCACCGTCCGTCCGGTCTCGTGGTACTCTGTGGCCCGGTCAATTCGGGCAAGACTTCTACGCTGTACGCAGCGCTTGGCGAACTCAATGCAGTTGAGCGCAATCTCGTGACGCTTGAAGACCCCATTGAACGGCTGTTGCCGGGCATCAATCAGGTGGAACTCCATGAGAAGGCTGGACTGACTTTCCTGTCCGGGCTCAAAGCAATCCTGCGGCAGGATGTCACCGGTATCCTGCTCGGTGAAATCCGCGATGAAGAGACGGCTGCCATGGCCGTGCGCATCGCCTTGACGGGGCATTTGCTCATGACGACCCTGCATACGGAAGATACGGTTTCAGCCATTTACCGCTTCCTCGAGATGGGCGTCCCAGCTTATCTGCTGGCAGCGACGCTGAGCGGGGTCGTGGCACAGCGGCTGGTGCGGCGCATCTGTCCTGGCTGCCGGGTCTGGCGGGAGGTACCTTGCGGCTCCAAAGAAGCGGCTCTCTTGCAGGAGGCCTGGCACCCCGGTGCGCGGCTGGCAGAGGGGCAGGGCTGTGCGGCTTGTGGCGGTACCGGCTATCAGGGGCGCACCGTCCTCAGTGAAGTGCTGCTCATCGATGAAACCCTGCGCGAGGGCATCCTGCAGCAGTGGCCGCGTGCGAAGCTGAAGCAAAGAGCCATCGCCCAGGGGATGACGAGCCTTTGGCAGGATGGCTGTGAAAAGGCGATGGCCGGTGTGACATCTCTTTCTGAGGTCAGGAGGGTACTCTATGGCGATGGCGGATTTGTTTCGTGAAGCGGTCGGAGAGGGCTGCCGCCGCAGGGCATCAGACCTCTACTTGACGGCGGGGCAGCGCATCTGGCTGCGCTGTGATGGCATGATGCAGCCACTGGGATCTGCCCCGGTGGAGCCGGAGACGCTGGCAGCCTGGCTGCGCGAACATCTTGGCACCGCGCTATGGCAGCGGCTGCAGGCACGGGAAGAAGTGGACTTCGCGTTTGCTCATGGCTCCTGGCGTTTGCGGGGCAACGCTTTCTGGCAGCGGGGCAGCCTGGCGGCCGTCCTGCGTTTCCTGCCGCCTGGGGTTCCCAGCCTGGAGGAGTTGCAGCTCCCTGCCGGGAAGGCACTGACGCGCATCTTGTCGCTGACGAGCGGACTGGTGCTTGTCTGCGGCCCTACGGGATCCGGCAAGACCACGACGCTGGCAGCCTGTCTCGATGCCTTGAGCCGGAGGGCAGCCTGCCATATCCTGACGCTGGAAGATCCTATTGAATACCTGTTCCCGACGTCGGATTCCCTCATCAATCAGCGGGAACTCGGGCGGGATTTCCGCTCGTTCCCTGAGGCTCTGCACAGCGCTCTGCGCGAGATGCCGGATGTGTTGCTCGTGGGGGAGCTGCGCGACCGTGCCACGCTGGAGACCTCGCTGATGGCCGCAGAGAGCGGCATGCTGGTCTTCGGGACGCTGCACACGCGGCGGGCAGCCGAAGCTCCTGCCCGCATCGAGTCCTTCTATCCGCATGACAAGCGTGAAGCCGTGCGGGAGCAGGTGGCAAGGGTCCTGCAGGCCGTGCTGGCCCAGCAGCTGCTGCCAGCCTGCGGCGGCGGGCGCGTGGCAGCTGTCGAAGTGTTGTTGCGTGAGGTATCCGTCTGCAGTTTGATCCGGCAGGGCAAATATGAGCAGCTCGATTCGGTGATGATGCGCTGCCAGCAGCAAGGGATGCAGACGATGGAACGGGCGCTGGCCTCGCTGCGCCAGCAGGGCCGCATCGCAGCAAAGATGCGGGAGCCGTATGCAAAGGAAAGGAGGCAGGCAGATGCTGCTGTTTTCGTATGAGGCCAGGAACCGCACAGGAGACCGCTTCGAAGGCAGCGTGGAAGCGGCTTCACGCCGCGAGGCTGCGCAGAAGATCCGTCAGCGCGGCCTCTGGGTGGCAGCCTTGCGGCTGCAGGGAGAAGAGGGGAAGGAGACGGGGCTGCTGGCACGGGTACGGGAGCGTCCGCACTGGCTGCGCCTTTCTGCACGCAGTCTCGATGGCCGGCGGGCCTGTGTACTCTTTTTGCGTCAGCTCTCCCTGCTCACGGCGGCAGGGCTGCCGCTTCACGAGGCGCTCGGCGTGCTGGCAGGTCCTGGCGAAGTGGCGCCATCGACAGCGCCCGGCAAGGGGATACAATCAGGGAATCACAGCGCTTATGCGGAGATGGCGGGCTGTCTCCGCGCACAGGTACTTCGCGGTGAGCCGCTTTCTGCTGCACTGGCAGAGCGGCCGGATGTCTTTCCCGCAAGTGTCTGCCAGCTGGTGCGGATGGGGGAGGAAAGCGGATCTCTGGATTCCATCCTGCCGGAACTGGCGGACCATATGGAGCTGGCCATGAGGACACGCGCCAAGCTTCGGGCGGCCATGGCATATCCTTTGCTGCTGTTCGTGACTGCCCTGGTGGCAGGTGTGCTTATGACACTCTTTATCCTGCCTGCTTTTGCGGCCTTGCTGGCCAGCCTGTCAGCTGAACTGCCCTGGCCGACGCGCATGCTGCTGGCATGTTCGGGGTTCCTGCAGTCGCACGGGCTCATCTTGCTTCTCGGCACAGGTGCAATCCTGCTTGGTAGCAGCTGGTTCTTTTCCCGGCCGGGGCCGCGCGGCAAGCTCGATTCCATCCTGCTGCGCCTGCCCTTCTTTGGCCCGCTGCTCGCGTATGGCGAATGGCAGACGGTTTTTTCTCTGCTGGGCATCCTGCTGCAGCATGGCGTGCCACTGGATCGCGCGTTGGCTTTGGGCGCAGAGGTGCCGGGCAATCGCTTCCTGCGCAACCGGCTGCGGCAGGCACAGCTGCGCTTGCAGGGCGGCTCCTCGCTGATGGCTGCGCTGGGGGACGCAATGCTGCCGCCTTTTCTGGCGGCCCTTGTCGCAGCGGGCGAGGCAGCCGGGAAACTCGAGGAAATGATGGCACGCGGGGCAGACCTGGCGCGATTTTCTTATGAAGAGAGGCTGCGTCGCCTGGAGGTCCTCGTGGAACCTGTCCTCACGCTCCTGATCGGCGGCATGATCTTCTTTTTCGTGCTGAGCGTCATTTTGCCTCTCTTGACGACAATGGACGCCCTCGGCTGAGGACGTCCACTTTTCTGCCGGCAGGCCGGCAAGCCGATATTCTTTTGACGAGGAAACAGCGCGCTGCGTCCCAGGGATCACTTTTGGAGCAGCTTGGCCTTGAGCTCGCGGTAACGGCGCGTGTAATAGGCGCCATTCTGTGCTTCGCGATGGTCGAAGCCATAGGCGCGGCGGCTTACGGCGAGGACTGGCGGTGCCTGGATGCGCTTGGCGACGGCCATGCCGCAGAACAGGTTCCACCAGCGTTCCAGATCTTTTATGAAGTCGGCGGCCGTCGGGAAGTATTTGACCACAAGTCCTTCTTCGCAGCCGAGATTCTTCTCGACCGTACCCTCCTCGTACCAGGTCAGGAGATCTTCCGGCGTGGCTTTCTGCCAGCGTTCGATGAAAGAGCGGAAGAGATAATCGTGATAAGGGTACTTGATGGGGTCGCCCTTGCCCTCATCGACGTTTTGCGCCGAGGAGAGTTCGGCGGAAGGCACGATATCGATGATGCCCTGCGGCACGACTTCGCGGCCATAGATGGTGTCGTTGAGGTAATGGGCAAGAGCGTAGACCTGGTGCTTCCAGAGGTCGGCGAGGGCGGCGAGAAAGCCTGACTGGTCGCCGTAGAGCGTGGAATAGCCGACGGTCGTCTCGGCTTTGTTGGCGTTGCAGGTGAAACCGGCACCAAAGGCCGCGGCCGCACCGGCGAGTACGCGCGCACTGCGGTCGCGCGCCTGGATGTTCTCAGCGACAAAGGAGGAGACCGTGAGATGCGACTCGCTGCCGTCCTTGAGCAGGACCATCGGCGTCTCCTCGAGCTGATGGATTGTATGGTCGACGGCTTCCTGGATCGGCAGGATCATGTACTGGCAGCCGATGTTTTCGGCGAGTTTCTGCGAAAGCCCTTTCGTCGTTGCGGAATTGTAGACACTCGGCATATTGACGAGCAGCAGATTCTCAGGCCCTATCACCTTGGCGTAGAGTGCAGCGGCCACAGCAGAATCGATGCCGCCCGAGATGCCGATGACGACTTTCTTCATATGGATGTTGGCGAGGAAGTGACGGATGCCGTAATGCAGTGCCCGGTAGATATGGGCGATATCCGGTTCCTCGGGAACCGGGGCGGGAGGCATATCCTTGAGGCCTGTAAGCGGCAGTACTTTGAGATTCTCTTCGTATTCCGGTGCCGTATAGACGACGTCGCCGCTTCCGGCATAGGCTGTACTCGATCCGTCGAACGTGTAGACCGTCTTGCCGTTGTTCTGCAATCCGATGCAGTTGACGTAAAAGAGCGGGACGCCGGCTTCTCTGGCCTGACGACCGAAGACGCGGTTGCGCTTGTCGTTCTTGCCGAGCGTATACGGTGAAGCCGAGATATTGACATAGAAGTCGATGGCGTCCTGCTCGAGGATCTTGAGCGGCGCGAGTTCATAGTCGTCGCTCCAGCCGTCTTCACAGAGCAGGCAGCCCACGTTGAAGCGCTGGCCGCGGATTTTCAGGCTGACTGGCGAGAGCAGTTTCTGTGGTGTCGTGCCGAGTTCGCGCGCGAGCTTCTGCAGGCTGAAGAAATGGCGTGTATCGTCAAATTCGCGGTAATTCGGCATCAGTGTCTTGATCGTATAGGGATACGGCATATTGTCCGGCTGCACAAGCTTGCCGTCCTGCGCGATGAAGAAAGCATTGTATTTGCGCACGCGGCCGTCGTTGTTCTTCTTCTGCCAGTCGATTGCCACGTTGCCGAACATGACGGTGATGCCATGCGAGGCAGCGATGATGTCCTTTCCATAGCTCTCGCAGTCGCGCAGGAAAGCAGGCTGTTCCCAGGTATCTCCCAGGAAATAACCGGGGACGGCCATCTCGGGGAAGATGACGATATCGGCGTGGTTTTCGCGAGCCTCGCTGATGAAGGCGAGGATGCGCTCCGTGTTCTTGTCGGGATGGCCAGGAATGACCTCCATCTGTGCCATGGCAATGTTCAGCAAATTCAACACCCTTTCCGTGTCCACAATGATTACAAAAGTGTATTGTATAATGAAATATACAGCTATTTATGTAACAAAAATTAAAGAACCGTATTTTCCGTGATGACATTTTAGTAATTCCTATAGGCTTCGCCTGGAATCTATGGTATAATGTCAAAAACGAGATGACGAGTGGGGAACCTTTTTCCATTTTAACATAGTTCGTTTTATTATCAAATATCAAAGTGGCCCCTCGGGGCGCTGGCAGGAGGAGATTTGTCTTGAATTACAAGAGTACCAGAGGAAATGCAGCATCACTCACTTCAGCACAGGCCATCATCCATGGACTGGCAGAAGATGGCGGCCTGTTCGTGCCGGAAACCATTCCCACGGTCACGCTGGATTTCATCCGCGGCTTGCAGCCCCTTTCCTACGAGGAGCGTGCCAAGGCCGTCCTCTCGCTGTTCCTTACGGATTACACGGCAGAAGAGATCGAAGGCTGCGTGCAGCGTGCTTACAACAACGGCCGCTTTGATACGGCAAAGCGCGCCCCTGTGACGGCCTGCGGCGATATGAGTGTGCTAGAACTGTGGCACGGCCCGACGAGCGCCTTCAAGGACATGGCCCTGCAGCTCTTGCCGCAGCTCATGAGTACGTCACTCAAGAAGACGGGGATGCAGGATGAGGTGCTGATCCTCGTGGCGACTTCAGGCGATACGGGCAAAGCGGCACTCGAAGGCTTCCGCGATGTCCCGCAGATCAAGATCATGGTATTCTATCCGGAGGGCGGTGTCAGCCGCATCCAGCGCCTGCAGATGCTGACGCAGGAAGGCGGGAATGTCAATGTCACGGCTGTCCGCGGCAACTTCGACGATGCACAGAGCGGTGTCAAGCAGATCTTTGGCGACCGCCCGTTCAATGAGGAGCTTGCCGGAGCGGGGATCCGTCTCTCTTCGGCCAATTCCATCAACTGGGGCCGCCTCGTGCCGCAGATTGTCTACTATTTCAGTGCCTATGCCGACCTTCTGGAAGATGGCCGCATCAAGGCTGGCGAGGAAATCGATTTTACGGTGCCGACGGGCAATTTCGGCGATATCCTCGCCGGTTTCTACGCCAAATGCATGGGGCTGCCTGTCCACAAGCTCGTCTGTGCCTCCAATACGAATAATGTGCTGACGGATTTCCTGCGTACAGGCGTTTATGACCGCAACCGCGATTTCTACAAGACGATTTCGCCGTCGATGGACATCCTGATCTCGAGCAATCTCGAGCGCCTGCTCTACCATATGACGGATGACGCTGGGAAAGTCGCCGGCTGGATGCAGCAGCTGCGCGAAACGGGGCGTTATGCCATCGATGCCAATCTCCTCGCGAAAATCCAGCAGGTCTTCTGGGCGGACTGGACTTCGGATGAAGATACGAAAGCCTGCATCGGCGAAGTCTTTGCCGATGCGCATTATGTCGCTGATCCGCATACGGCCGTGGCCTGGCGTGTGGCCGAGCATTATCAGAAGGAGACGGGCGATACGCATCACATGGTCGTCGTTTCGACTGCCAGCCCGTACAAGTTCAATGGCAGTGTCCTTGAGGCCCTGGGTGAGAAGACCGAGGGACTTGACGAATTTGCGTTGCTTGACCGCCTCGCTGCCGTGAGCGGCACGAAGATCCCCGAAGGTCTCGCGTCCCTGCGCAACAAGGAAATCCGCCATGATGGCGCCTGCACGCCGGAGACGATGGAGCAGTCCGTACTGCACTTTGCCGAACAGAAGAACAGCTGAATAGCAGATCCCCGCGCACGGAGAAGAGACTGCCACAGGCGGCAGCTGAGGTCGGCGACCCCTTTAGGAAGCTGGCGGCACAGCCAATTGAAGGGGTGCCTGCGGGCCTTGCTGTATGGGATTTGATGTATTTGATGTAAACGAGCGTAAAGATTGTGAGGTTCTTTCAAGGGAAGTCTCTGCTTCATGGATTTCGCATTCTGTCGCTCTTCCTATCAAAAGCCTGTAAGTAAAGCAAAATAATAACAATAAATAAAAATTAAAAAGCAGAGGAAATAAATATTTGACATTTATGAATGGATAAGTTAATATAATACTTGAATTGAGGGGTTGCACGAGCAAAAGCATGTGAAATATCTCTCAATAGGTTGAAAAACCAGATTTTGATGAAAGAGGTTGACAACAAATGGCAAACATCGATCTTAGTCAGTATGGAATCACGGGTGTAACGGAAATCCTCTACAATCCTTCTTACAAGACGTTGTTCGAGGAAGAGACCAAAGAAGGCCTCACGGGCTATGAAAAAGGCCAGGTTTCTGAGCTGGGCGCCGTTGATGTTAAGACCGGTATTTTTACGGGCCGTTCTCCAAAAGATAAATTCATTGTTGATGATGAGACCTCCCATGACACGGTATGGTGGGATTCGGAAGAATATCACAACGATAACCACAGAGCTTCCAAAGAAGCATGGAAAGCAGTAAAGGAAATTGCCAAGAAAGAGCTTTCCAACAAGCGCCTGTTTGTCGTCGATGGCTTCTGCGGTGCCAACAAGGATACGCGTATGGCTGTCCGTTTCATCGTGGAAGTTGCTTGGCAAGCTCATTTCGTTCGCAACATGTTCATCAAACCGACGCCGGAAGAGGAAGCAAACTTCAAGCCGGACTTCGTCGTCTTCAACGCTTCCAAGGCAAAGGTCGAGAACTACAAGGAACTCGGCTTGCATTCCGATACGGCTGTTGTCTTCAACCTCACGGAGCGCCAGCAGGTCATCATCAACACCTGGTATGGCGGTGAGATGAAGAAGGGCATGTTCTCCATGATGAACTACTTCCTGCCGCTCAAGGGCATCGCTGCCATGCACTGCTCCGCCAACACGGATAAGCAGGGCAAGAACACGGCTATCTTCTTCGGTCTCTCCGGCACGGGCAAGACGACGCTGTCGACGGATCCGAAGCGCCTGCTGATCGGCGATGATGAGCACGGTTGGGATGATGATGGTATCTTCAACTTCGAAGGTGGCTGCTATGCCAAGGTCATCAACCTCGACCAGGATGCAGAGCCGGATATCTTCGGTGCCATCAAGCGCAACGCCCTGCTCGAGAACGTCGTCCTCGACGAGAACGGCAAGATTGATTTTGCTGACAAGAGCATCACGGAGAATACGCGTGTATCGTATCCGCTCGATCACATCAAGAGTACTGTTAAGGGCTTTGTCAATGACCGCAGCGCAGCACCGGCTGCCAAGAGTGTCATCTTCCTCGCAGCAGATGCCTTTGGTGTCCTGCCGCCGGTTTCCATCCTGACGCCGGAACAGATGCAGTATTACTTCCTCTCCGGCTTCACGTCCAAGCTTGCTGGTACGGAGCGCGGCATCACGGAGCCGACTCCGACGTTCTCCGCTTGCTTCGGCCAGGCTTTCCTCGAACTGCCGCCGACGAAGTATGCGCATGAACTCGTAAAGCGCGTCAAGGCCAACGGCACGAAAGCATATCTCGTCAACACGGGCTGGAACGGCTATGGCAAACGTATCTCCATCAAGGATACGCGCGGCATCATCGACGCCATCCACAGCGGTGCCATCAACGAAGCTCCGACGAAGAAAATCCCGTACTTCGGCCTCGAGATCCATACGAAGCTAGAAGGCGTTGCTACGGAAGTCCTCGATCCAAAGGATACCTACAAAGATCCGTCCAAATCCACATGGGATTACACGGATGAGTCCGAGTGGGATACGAGAGCTAAGAAGCTCGCTCAGATGTTCATCGACAACTTCAGCAAGAAGTACACGTTCGATGATGAAGGCAAGGCACTCGTTGCTGCTGGCCCGCAGCTCTGATTCCTGTCAGACGTCTGCATCGAAACCCCTGTATATGAAAAGAGCCTCGCTTGAGGCTCTTTTTTGATGCCAGGCTTGGACGCCCTGTAGCTCCCCGTAGGAAAGTCCCCGCCATTGTGCAGAAAGGGGCTTGTCTTGCGTGGGCATTTCACCTATACTTAATGCGAGCGTGTCCGGGAAAATCCGTGCGCGCCATTAAATTACAGAATAGAGGTCATAAGGCATGAAAAGTTTCATGAGCATGGTGAACATGGTATCAGTAAGATCGTTTGCACGGGCAGGGAAGACTGCCGGACGCATATGGTCAAAGGCTCTTGGCAAGAAGTCCGCGTCGCTCTGCGTGCCGCTCCTGGCAGGACTCGCGTTCTTTGCAGCGGCACCATCTGTTACGCAGGCCGCTTACGTCACGGCTTACCAGAACATCGTCTACGAGAAGGATGTCGTCGACACGAACAGCATCTACAATCCCGACAAGGATCATTTCAACTGCGTCGTCTACACGTTCCATTCCGATACGGACAAGGGACAGCCGTATATCTACAAATACATGTACGACGAGGGCGAGATGGTCTGGAAGATCCATGCTGACGGACAGTGGAACACGGTGGAATCGGGTTCGCTCGCTGCGTCGGTCCTCAAAGTCTGCCTGCCGTATCTCAAATGACGGCCTGATGGCTGGCGGGATGGCATTTCAGGCAAAGAACGGTATTTGACAGCCGCTTTGACGGACATTACAATAAAGATAGCATTATTTCAGGAGGTTTTTGGCATATGGAATCGATGATCCGTGATATCAAGCTGGCTCCTTCGGGCCACGATAAAATCAATTGGGTGAAGAACTTCATGCCGGTCATGGCGGCCGTCGATAAGGAATTCTCGGTATCGAAGCCCTTTGCGGGCAAGAAGATGGTCATTACGCTCCATCTTGAGGCCAAGACGGCTTACATGGCGGAGATCTTCCAGCATGCCGGCGCCGAGGTCGCCATCACGGGCAGCAATCCGCTGTCGACGCAGGACGATGTGGCCGCGGCACTCGTCGAGGATGGCCTGCACGTCTTTGCCTGGCACGGCTGCACGCCGGAGGAATACGATACCTTCATCAACAAGGCCCTCGATATCCATCCGGATTTCGTCATCGATGATGGCGGCGACCTCGTACACATGCTGCATACGAAACGCCGCGAGCTGCTCTCTGGCATTGTCGGCGGGTCGGAGGAAACAACGACGGGCGTACACCGCCTGCGCGCACTGGCCAATGAGGGCAAGCTGGAATTCCCGATGATCGCGGCCAATGATGCGTACTGCAAGTACCTCTTCGACAACCGTTACGGCACGGGGCAGTCGACCTGGGATGGCATCATGCGCACGACGAATGTCGTCATCGCCGGCAAGAACGTCGTCATCGCCGGCTATGGCTGGTGCGGCAAAGGCGGTGCGATGCGTGCGCGCGGCCTCGGTGCTAATGTCATCATCACGGAAGTTGACCCGATCAAAGCCGTCGAGGCCGTTTTTGACGGTTTCCGCGTCATGCCGATGGATGAAGCAGCGAAGATCGGCGATATCTTCCTGACGCTGACGGGCGATAAGGATATCATCCGCAAACAGCATTTTGAGGTCATGAAGAACGGCGCCATCCTCGCCAATTCCGGCCATTTCGATGTCGAGATCAACATCCCCGAACTTGAATCACTGTCCGTTTCACGCCGCACGGTCCGCAAGAACATCGAGGAATTCAAGCTGCATGATGGCCGCAAGCTTTATCTGCTCGCAGAAGGACGCCTTGTCAACCTTGCTGCCGGCGATGGTCATCCGGCTGAGATCATGGATCTCTCGTTCGGTGTCCAGTTCTTCTCGGCCCTGCACCTCTTGAAGCACGGCAAGGAGATGGCGAAGGGCGTGCATCTGATGCCCGAGGAAATCAACACGAAGATCGCGGAACTCAAGCTCAAATCCATGGGGATTGCCATCGATGCGCTGACTCCGGAGCAGCGCGCGTATCTCAATATGGCTTGATGGCTTGATTTCCTGTTGACCCAGAATAAAACAGGAGAAAACCGGCGGGAATCTGACGTATGGCCTTTTCCTGCCGGTTTCTTCGTGTTACGATAAAGACAGTGAAATGACAGAAAATCATGAACAAGGAGGACTCATCTCGTGAAAACACTCATCAAAGACGCTTATGTACTGCTGCCAGACGGCACGACGCCGCGCACGAACATCCTGATTGCTGGCGACAAGATCCAGGCCATCGGGGACGTACCCGAGGACTTCCGCCCTGCCAAGGTCATCGACGGGCGCAACCATCTGGCCGTGCCGGGCTTTGTCAATGCGCATACGCATGCCTCGATGACGCTTTTGCGCAGCTACGCCGATGACATGAACCTCATGGACTGGCTCAACAATAAGGTCTGGCCGGTAGAAGCCAAGATGAATGAAGATGACATTTACTGGGGAGCCATGCTCGCGGCCGTCGAGATGATCGAGGGTGGCACGACGTCATTTGCCGATATGTACGGGCCGTATATGGATAAGGTTGCCGAGGTCGTCGCTGATTCCGGCCTGCGCGGCGTACTCAGCCGCGGCATCATCGGCGTGGCTCCGGACGGCGAGCAGAAGCTCGAGGAGAACGTTGCCCTTTACAAAGATTTCCATGGGGCTGCAGATGGACGCATCACCGTCATGTTCGGCCCGCACGCGCCGTATACGTGCCCGCCGGCATTCCTCAAGAAAGTGGCGGCTGCCGCGCAGTCACTCGGTGCCGAGATCCACATCCACATGCATGAGACGCAGGCCGAGATCGAGGGTTCGCTCAAGGAATACGGCAAGCGCCCGTTTGCCTGGGTGGAGGAGACGGGCCTCTTTGACGGCAAGGGCACGCTGGCCGCTCATTGCGTCCATCTTGACGATAACGACATCGAGATCATCAAGAAGCATCACATCCGCGTGGCACACAACCCAGGCAGCAACATGAAGCTCGCGAGCGGCACGGCACCGGTGCCGCGTCTCCTCAAGGAAGGTGTCTGCGTGGCACTCGGTACGGATGGTGCTTCTTCCAACAACAATCTCGATATGCTGGAAGAAGTCAATCTGGCAGCGATGCTCCACAAGGTCCATACGCTTGACCCGTTGGCCGTTCCTGCACGCACGGCCGTCAAGATGGGGACAGAGTATGGTGCCGAAGCCATCGGTCTCCAGGATACAGGCAAGCTCGAGGCTGGCTGCAAGGCTGACATCACGCTCTTCAGCATGGAAAGCGCCGTCTGGTATCCGCGTCACGACCTCGTGTCGCTCTTGACGTACGCCGCGCATGCTGACAGCGTGGACACGGTACTCGTCGACGGCAAGGTCCTCATGGAGAACCGTGAACTCACGACGCTCGACAAGGAACGCATCTTCTTTGAAGCGCAGCGCTGCGCCGAGCGTTTGACAAGATAAGCCGGCTACGATAAGATTAATCCTATAGGGAAGCCCGCCGCTCGTCTCCCGTGCAGGGAAGGACGAAGGGCGGGCTTTCTCCGTCTGCAGTTTGTTTTTTGCAGCCACATCAGCAAATGAGGTGATTCCTTGAATAAGAAAACGACCAGCCGGCGCAAGACGGCCAGGACCGCGAAAGGGACGCGCACACGCGCCAAGGGCGGTCCATCCGGCAAGTCCAGGGCCGGGAAGGCGGCAGGCACCGGCCGGCGCTATGAACTCCTGGGACTGGCTTTGCTGGCAGCAGGACTTCTTTCCATCTGCGGCATCCTGGGGCTCAACGTCGGTTTTGTGGGACTTTATTTTGCCAAATTCCTGCGTTATTTCTTTGGCCTGGGGGCCATTGTCATCGCTTTCCTGATCCTGCTCATCGCCTGGCAGTACATCACGAAGCACAGCGGCCCGCGCTATACGCCGCGCTTCTTTGGCCTGCTGGCTCTTTTCGTCTGCATACTTGCCATCTATCATCACTTTGTGATCCCCGTCGGTGCAGAGATCCTGCCCGACAGCCTGCCGAAGGGCGGCGGACTCCTGGGCGGCGGACTGCTGCTGCTTTTGCGCAAGTTCTTCGGCGTTGACGGCACGATCATCATCCTGGGAGCCGGCGTTGTCGGCGCAATCCTGCTCTCGACGACATGGTCGCTCGCGACGGGACTCCTGAAGACGAAGGAACAGGCGAAGAAGGGAGCCATTGTCGCAGGCTCTGCCATCTCGAATACCTGCGGGCGCGTGGCTGAAGTCGGCAGTCGCGTCGAAGAGCAGCTTTCCGAGACGGTGCGCGAGAAGATGCAGCGCCGTTCATCCTTTTACAATCAGGATGAAGACCCGCATTTTGCGTCTCGGCCGGAGCCTGTGGCCGACGCGTCCCATCTATCTGACGATATGGCCGAGGCTCGGGCGGAAGCGGCTGAACTCATGCCCGAGCGCACGCCGGAACCAGGTTGCGGTGCATATGGTACGGAGCCCCTGGCAGATTCGGAACCTGAAACGCCGCACTTCACCATCGAATACGGCCGCAACGATCACGCGGCAGGCAACGGGCTGTCACAAACAGCTCCTGGCGAGCCTGTGCAGCCACTTGAAGTGCCGCATACACAGCCTGTCGTGCCGCCTTCGCCAAATCCCATGAAGAAGAACCCGGTGCCGGTGCCGTCCTACGATGAGATTGCGCCAATCATGCCGGCCGCTGCCCTGCTCGACGGCTCGGGCAACGGCCCTGCACCGCATACCGGGGGAGCTGCGGCAGAGCAGCCGGCTCCGCGGCCCTACGTGCTGCCGCGTGTCACCGAGATCCTTTCGAAGCACGTCAAACGCCACAATGCGGCACTTGAAATCGAGATTGAAGACAAGGCGCGCATCCTGCAGAAGACGCTCGAGGATTTCCATGTCAAGGCCAAGATCATCAACGCCTGCCACGGCCCAGCCGTCACGCGCTACGAACTCGAGCCGGCCCCCGGCGTCAAGGTCAGCAAGATCACGAACCTTGCCGATGACCTGGCTTTGAGCCTCGCTGCGACCTCCGTGCGCATCGAGCCCATCCCCGGCAAGGCGGCCATCGGCATCGAAGTGCCGAACGCGGAACTCGAGGGCGTGCAGCTGCGTGAAGTACTCGAGAACGAGAAATTCCTCGCAGCAAAATCGAAGCTCACGGTGGGGCTCGGCATGGACATCGGCGGCCAGGCCATCTTCGCAGACCTTGCCAAGATGCCGCATCTGCTCGTCGCCGGTGCCACGGGCTCCGGTAAATCCGTCTGCATCAATACGCTGATCACGAGCATCCTCTTCAAGGCCAAGCCGGAAGAAGTCAAATTCATCCTCGTCGACCCGAAGATGGTTGAACTCTCGAATTACAACGGCATCCCGCATCTCATGGTGCCAGTCGTCACCGAAGCCAAGAAAGCGGCCTCCGTACTCAACTGGTCTGTGCAGGAAATGGAGAAGCGTTATGCGAAATTTGCGGAACACAACGTCCGCAATATGGAGACCTACAACAATAAGTTCCCCGACGACAAGATGCCAGCCATCGTCATCATCATCGACGAGCTGGCCGACCTCATGATGGTCGCGCCGCACGATGTCGAGGATGCCATCTGCCGCCTGGCACAGAAAGCCCGTGCTGCCGGCATCCACATGGTACTCGCGACGCAGCGTCCGTCCGTCGACGTCATCACGGGCATCATCAAGGCCAACATCCCCTCGCGCATCTCGTTTGCCGTCTCGAGCCAGATCGATTCGCGCACGATCCTTGACCGCAGCGGGGCAGAGAAGCTTTTGGGCAAAGGCGACATGCTCTTTTACCCGGTCGGCGCCGCCAAGCCGCTGCGCGTGCAGGGCGCTTTCATCAGCGATGATGAGGTCGAGCATCTCCTCGACTTCATCCGCGCTCAGGGACAGGAAATGGAAGCCAATGAAGAAATCATCACCTTTACGGAGAATGCCATGAAAGAGGACGAAGAGAAAGAAGAGGGCAAGGGGCGCCGCGCACCGAAGCGCGACGAGCTGCTGCCCGATGCCGTCAACCTCGTCATGTCGACGGGGCAGGCTTCGGCCTCTTCTATCCAGCGCCGCTTCCGCGTCGGCTACACGCGGGCGGCCCGCCTGATTGACGAGATGGAGGAACTCAACATCGTCGGCCCGAATATGGGCAGCAAGCCGCGCGAAATCCTCATGAATTCCGAGCAGGCCCAGGCTGCACTCGCCGCCGAAGCGGAATCTTGATACGATATCCTGCCGTACCGGCGCTCCGGGATGAATTTTCGGGAAGTTTTTGGGAACTACTGGAAAAGCACCAGAGCGTTGTGGTATACTGAGGGTTAGTTAACGTACAAAAACCAGAGCATGCGGGATGCTGGCAAAGTGTGTCAGTGTAAACCGGCTGCTTGTATGGGGGTAGATTTTTTTGAAGTACATGAGTGGTAACGATCTGCGTGAAGCCTATCTGCAGTTCTTTGCAGAAAAGAAAGGCCATCTGCGCCTGCCGAGCTTTTCGCTGATCCCGAAAGATGATCCGACGCTGCTTCTTATTGGTGCTGGCATGGCACCGCTGAAGCCGTTCTTCACGGGCAAGATGAAACCGCCCCGCACGCGCGTGACGACGAGCCAGCGCTGCGTCCGCACGGGCGACATCGAGAACGTCGGCCGCACGGCGCGCCATCAGACGTTCTTCGAGATGCTCGGCAATTTCTCGTTCGGCGATTATTTCAAGGGCGAAGCCATTCCCTGGGCCTGGGAGTTCCTGACGGAAGTCATCGAGCTGCCGAAGGACAAGCTCTGGGTCACGGTATACCCGGATGACACGGAAGCCATCGAGATCTGGAAATCCCAGCCGGGCTTCCCGCAGGATCACATCGTCAAGATGGATGACAACTTCTGGGAAATCGGCCCTGGCCCGTGCGGCCCGGACTCCGAGATCTACATCGACCTCGGCGAAGAGCGCGGCTGCGGCTCGCCGACGTGCGCCGTCGGCTGTGACTGTGATCGTTACCTCGAGATCTGGAACCTCGTCTTCACGCAGTATGACCGCCAGGAAGACGGCTCCTACAAGAATCTCGCCCATAAGAACATCGATACGGGCTGCGGTCTCGAGCGCCTGGCTTCCGTCGTCCAGAACAAGAAGACGAACTTCGAGACGGATCTCCTGTATCCGATCATCGAGTACGCAGCCAAAGTTGCCGGTGTTGAATACGGCAAGGACGAGAAGACGGATATCTCCCTGAAGGTCATCGCCGATCACGCCCGCTCCATGGCCATCATGATCATGGATGGCATCCTGCCGTCGAACGAAGGCCGCGGCTACGTGCTGCGCCGCATCCTGCGCCGTGCCGTCCGCCATGGCCGCATGCTCGGCATCAAGGACAAGTTCCTCGAGGGTGCCGTTGACGCCGTCGTCGACATCTATCGCGATGCCAGCGACTTCGGCGAACTCGTCGCCAAGCACGATTACATCAAGAAAGTCATCAGCATTGAAGAAGACCGCTTCGCTGCCACGCTCAATCAGGGCATGGATCTCCTGGATGAGGAGATTGCCACGCTCAAGAAGGAGGGCAAGGAGCAGCTGCCGGGCGAGATCGGCTTCCGCCTCTACGATACGTTCGGCTTCCCGTGGGAACTCACGGAAGAGATCTTGCACGAGAATGGCCTCGACCTCGACAAAGAGGGCTTCGACAAGGCCATGGACGAGCAGCGTGAACGTGCGCGCAGTGCGCGTGCTGAGAACCAGCGCGTCGCCGTGCCGGATCTCTCGGGCATCGATGTCTCGAAGCTCGCCGTTGACCCCGAAGCCAAAGAGGGCAAAGTCGTCGCCATCTGGAAGGACGGCAAGCTCGTCGATATGATCACGGACGGCGAAGAAGCCGGCATCATCCTCGACAAGACCCCGTTCTACGCCGAAGGCGGCGGACAGGTCGGCGACGAGGGCATGCTCATCGGCGAATTCGGCCGCATCAAGGCCGTCAACGCCAAGAAGCTGCCGGACGGCACGGTCTACCATGTCGCTTATGTCGAGGAAGGCCAGCTCAAGGTCGGCGAGACGGTCAAGATCGAAGTCGACCAGGTCAAGAAACTCGCTTCGGCTCGCAACCACACGGCCACGCACCTGCTGCAGGCTGCGCTCAAGCGCGTCGTCGGCGACCAGATCAACCAGGCCGGTTCCCTCGTCACGCCGGAACGCCTGCGCTTCGACTTCACGAACTTCGAGCCCGTCACGGCTCAGCAGCTCGCCGATGTCGAGGAACTCGTCAACACGGTCATCCTCAAGGGCCAGGATGTCGAGATCACGCATATGAGCCTCGAAGAAGCCAAGAAGTCGGGTGCGATGGCACTCTTCTCCGAGAAATACGGCGACGTCGTGCGCGTCGTTTCCGTACCGGGCTTCTCCAAAGAACTCTGCGCCGGTTCCCACGTCAAGAACGTCGGTCAGATCGGCATGTTCAAGATCATCAGCGAGACGGGTGTCGCCTCGGGCGTACGCCGCATCGAAGCCATCACGGGACAGGCCGCTCTTGACTACGTCAACGGCAAGCTCGCAGTCCTTTCCCAGACTGCCGGCAAGCTCAAGACGAAGGAAGACGACGTCGTGGCAGCCGTCGAGAAACTGCAGGCTGAGAACAAGGATATGGCCGTCAAGCTCGCCGAAGTCGCTGCCATGCAGGAAAAAGCCGATGCCCAGCAGCTCGTAGCCGGTGTCCAGGAAGTCGCCGGTGTCTCGGTCATCGCAGGCAAGGCCAATGTCGAGAACATGGACGGCCTGCGTGAAGTCGCTGACCTCACGCTCGGCAAGCTTGAGAGCGGTGTCGTCGTACTCGCTTGCGTCAATGACGATAAAGTCAACCTCGTCGTCAAAGCTTCCAAGGACGTGGTCAAGAAAGGCATCCATGCCGGCAAGATCATCAAGGAAGCTGCTGCAGTCGTCGGTGGCGGCGGCGGCGGACGCCCGGATATGGCACAGGCTGGCGGCAAGGATGCTGCGGCTCTGCCGAAAGCGTTCGACAAAGCCCTTGAAGTCATCAAGGCACAGCTCGGCTGAGTCTTCGTATAGAAACAGCAACCTCCCTCGCTAAGAGGGAGGTTTTCTAGATGGAGGAATCAATCTTGGAAGTTGATATCACAAAAAAAGTACAATACTTGATGAAATACGGCCTGCCAGGCCTCATCATCATCGCGGTACTCTGTGCCGGCGGCATTTACTATTACCAGCATCAGCATAAATATTTCAATGTCTATGACGCGCAGGTCGCCAGCTCGCTCGTCGCCTCCAAAGCCCGCACGAACGGCACGATCACCGAACTCGTCGTGGCTGATGGCGAACACGTCGAAGCTGGCGATGTCATCGCGCACATCGAGAGCAATATCACGGATGACCAGCTCCAGCAGCTCGAGCAGAACGTCGCGCTCTCGCAGCGCAACCTCGACGAGATCAAGAAAGGCCAGACTGTGACCGTCGCCGTGCCAAGTGCCGCACCGGCTCCGGCCGCTTCCTCGTCGGGCGGCTCTTCCGCGAGTGTCGCGAGCGCCGCTGCCCGCATGCAGCGCATGAACGAACTCTTTGAGATGGGCGCCATCAGTGCCGTACAGCGCGACCAGGCCGCAGCCGACTACCAGGCAGCCAAAGCCGCTGCCTCGTCAAGCGCTCCGGCAGCTTCATCACCGGCCGTGACGTATCAGACGACGACACAGCCAGCGGATCCCAAAGCCGTGCAGAACGCCGAACTCCAGCTCCGCCAGGCCCAGGCTGCACTCGACAACGCCAAGCAGGATGCGCAGCAGACGGATATCGTCGCCCCGGTTGCCGGTACGGTCTACTATGCTTCTGACATCGCCGAAGGCACTGTGGTAACAGCCGGACAGACCGTCGCGAATGTCGGCAATGCCGATGATATCTGGGTCGAAGCCAAAGTCAAGACCGAGCAGGGCCAGAAACTCCGCCTTGGCCAGTTTGCCTCCTACGAGATCGACGGCCACAAGCTCCAGGGTTCCATCCAGGACATCGAAACGGCCGCCGACAAAGCCGCAGCCGATAAAGCCGCCCAAGAGGCCGCCGACCAGGCCCTCGGCATCAACGACAACGCGAATGCCAGCAGCCCCGATGCTGCCAATGCCAACGCCAACCAGGCAAATGGCGACAGCAATGCGCAGAGCGCTGACGCTCAAAGCGGTACAGCTCAGAGCAGCACCGCTACACAGGGCAATCCCAGCCCCAAGACGACTACAGACACCGAAGACGCCGGTGTCGACGACGACACCATGATCGTCAAGATCTCCATCCCGACCGGCATTTCCTTCGACCTAAAACCCGGCATGAAAGCCGTCGTCAAGTTTGCCTTGAATGGCTGAGACGCCTGCTGAACCAACTTCATCACGATAATAGCTCCCCATCGATGCAAATCGTCATCGATGGGGATTTTTTTATGCAGGAAAGAGCAATCCTGTTGAAATAGCAGGATTTTCTTTTTTATTCGCGAATCTTTTTATTATGTATTAATGAAACAAATGATTTGAATCGCATAAGATGAGATAAACGAGGATCATATCGTGAATCATGACATGTTGGAATTGTCTTCTTCAGCAAGATCTTTGTGGGGAAAGTTATCATTGACTGGTGCGCACCTCTGGCTTCCGTTATGGATGCATTTAGCCGATACGGCGGAAATGGCAGATTTATTATGGTCGAACTGGTTGCCGCCACATACGAAAGAACAGATTGTTCAGGGAATCGATCTTCCAGGCTCCGCTACCTTGGCAGAACGTGAGAATCTCGCCAGGAAAATCGTTCGCTTTTTGGCTGCTGCGCATGATTGCGGTAAGGCATCCCCCGGTTTTGTGATGAAGGCGGAAAAAGTTGGTTTTGGTGATATTGTCGATGAAATCACCAGTAAAGGGTTGTCTGTTGAAGTGCAGAATCAGGTGCTGGCAAAGAGATTCCCGCATGCATTGGTAGGAGAATCCATCCTGGAACACCAGGGAGTGGATCGCAGCTTAGCCGATATTGTGGGAGCGCATCATGGCAAACCAGTGGCTTGCAAACAGGATCTTGAGGCCGCTCCAGAATATCCGTCTATCACAGGCATGAAAGATGAAGCGTGGAGAAATGTTCAGAAGGAACTGGTAAAGTATGCACTGCATCTGGCAGGGCTCTCAGCGATTTCAGAAGTGTCATTGAACGTAACAGCCCAGGTCATCCTGAACGGTCTGCTGATCATGGCGGATTGGCTGGCGAGTGACGAGAATCAATTTCCGCTGATTTCACGCGATTACGGCATCATACAAGCGGGATCGGCGCAGGATCGTGCAGAGCAGGCATGGTTCAACTTACGCCTCCCGAAGTACCAACAGTTTGCATCGGCTTGTCCCTGGTCGCAGCTCTATGAAGAGCGATTTGGGCGCCAGCCAAGGCCAGTGCAGGTTCATGCTTTGCAGGTGGCCGTTCAGATGGAGCATCCCGGCTTGATGGTGATTGAAGCGCCGATGGGAGAGGGCAAGACAGAGGCTGCATTAGCAGCAGCAGAAGCCTTTGCTCGTCGCTTTGGACTGGGAGGCATTTATTTTGCCCTGCCGACACAGGCCACGAGCGATGGTATATTTCCCCGCATCGAAAGCTGGATTGAGCATCTTCATGCAGGCGTGAGCCGATCGATTTTCCTGGCACATGGAAAAGCCGGGTTCAATAAAGCGTATACTGGGATAAAATTACAGTCACATCTCTACGATGAAGAAGATGCAAAACATGCCGATGTGGTTGTCAACGATTGGACACAGGGCAGAAAGAAAGGTTTGCTTGCTGATTTTGTCGTGGGGACAATCGACCATGTCCTGATGGGCGGCCTCAAGATGAAACACCTGGCTTTGCGTCATCTGGGCTTGGTGAATAAAGTTGTCATCCTTGATGAGTGCCATGCTTATGACGCTTATATGAATCAATATCTGGATCTTGTCCTATCCTGGCTGGGTGCGTACGGTGTTCCCGTTATCGTCCTATCGGCGACTCTGCCGCTGCATCGTCGTCAGGAACTCCTGGCTGCCTATCAAGGCAAGAAAAAGACAAAATGCATTGTCGCGGATAGCATCAGTCCATATCCCTTGATTAGCTATACCGAGGGCGAAAACGTCCATCAGGATTTGCCAGAACCTTCTGGACGAAAGAGGACTGTTCATCTGCAGCAGCTTGATGAAGATAATCTGGGCGATGTCTTGAGCGAGTTGCTGTCTGAGGGCGGTTGTGCAGGCATCATCTGTAATACCGTCAAAAAAGCACAATATGTTGCACAATGCATGGAAATGTATTTTGGAGAAGATTGTGTCCGTTTGCTTCATTCCTGTTTCTTGAGTTTTGACCGGGTGCGGAAGGAGCAGGAACTTTGCGATTTGCTGGGACCGCAGGAAGACCACCGTCCAGATAAACTCATCGTGGTCGGGACACAGGTCATGGAACAGTCGCTAGATGTAGATTTTGATGTACTTTTCACAGAGATATGTCCCATGGATCTGCTCCTACAGCGTGTGGGGAGACTGCATCGCCACAACAGGGAAAAAGCGCGTCCAAGCCGCTTGCAGGAAGCAACTTGCTATGTCATGGGCATCCAGGATGCGTTGACATTCGATGAAGGAAGTACTGCCGTCTACGGCGAGTATCTGCTGATGAAAACACGGGCTTTTTTAAAGCAGTGCCTGGTCTTACCGGATGATATACCTCGCTTGGTCCAGCAGGTATATGAGGATGGATATGATGATGAGATCATCAATCACCTCGCAAAGGAAGTCGATGCATCTAGTGCAGAAAAACAATATGATATAGCAGCTGATCAATATACGAAGCACATCGAGGAGAAGAAAAATAAAGCAAAAACTTTCCAGATCAAGACAGTGAAGGCACAACGCAAGAATTTGCTTGGTTGGTTGAATGCTCCTCAAATAGAAGATGCGTCTGGAAAACGAGGTGAAGCTACGGTACGTGATAGCGGAAATTCGCTTACCGTACTGGTTATCTGCAAAAAGGAAGACGGCTGTCTTTATACATTGCCATGGCTTCCCGGGCATGGTGATGCGCGGATTGATGATGTGCCAGATGATGCACTTGCCAAAGCAATTGCAAGCTGCTCTATCAATTTGCCGTCTTATTTTGTGCAAGATTGGCAGATTGACAAGGTGATTGATGAGCTGGAAGAAGTTGTGTTGGACAATCATCTGGATTCTTGGTATGTATCACATTGGCTGAAGGGGGAATTGTTTTTGGTTCTCAACGAAGATCATGAAATGCATTTACTGGATCGAATCCTTGTTTATGATGAGAAGAATGGACTTTGGAGTTACAAGGAGGAATGAGCTTTGGACGGAAAAGAACCGGAAATGGAATTCAACCTGTTGGACGAGCCGTGGATTGTCGTCAAGACAAAAGCAAATGAAACGAAAACCTGGTCTATCCTGGAACTCTTTGAACATGCACATGAAGCACAGGATTTGGCAGGGGAGCTGCCTACACAAGATGTTGCCATCATGCGACTGCTATTGGCTATCATGCACGGTGCCTTTGTGACGGATGATATTGCAGATTCAGATGACGCCATAAATTTGTGGACAGATTTATGGGAGCAGAAGCAATTTCCTTATGATAATATAAAGGCTTATCTAGAGCCATATCATGATCGCTTCTGGCTCTTTCACCCCACACAACCGTTCTATCAATCTGCACATATCAAGAAGAATATGGATGCATACAAGGCTGCGAAAGGAAAGAAAGTTTCAGCGGAAATCAAGTGGAAGACGGTCGCTAGGCTGGTCGGAGACTTGTTTCAAAGTGATCATGCACCTAGATTGTTCCCCGCACGTACCAGAGAAGCACAGAATCGCCTGACGTATGCAGAGGCTGCAAGATGGTTGTTGCATTTGAATGGATTTGATGATGACTCTGCTAAGATGCCGACGCCTAAAGGTGTTGGGTATCTAGGGCAGCTGGGCATTCTCTACGCTAAGGGCAGGAATTTATTTGAGACGTTGATGCTCAATTTTGTCTTAGTAGATGATCGTGATGAAGTCTTTGCAGATAATGAAGAAGACAGTAAAGCTTATTGGGAAAAGCCGATTTGCGAGACGATTGAACGTGAAATCTCACAGCCAAGAGCGCAGAAAGATTTACTGACCATGCAATCCAGACGGATCCTCCTCCATAGAGAACAGGGAATGGTGACCGGATATCTACTGACGATGGGAGATTACTTTGCGAAGGATGCTAGTTTACTTAATGAAGTGATGACAGTATGGAAAAGTGATGATACAAGAGGATTTGCTCCCAAAAGGCATCAATTGGAAGCTCAGATATGGCGAGATTTATCTTCATTGCTTGGTATGAAGATAAAAAATGACGATAATGCCAGACAACCAGGGATTATACATTGGTTACAGATGTTGGAAGATACAACGGAGAAAATAAGGTTTGATGTAAATTTATTCCATATTTGTGTTACAGGTGCGTCATATAGTTTGAAAGGTGCGGGTTGGCAAATCGTCGACTATATACAGGATGATCTTACCATCAATGCGTCTTTGCTGGCTAAGATGAATGAAATGTGGGTACAGGAGATTGTGGGCGTGCTTGAAAGGACAAAGGAAGCTGTCAGAAGGCTTGGATACTTTGCTGCTGATATTGACGAAGTGTCTGGTGATAGTTTGCAAGGGAGTCCTTCGACGAAGAGGAGAGAAATCGTAAAACTTGCCCAAGAAGAGGGGTATCACCATCTGGATCAAGCCTTTCAGAGCTGGTTGCTTGGCGTTAATCCGGATAAGGATGAATTGGAAACAAGGACAGCGGAATGGCTCCTCATTGCAAAGAAAACGCTGCTGAGATTGGCACAGGAACAGCTCAATCAGTGTTCGGAGACAGCTCTGGTAGGCCGCATAAAAGAGGGGGGCGAACAGAATGCAATAAAGGCATTCCAAGAATTCCAACATCATATCAAGAAGGCTTTAGGATGAGGTGATTAGAATGAATCAAGAGGAGATGGATATTCTTCGATTTATGCGAGGACGCATTCCTCGCATCTATTCTTCAAAAGCAGCTTTAGCGCGCTTACGTCGGGGGATTGGCAAAGAAATCGGTATAATGCCGGATTTGTTGGGCTTTGTGTTGCCAGAATATGAGATCAGTAGTTATCTCCATCAAGAAGGACAGATTGAAAAAGCGATTTATACATCACTGACATTATATGCTTTTCATCAGCAAGGGATGGAGTGCTGTATGAGTGATGGCTTGACGGAGGAGGATGCGGCTGTAAGCCATAGGAATTCCTTTGGATATGCTGCCGGTAAACTATATCAGGCTTCTGCAAATAAAGCAGGGGTACAGAGGCGATTCAATCAAGTTCTTACAGCAAAAGGTTTGACTGAATTATCCGTACATGCCAGAGGAATCGTCGGCTTAATGAAACAGCACGACATAAGGATGGATTACCCTCAATTTGCTTTGGACCTTTATCGTTTCCAACAGTTGGATTGGCATAGGACGATTATCCTGGATTGGGGTAAAGATTATTATATGAAAGATGCAAAAAGCAGAAAGGGAGAAAACAAATGAAACATCTCGATAGGATCTATGTAGATTTCCATGTTATCCAGACGGTACCGCCAAGCTGTGTCAATCGTGATGATACAGGTTCGCCCAAGACCGCATTGTACGGAGGTGTACGGCGTGCTAGAGTATCTTCGCAGAGTTGGAAGCGTGCAATGCGCGAGATGTTCTGTGAAGACCTTGATGAAAAGGATTTGGGCATCCGTACGAAACGAGTTATCGGATTAGTAAAAGAAGAATTATTGAAGATCAAGACGGACATGCCGGTAAAAGATGCGCAGAATATGGCAGAGAAGGTCGTGAAAGCATCTGGGATATCAACAGAAAAAAAGAAAAATGAGGATGAAGAAAAAACAAAAGCACTTTTCTTCATCAGCAGGACTCAAGCACACAGCTTGGCTGACTATATTTTAGCAAATCAGGATGCTGCAGATAAAGATATCAAGAAAGAAGCAAAGAGACTGCTCAACCAGAATCACAGCATAGATATTGCTCTTTTTGGTCGCATGGTTGCAGATGATCCATCCTTGAACGCAGATGCTTCTGCACAGGTTGCCCATAGCATCTCTACACATCGTGTAGACAATGAGTATGATTATTTCACAGCAATTGATGATCTTGCACCGGATGACAATGCTGGGGCAGGTATGATTGGTGTTGTCGAGTATAACTCCTCGACGATGTATCGCTATGCGACGGTGGCCGTACATAATCTGGTTGAGGAATTGGGCGGCGAGAAGGAAGCTACTGCGACTGCTGTTGGCGAATTTGCCAAGGCTTTTATCCAGTCGATGCCGACAGGAAAGCAGAATACTTTTGCCAATCGAACTTTGCCAGATGCCGTACTTGTCACGATTCGCCGCGATCAGCCAATCAATCTTGTTGGAGCATTTGAAGAGCCTGTTCGCACTGTAGAAGGTGGGTATGTGAATCCTTCTATTGCAAGGCTGGAGGAGTATGCAGAGCAGGTTTACGATCAGTATGTGGATGTGCCAGAGAAAGCATGGGCAATCGGCATGGACGGTCAGGCTGAATCCGTCAACTTGAAGGATTTGTTGCAGGGATTGCAAGATACATTGATTCAGGATATGGAGAGTTTTGTGAAGGAGTGATGGCATGAGTACACTGCTTTTAAGATTAGCCGCTCCCATGCAGTCTTGGGGGATAAGCAGTAAATTCGACCGTCGCACGACCCAGATGGAGCCGACTCGCAGTGGCGTGATTGGTATGCTCGCTGCTGCTCTGGGGCTGCCGCGTGAGGCTTCTCTCGATGTCTTTAAAACGCTGAAGTTCGGGGTACGGATTGACCAGCCGGGCATAATGAAACAGGATTTCCATATGGCACATCGTGAGAATGGCAGTAAATCGACGGCATGGGTGACATATCGCTATTATCTCGAAGATGCTGTTTTTCTTGCAGGACTGGAGGGAACTCCTGAGTTCTTGGCGAAGCTGGAATTGGCCTTGAGACATCCAGTATATCCTCTGGCACTGGGGCGGCGGTCATGCCCGCCAGCAGAGCCGTTGACTCTTGGCATCCGGGATGAAGATCTCTTGACAGCACTGCGACAAGAAATATGGCAAGCATCCCCTTGGTATCAGAGGAAAGCCAGGCGGCAGCATATATCGTTCCTGGAGATTGTCCGCGATGCAGAACCAGATGAGAACGGTTATGCTGTTCGTGATTTCCCAGAGAGCTTTAGTCAGAAGAGACGTCTTTATCATTTTCGGAATGCCGTTCGTGAGCAAGTGTCTTTGGGCCAGATTGTCGGCAGTGAGAATACGGAGAATGAACAAGGAGTCTCTACGGAGCATGATCCGATGGAGTTATTGGAGGATGACGATGTATCTATCAAGAGTCAGGATCAATAAAAATATCCGTACATCAATGAAATTCCTGGGATCGTTACAGGTCATGCATGCTACGGTAGAAGGCTGCTTCGAGGCAGGCGATGCCTCCAGGAAACTTTGGCGTTTGGATTATCTTCATGGACAGCCTTATTTGTTGGTGTTCAGCCAGAAGGAGCCAGATTTTTCCCATCTGGTAGAGCAATTCGGTTATGCTGGTGATGCTGGTGAAATCCGTGATTGCCAGAAATTGTTTCAAATATTAGCAAATGGACAACGCTATAGGTTTCGCTTTTGCGGCAATCCAGTCCATAGCATAAAAGATGGAAAATATGAGCGCGGAAAAGTTGTTCCACATGTGACGGTACCGCAGCAAGAGGATTGGTTTCGCAAAAAAAGTAAAGATATGGGATTCTTGTCGGAATCATTTGCAGTAGTGCAGCGTGATATCAAGAAATTCGCGCGTAATGGCAAACTCGTCACATTGCATACAGCTGTCTTTGAGGGAATCTTGCAGATTACGGATGCAGACCGATTCCGTCAGACACTTTGTGCAGGAATCGGCAGGGCAAAATCATACGGCTGTGGCTTGCTTACCTTAGGCCGTTTGTGAAGCAGCCACAGACTTGCTATGATATCATGAGGGATGACTATGAAAAATTTACCTGGTGCGCAAAAAACAGAGCTGCAGGAATTGCCGCAAATCAAGGAAAGATTGTCCTTCTTGTATCTTGAACGCTGCTTGATCAATCGACAAGATAGTTCTATCAGTATTACAGATGAGCGAGGCACCGTCCAAGTCCCTGCCGCATCCTTGAGTGTATTGATGTTGGGGCCTGGGACAACGATTACACATCGTGCGATGGAGTTGATTGGCGATGCGGGAACAAGCATATTGTGGATCGGTGAACATGGTGTGCGATATTATGCATCGGGAAAGCCCTTGACACATTCAGCAGCCTTATTGATCCTGCAAGCGAAATTGGTGACGAACACGAGGAGTCGTCTTGAAGTTGCACGTAAGATGTATCAGATGCGCTTTGCGGGAGAGGATGTTTCACATATGACTATGCAACAGCTTCGTGGTAGAGAAGGAGCCAGGGTGCGAAACATCTATCGCAAATGTGCGCAGGAAAATGATGTGGAGTGGGATGGACGTGCCTACGACCCAGATGACTTTGAAGGAGGGAGTGCGGTCAATCAAGCCTTATCAGCCGGAACCGCATGTTTGTACGGTCTGGCACATAGTGTCATCGTGGCTCTGGGGGCATCACCGGGACTTGGCTTTGTCCATACTGGTCATGAGAAATCCTTTGTATATGATGTGGCTGATTTGTACAAAGCAGAGTATGTCATTCCGTTGGCGTTCCAGTTGGCGGCAGATCCATCTGATGATATAGGTGGTGATATGCGACGGACTTTACGAGATAAGATCGTAGAGGGACATTTGCTGGAACGGATGGTAAAAGATATCCGCTACTTGCTGCTTGGCAAGGATGATGTGGAAGTGTCTTACGCGGACATCGTGAACCTTTGGGATGAAAAAAGAGGAACCGTACAGAATGGTATTTCCTACGGCAAAGAAATGGAACTGGAAACCGGGTATGGCACGATAATCGAGGATAGCGATGATAGTGATAACATTGACGGATTGCCCTAAGTCTTTGCGCGGCGATTTATCCAAATGGCTCTTAGAAATCAATACAGGGGTCTTTGTTGGAAAGGTCAGTGCTCGTGTGCGGGACAATCTCTGGAAACGCGTCAAAGATTCAGTCAAGAATGGGCGCGCCACGCTGGTCTACACGACAAATAATGAACAGCGAATGGACTTTCGACTTCACCACAGTGAAAATCAGATTATTGATTTTGATGGGTTGAAGCTCGTGATGAAGCCAAGTGTGAGTCGTGTGCGCCATTTGGAGAAGAGACGCAGGAATTTCAGTAACGCAGCACAGTTTCGCATTGCAAGAAAAAAACAAACACATGGGAAGCAGACGCCAAATAAGAATCATGAAGATGATGTACCCGTTGGTGCGAAATTGACACAATATCCTGCTGATTATGTTGTGCTGGATATTGAAACCTCTGGTTTGCGCGAGAAACTAGATGAAATTATTGAGATTGGCATGTTGAAGGTCGTAGGGGGAAAGGTGGTGGCGTCTTATCAGTCTCTGTTGCATACAAAAAAGCTGATTCTGCGTCCAATTGAGAAGCTGACGGGGATAACGAATGAGATGTTATCCACATCTGGCAAAGAACTTGAGGACGTATTGCCACAGGTGGAGTCGTTCATTGGCAAAAGCTGTCTGGTCGGACATAATATTACGTTTGATTTAAGATTTTTAAATCATACTATGAAAAAGAACGGTAAAAATCTTATTGATAATCCGTACTATGATACAATGGATTTGTATAAAGAAATATGTGGTGTAAAAAGACGGATTAGTTTAACCGATATGGCGAAAGCTCTGAATCTTTCCGAAGAGCCGTCACATCGAGCTTTGCAAGATTGTCGAACTGTGCAAGAGGCATATGAAGTATTAAGGAAGAAGTAATAGTATGTGATAACATCTAAAACTAAATAAGTTTGGGTACAGGCTGGGAAAGAAACGGCGTCATTATTGGGATTTTTTAGTGTGAGCCCCGCATACGCGGGGATGATCCCGCGTCTTTGCCCATCTATAAGCTGGCAGGCCCGTGAGCCCCGCATACGCGGGGATGATCCCAGGTGAAGGGCAGGGCGCATAAGGTGGCCTAGTGAGCCCCGCATACGCGGGGATGATCCCATGACCCCGCATCTCGTGATTCAGTCTAGAAAGTGAGCCCCGCATACGCGGGGATGATCCCGGTCTGCATGATGAGCATATGGCGAAGTTTGGGTGAGCCCCGCATACGCGGGGATGATCCTCGGCGCGGAAAGCTACAGCTTGAGAGCAAAGAGTGAGCCCCGCATACGCGGGGATGATCCCGGCACAGATATTCTGGCTCAAGAATCGCAAACGTGAGCCCCGCATACGCGGGGATGATCCCCATTGTTCCGAAAAACTTGATTATCATGCTGAGTGAGCCCCGCATACGCGGGGATGATCCCAGCTGCAAAGATGGTACAAAAACTCATTGGAAGTGAGCCCCGCATACGCGGGGATGATCCTCAAACATGGTTATACTTCCTTTCTTATATTAAGTGAGCCCCGCATACGCGGGGATGATCCCTGGAAGCATTTAAGGGAGCCGCAAGGATTGGCGTGAGCCCCGCATACGCGGGGATGATCCATATTCTGATTTTTAAGCCCGCTCATTTAGGCGGTGAGCCCCGCATACGCGGGGATGATCCCTTTTCGCGGACTTGTCTGGTATCCCATAAGAGGTGAGCCCCGCATACGCGGGGAT
>JAQYBD010000097.1 GCA_029338835.1 Selenomonadaceae bacterium | reverse complement strand
ATTCTTGATGGCCCTCGGCACGATTGTCCTGATGGACCTGCTGCTCGGCGGCGACAATGCCGTCGTCATCGCGATGGCGGCGAACAAGCTGCCGGAGAATCTGCAAGAAGGCAATCCTCATCGGTACGGCCGGTGCCGTCATCATCCGCCTCGTCATGACCCTCGTGGCCGTCTGGCTCTTGACCATCCCGTATCTGCAGGCCATCGGCGGCCTCATCCTCCTGCCGATTGCCGTGAAGCTGCTCGTGCCGGAGAAGAAGGACGAGCAGGTCGAAGCGTCCGACAGCCTCATGGGGGCCGTCAAGACCATCATCATCGCCGATGCCGCGATGGGCGTCGACAACGTCCTGGCCATTGCGGGGGCATCGCACGGCAGCTTCCTGCTCGTCGTGCTGGGCTTCCTCATCAGCATCCCGATCATCGTGGGCGGCAGTACGCTCATCGGCAGGATCATGGATCGTTTCCCCGTCGTACTCTACGCGGGTGCCGGCCTTTTGGGCTGGACGGCGGGCTCCATGATCGCCCATGACAAGATCCTCGGCACGATGCTCACGAGTGCCGTCGGTGACTGGGCGGCCATCGCCATCCAATCGGTCCTCGCCGTAGGCGTCATCCTCATCGGTTTTGCCCTGAGCCGCCGTGCCAAGAGCCAGACGGCTTGAGCTTAGAGAAAAAGCCTGCCCTCACCTTGATGGTGAGGGCAAGTTTTTTACGGCCAGGCGATGCCGTCACCGTAGAAGTCGCTGGGGTGATCTGCGGTCTGGACGGTCATGAGGACGGGCATCCGCACCTGCTCGCCAATCCATTTCTGCAGGCGATCCGCTTCTTCCGGACGGAGCGGCTCGCTGACGATGACTTCGACCATGAAGCGATTGTATTCCACCTTTTTTTCGGATGTACTCTCCTGCCCCTTGGGAAGCACGGTTGTCAGCGTACCACCTCGGATGGAGATGATCTGGGGAAAGAGCAGAGGACCCTGCCGCGTGAGGAGTTCCATCGTCTGTTGGTCAGCACTGGCACGCTTGTAAGCCGGGTAATACTGCGCGGAGAGATTCTTGTAGGACGTCTCTTTCTCGGTCGTTCCCTGTTTCTCCAGGCGGGCATTGATGAGGTTCTGGACTTGTTCGCGGTCGAGTTCACGCTCACCTTGGATGACGACAAGCTCGAAATCCTGGAGCCTGCTGCGCGCCTGCAGTTCACCTTGCAGCGCGGCAATCTCCTCTCCGCTCAGCAGCGTCCCCACCAGATCCACGGTGAGGACGCGATCCTTTACCGTATAGGAAACGACACTCGTCGTCGGGAAATCCATATCTTCATGAAGGAAACTCTTGATCTGCATGCTCACGAGATTCTCCTCGACCATCTGGTAGGCAAGATAGATACTCGGCGCTGTGATCAAGATGCCGAGAGCCGCCAGGATGAGTCGCTGCCGCTGGAATTGTGAGGCCTCGACATCACCATGCGATGGTACCCCAAGAAGCTTGAAGACCAGGAAAGAGGCCAGTGCGATGAAAAAGGCATTGATGAAAAAGAGATACATCGCACCGAGGAAGAAGGAATAATGGCCTGATGCCAGCCCGTATCCTGCCGTGCAGAGCGGCGGCATCAGAGCTGTGGCGATGGCCACGCCAGGGATGACATTGCTCTTTTCCCGGCGTGTATTGCCAACGGCACCGGCAATGCCACCGCATAAAGCCACGATGACATCCCAGATCGTGGGAGACGTACGCGCCAGCAGCTCATCCGTCGAATCAGCCAGTGGGGAGATAGCAAAATAAAGGGAAGCCGTCAGGATGGCGAATCCCACCTGGAAGGCGAGCTTGACCATGGACTGCCGGATAAAGCGTACATCGTATGTAGACATGCCGTACCCGATGGCTACGATCCCGCCCATGAGCGGAGAAATCAGCATGGCACCGATGATGACTGCGACACTGTTCATGTTCAGGCCGACACAGGCAATCATGATAGCCATGACCAAGACGATGAGATTCGTTCCGGACACCGTCGCATCCGCCAGGATACGCTGATTGATTTCCGGGATGGAAGCTGCGCCTCCTTTTAGATTGAATAAATCACGCCACATCATTTCATCTCCAATCACATTTCATGCGAAGAACGTCAAGTCTCCTCATTTTTCTTATCAAACAGATACAGATTGTGCTTGCTGTTCGTGATCATGCGGATGTATCGCTCATACTGGCGCAAGACATCCGTCAAGAGTTCCTGGCGGCGCATGTACTTGACACTGTAGCCGCGCCTGCCATCAGCAAAATAGCAGGCAGGCTCAAAACTCTCGGCCGCATCCATCTTTGGCAGGAGATGCGAAGCGACAACCATCCCGGAAACATCGTGTTCCTTGCAGCCGACTCCGTACAGGAAGTCGCGGAGACGGCCGCTCTCGACGATGAGTTCGCGATAGGGCTGACCTTGTTCTTCGCCACTGCGGATCTGTGTCGCGATCCGCTACGATAAATCTGTAAATATCTATTTTATACTATACAAATTTATACTTTGAATGTCTTCACAAACATCCTTCCTGTTTCATTGCGTCCGATTTTGCCCTGCCGAAGCAGGCAGCTACTTTCGTTTGATATAACGCTCCACAGGCTTAAATTCCCCAGTAGCGATAGGTACATATCTAAGTGCTTCTCGAAATGTTAA
>JAQYBD010000096.1 GCA_029338835.1 Selenomonadaceae bacterium | reverse complement strand
GACTCGATGGTGTTGCCGAGATTGACTTCGTTGACGACAAGCTTGACTTCCTTGCCCATCGGGGCGTCCATCTCGCGGGAGATGAGTTCGAAAGCCTGCATGAAGCTGAAACCGGCACGCAGGGCGTTCGCGACCATCGTCAGCATATCGCCGAGCTGGTTCGTGAATTTCTTGCGTCGCCTGCGGATACGCAGGGCGAGCAGCAGGAAGCCGATCAGGATGGCGACGATGGCACCGACGAAGAACATCACGCCCTTGAGCGTCACGAGGAACGTGACGAAGCCCACGAGCAGGCCCCAGAGCAGCAGGATGGCTTCAAACTCCGTGCCGTGCAGCGGCCAGTCAGCCTGCTGCATGAGGAGTTCGATGCGCTGCCCTTTCTGGAGGCGTCCGAGCCCTGTGGAGATGCTCTCGACGAGATGGACGAGCATTTCCTTGGGACTCGCGCCCCTTGCCTGCTGCGTCTGTTCGGGGCTGACCCCGGCGAAGTAATTCATGCGTGCCGTCAGCGTCTTATCCTCGCGGGAACGCGAGCGCAGGGACAGCAGCATCAGCAGCAGGCTGAAGCAGAAAACGGCGATAAGGATGGCCAGGAGTGCCTTCATGAGGACCACCTCGCTGGCACGCGATGGCCGGCAATCTGCTCAGCCAGGCGGTCGACGCTCTTGGCCAGCGGATTATCCGGCTGGATTTCCGTTGCCATCTGGCCATTGTCCGCCGCGTGGGAGACCACGAGGTATTCGTTCGGGATAATGGCCGTGACGGGGTAGCCGAGCTGCGTCTCAAGCTTGCGGCGCATGTCCTCCGTGCAGGGGGAAACGCGCGTGAAGATGACTTTGGCACGCGTCTCGACGTCCGGCCAGTCCTTGAAGATCTCGAGAGCCTTGCGCATGTGGTCGATTTCGTATGCCCCGTTTATCATAGCACATAAGTATGTCGTCGTCGAGACTTCTGCGGCGGCAATCGACGTGGGATTGAAGCCGGGCGGGACATCGATCAGCAGGTAGCGGAACAGGCTCCTCGACATGCGGATGAGGTTCTCGAGCGCCGGTATCGATACCTTGTCGATGTAGTTGGGACGCGTCGTGCCGCAGAGGACGTGGACGCGTTCCGAGACGGGCACGAAGTAGCGTTTGAGTGTGACCGGCGAAAGGAAGCGGATGTCGCGCGCGGCTTCAACGATGGTCGATTGAGGCGTGAGGTTGAAGAAGACGGCCATATCGCCAAACTGGAGGTCGGCGTCGATGATGCCGACTTGCTCGTGCGTGCGGCGAGCCAGGGCTTCGGCGAGGTTCGCGATCAGCGTGGTCTTGCCGCTCTTGCCCTTGGGACTGAAGAAGACGAGCGTTTCACAGTCTTTTTCAAGACCAGCCTGGGCAAATTCTTTGACGGCTTCCTGGAGTTCAACGCCCGTGAAGGGTTTGATGATGCAGCCGCGGGCTCCGGCCGCGACGAGGTGGCTCGCGCTTTCGGGCTGCCATTCTTCGGCCATGCAGAGGAGTTCAGCGTGCGGATAGGCCTGGTGGAAGGATTCGATGAGCGGGATGGCGTTTTCATGGTCGATGTCGAGCAGGATGAGGTTTGGCGTGAACATCTTGCCCTGTCCGAGGGCGTCGCTGGCGTCCTGGTAGCGTACGGCCATCGTGAAGCCCGGAGTACGGTCGATGACGGCTGCGAGTTTTTGCAGCATGAGGCGGTCTTTTTCGACCATCATGACGCGGTAATCCATGAAAATACCTCCTTTCTCAAGTTGATTTGGAACAAACCTCTTCCGCACTTCGGGCCACCTTCCCCGAAATGGGAAGCTGGTCTCGCCCGTGCGCGGGGAAGGCAACCTCATCCGTCAGCTGCGCTGACACCTTCCCCAGAGGGGAAGGCTTGGCGTCCGGCGTCCCCTTGGGGGAAGCTTTTGAGGATCAGCTGAAGATGCGGCTGAGCCAGGAGGATTCCTCTTGGGCTTTCGCAGTTTCAGCGGGGGCTGTGGTGTGGTTGGTGTAACGAGCCACGAGGGCTTTGAGTGCGTCGCCGAGGTCGGTGTGATCTTTGGCGAGTACGAGGGGAATCCCCTCGCGCAGGGACTGGCTGGCGGCGCGGAAGTCGTTGGGCAGGACGTGGTAGAAGGGCTCGCCGAGGAGTTTCTGCACGTCGGACAGGCTGATGCGGGTCTTGGCATCGCTGCGGTTCAGCACCAGTCTTATTTTGTTCTTATCATAGCCCAGCATCTTCAATGTGTCCATACCAATTTTCATATTTTTTATGGTCGGGATGAAGTCGACGATGCCGAGGAATGTGACGATGGTGGAGAGGTCGAGCATGGCGAGGTTCAGGGTGCTGAACATCGAGGCCATGTCGATGAGGATGTAGTCGTATTGGGTCTGGAGTTTGCGTATGGCCCGCACGGCGTAATCGTGGTGGATGTTGTAGGCTTCTTCGAGAGCCTTGGGCGCAGCCAGCACGGAGAAGGACACATCACCATTCTGGTAGGGCGTCAGGAAGTCCTGGACGCGGCAGGAGTCGCCTTCGACCTGCATAGTGCGCTGTACGTCGGCCAAGGTCCGCAGCGGCTCGAGATGAAGGTAATTGCAGACGTCGCCGAACTGCAGGTCGAAGTCAGCAAGGCAGACGCGGTAGCCTTCGCGGGCAAGCTCCGAGGCCATATTGCAGGCGACGAGGGTTTTGCCGACGGCGGAAGCGGTGCTGAAGAAGGTGATGACGATGCCGTTGACAGGCGTCGGCCGGTTTTCTGTTGACATAGGCATCTTTCCTTTCGTTGATGATTGCTTCCTGGCTTGGCATTCCCCTTTTGGGAAGCGTTCTCGCCTGTCCGTCAGGGAAGGCTTTATTTATCCATGCGGCTCAAGATCTCGCGGGCGGTGGCTTTGATGCGGTTGCCGGGGGCTTCGCTGCTGCCTGTCTCGACCCGGGTGGTCAGGGCGGAGGAGTGCTGGTTGGCTGCGGCGTTCTTCTTGGCGGCTTTTTCCGCGGCTTTGGCTTCTTTTGCCAGCTGCTCGTTGGATTTCTCGGGGATGTCGCCGTTGAGGTCGACCTGCTTCATGCTGCGATCTTCGCGGCGGCTGTCGTTGTAGGTGTCCTCCATGTCTGCCGACATGCGAGCCGGAGTTTCTTCGCTGACGATGCGCGGCGTGATCAATACGACGATCTCGGTGCGCGTATGCGAATTATTGTGATACTTGAAGAGTTCGCCGATCAACGGGATGCTGCCGAGCAGCGGCACTTTCTGGATGGTCTTGGCATCGTCGGAGTTCAGGAGTCCGCCGATGACCATGGTCATGCCGGAGGGAATGTTGACGGTCGTATAAGCGGAGCGCGTCGCGATGCCCGGCATGCGGTAACCGTCCTTCGTGACGGCGTTGTTCCAGTCGAGACGGCTGACCTGCGTCTCGAGTTCAGTCGTGATGTTGCCGTCCTGATCCACGGTCGGAGCCTTGAGGTCAAGGCCGATGCCGTATTCCTTGTATTCCGTCGTCGTCGAGCCGAAGCCGTTCGAGGACTCATACGGGATCTCGCCGCCGATAAGGATCTTGGCGTCCTTGCCGCTCATGGTCGTGACATTCGGACGCGAGACGACACGGGCTTTGCCATTCTCGATAAGCGCATGGATCTCGGCATTGATTTTCGAGAAATGGGTGAAGAGCCAGTTGCGATTGTACCAGTGACTGCCGCCGCTGCGCTGGCTGCCGTACGATTCACCGGCATAGAAGGTGCCGGCATCGTTCATGGTGATGCCGCTGTTGCTGCCAGTGTCACTCATGTCCTGCGAAGTATAGTTGATGCCGAGCTTCCTGGCATCGTTCGAACTCAATTCGACGAACATGGCCTCAATGTTGATCTGGTCTGGGTTCGTCATCTCGAGCATGTTGACGACAGAATCGTCGATGTCGCCACGCGCATCGTCCGAGGAGCCCAGGCTCGAACCGAGCGACTGCAGCGAGCTGCCGCCCGAGGACGAGGAACTGCTCTGGCTCTTGCCGGAAGACGCGGTACCCGAGCTGCCGCCCGTCCCCGCATAGAGTTTGGCGATCTTGTAGGCCAGGTCGCGCTCGTACTGGTTCTTGACAGCACCGCGCAGGAGGATCTTGCCACCGATCATCTGGACACGGACGCCCGGCAGGTCAATGGCTTCCTGCACGATCTTGGCGAGACCCGAGTCCTGATTGGAGACGGTGACACGGTATTCGTAGCGGTAGCCGTTCGATGCCCAGACGTTCAGGGTCGTCGTGCCCGGCGAAATGCCGATGATGTTGAGCGAAGAGCGGTCGACGAGGCTGACATCGGCAATCTTCGGATTGGCGATGGCTACGCGCGTGATGCTGCGCCCCGTATTGAGATAGTATGACTGGTTGAGGTCGATGGCAACCGGCGTGTACTGCGCGCAGGCAGGGGCAGGAGCCATAAGGACCGCGGCAGCAATGGCACTTGCCGTCAGTCCGGATAAGATGGTTCTCATTTGACTCCCTCCCTCGTCGCGGTCACGCCGCGGATGACTTCGATGGTATGCCCGAGGACGGGGACAGAGCCGCCCGCAGAGCCAGAGTTTGCTGCCGGTGCCGAGGGGGCAGGAGCAGATGATGACGCCGGTCCAGAGTAGCTGTAAGATGGTGCTGGGGCAGAAGCTGCTGGTGGAGCAGGCTGAACTTGCGCATTGCCCGATCCCTGCGGGATCCCCGTGTAATCGGTATCAAAGGTGTACATGTCGCGTGGCTTGAACGGACGCAAATCCAGGTAGAGCGTGCCTTCCTGCGAAGCCACCGCCAGCTTCAAGGCTTCGGAAGGCTTCAAGGCCACGGTGGCTGTCGCCATGCTGTCAGATGCTGCCTTGGTACTCGTACTGGTGTTGCCATTGGCATCGGTGCCGGCAGCCGGCAGGTCGGCATTCCTGTTGATGCCGAGCAAGAGGACATTCTGCAGGATGATGCGGCCGTTCATGCCGTTTTCCTTGGAACCCGTGATGACCATGATGTCCACGTAGTCACCGGGATGCGCAAAGCCTGAGACGCCGGTAACATCGGAGATGGGTATCGTGACAGCACGGCAGTCCGGCGGGATGATGCCGGTGAAGCCAGCCATGCGGATGTCGCTGTAGACCTTGCGCGAGGTCACGATGTCGCCCTGCTGGATGGCTGTGCTGGCCGGATGGTCAACAGCATCCGCCACATCGTGGAAAGCGCCCTCGGGCACCATATCACTCGGGACTTCGATGACCTTCAGCATATCTTCCTTCACGACGGTACGTTCAGGGATGTCCTGTTTGGCCGCGACGACCTGTACAAGGTTCGATGGGGCTTTCGCGGTCGGCTTCTCATCGGAGCCGGACATCGCCAAATAGACCATGACGCCGAGCAGGCAGCTCACGACAGCCGCTGCGGCGACCCATTGACGATATGTGATTTTGTCCAGGAATCCGCGGATGCGCTCCGCAAATTTCATACGATTTGCCATACTGTCATTCCTTCTGTAATCGTTATTCCGTAATCGCTGGTTGAAGCGATTGACGATGCATGCTGTGTGTCTTGTTCTTCCTTCGAGAGTGCAATTCTCCCCATTCTTTGATTTTCAGTATACCATATCCGCTATCATTTGGTTCAACTTTTTTGACGATTCCAGAGGATTTTGTTAGGATAGGGGAAAGATATTCCTGATCTGATACTCTTGGGGGTTTTATCATGCTCATTCTGATGAAATGCGTATTGGCCGGATTCCTTGCGGCCGGCAGCGGCCTGCTCGGCTGCCGCTGGATGGATGATCTTTACCAGAAGTCCACGGCCATACTGAGCTTTCCGGATAAGGTGGCTGCCCAGCAGGCGCGCCGCCCGCGGGAGTTCATCCCGACGCTGTTCCTGCTCTTCGCGTTCACGCTCATCACGATGCACCATCTGCATCCGGTGCGCCTCGCCTTTTTGCTCGTGTTCCAATATTTCCTGCTGCTTTACACCTGGACCGATATTGAGCAGCATGTCATCTTTGACCGCATGATGATCCCGTTTGCCGTACTCGGCGCGATCTCGCTGCCGGTACTCGATCGCGTCGTGACCGATCATCTGGAGGCGGCAGCCGTCGGCGGCATCGTGTTCCTGCTGCTGGCTATCGTGACGCACGGCGGCATCGGCGGCGGTGATATCAAGCTCATTGCCGTACTCGGGCTGTGGCTCGGCACGGATATGCTGCTCACGATCGTGATTTCCGGTGTGGTGCTGGCAGGGATTGCCGCCATCATCATGCTCGTGACGAAGAAGAAGGGGCGTCAGGATTATTTCGCGTACGGTCCCTATTTCACGCTGAGTGCATTGGCGTTTACGCTGCTTTGAGTCCTCATATGCAAAAAGCCTTGCCGCTGGCAGTTGCCAGCAGCAAGGCTTTTTGATTGGTTTGATTTTCACCGAGCAGCTATGACCATGCCGCTGCGTACCCCTTCCGGCTCTGCGGGAGAAGGCTTAGGAGCCTGCCCTTCGTAGAAGATACGGACACCGCAGGGGATGGCTTAACGGACGCGCATTTCGCGGGCTTGTTCGTGGAGGCGTTCGATGCGGTCAGCGGTGTCGGGATGCGTGCTGAACAGCTTGGTGATGGCTTTGCCGGTGCCTTCGAACGGATTGATGATGTACATGTGTGCCGTGGCAGGCTGTGCTTCCGGCATCGGAGCGGCGTGCGTCGCGTAATAATCGATTTTCTGCAGGGCATCGGCAAGGTAGTTCGGGTTGCCGCAGATCTCGCCGCCATCCTTGTCGGCTTCGTATTCACGCGAGCGCGAGATGGCCATCTGGATGAGCAGTGCTGCCAATGGAGCCAGCAAGATCACGGCCAGGCTCACGAGGATATTGCCGCTGCCTTCTTCCTCATCGCTGCCACCGCCAAAGAAAGCAAAGAACTGAGCCACGTAGCTGATGACCGTGGCCATCATGGCAACAATAGTCGAAGTCAGGATATCGCGGTTCTTGACATGGGAGAGTTCGTGCGCGAGGACGCCCGAGATTTCATTGTAGTCGAGGACGCGCATGATGCCCGTCGTGACGGCTACGGCAGCATGCGAGGGGTCGCGGCCCGTCGCAAAGGCGTTCGGCACATCCGTATCGATGATGCAGACGCGCGGCATCGGCAGGCCCGCACGCTCAGCCAGGCGCTCAACGAGTGCATAGAGCTGCGGAGCTTCTTCACGCGTCACTTCCTGGGCTCCGGTGGAACGCAGCACGAGGGAATCGCTGCACCAGTACGTATAGGCATTCATGGCCAGCGAGATGACGAGCATGATCATCATGCCGCTGCGGCCGCCCACGAGACCGCCGATGAAGATCATCAATGCGGCCATGAGTACCATGAGGAATAAGGTCTTGAGGTTATTCATAAAGATGCCTCCTTCAAAGGCGAAAAGATAAGACAGCCGTCAGCCTTGCTTTTGCGCGGCACGGCGGTTGAGATAATACCCCGCAGCGAGTACGAGGATGACAAAAGCGATCTTGAGCGGGAGTGCATAGGGGGCAAGGCTGGAGCCCACGGCAGGATCTTCCGTCATGAGTTCTGCCGAAGTCCAGCCAAGGATGCCGGCACCGAGATAGATGAGTGCAGGCACTTTCAGCATGATCATCAGGAAAAGCTGCGCGCCGAACAGCACGATGGGGATGGAGATCATGAGCCCGCAGATGATGAGGCTCCATTTGCCATGCGGCACGGTATTCGCGACGCCGGCCAGCGAGAGGATATTGTCGATGCTCATGATGAAATCCGCGATGAGGATGGTGCGCACGGCCTCACCGAAGGTGGCCGGCTGCTTTTTGCCCTCACCAGGCTTCTCGTCGTGATGGTCTGTCAGGAGACGCACAGCGATGAACAGCAGCGCGGCGCCGCCGACGAATTCGACATACGGCGAGGCGAGCAGTCCCGTCGCGAACAGCGTGCAGACGATGCGGATGGCCACGGCACCGAGGCCGCCCACCAGGATGGCCTTGCGCCGGTTGTGATGCGGCAGGTTCTTGCAGGCCAGCGCAATGAGGATGGCGTTGTCGCCAGAGAGCAGCAGATCCAGGAGCAAGATGCCCGAGAGCGCTGCAAGCCACTCCGGCGAGAACATGCCCGCAAACAGATTATCCAACGATATCACTCCCCTAAGATGGACGAAATATACGAAAAACCCTGCCCTACCTGCCGCCAAGCGGTTGGATAGGGCAGGGTCTTGCTTACTTGCGCCGGCCACACCGGGACAGCTCATGTCCGTATTGACGATGTTGGTCGTTCAGCTACTCCCCCTGTTGGAAGTATGCATATTTCATGATTTCAATATAGCACAATTCAACGGTTTTGGCAAGTAAAAGTCAAAAAATCAGATGTCGAGATTGCGTACGAGTTTGGCATTCTCCTCGATGAACTGACGGCGCGGCTCTACCTTGTCGCCCATGAGGATGGTGAAGAGTTCATCGGCTGCTTCGGCATCCTCCATCTCGACGCGCAGCATCGTACGTCCCTCGGGATCCATGGTCGTTTCCCAGAGCTGCTCCGGGTTCATCTCGCCCAGACCTTTGTAGCGCTGGACGTTCACGCCATCGCGGCCGACTTCATCGAGCTTCCTTGCCAGCTCGTCGTCGCTGTAGGTATACCAGTGCTTCTTGCCCTTGCGGATCTG
>JAQYBD010000095.1 GCA_029338835.1 Selenomonadaceae bacterium | reverse complement strand
AAAGTACAGACGAATCGGTGAATGCCAATGAAGAATATAAAAATAATGGCAATCAGATTTCTTCGACTACCGTGAATGTGGGAAGTGGGACTACTATTACGGTGAATGACAAGGCTCCGGAGGGCAATACGGGTACTTTCGTCAATTCCGTGGCTCTGGAAAATCATTTCGGCCATATGAACGTGGGCGATAACGTGCATCTGAATTTGACTACAGGCGCGTTCAAGGAAAATTATTCTGCGGGATTCTATCAGCTTTACTATGGGAATACTTCCATTGGCAATGGATTTACAAGTACTGTGACGGTCAATACCGGTAACGATTCCGGGTCTGCCATAGTTAGTGCCGTGAAAAGTCTACATGATCGTCCTAACGATCAACAGATACATGCCCTTACCCAGAACAAGCTTCATATAGGAGATGATGCTTCTCTTACTACTAAGGTGTCAGACCAGACCCAGGGAGATTATACGAATCAGCAGTCAATCGATCAGCAGTCAATCGAAGCGGACGGAGCCTTTTTGTCCCGTACAGACTTCATCATAGGAGATAGGATGAAAGTGGACACTGAGCAGACCGGCATACCGGGAAGGAAAGGGGATGGTATTAATGAATCAACTAGTATAACTGGGATTTACACGAGAGCTGCCAAGGGAAGTATTGGTTCGGATTTAACGAATACAGTCAAGGTCAAAAATCGCAATATGCAAATGGTTGCGGGAATGCGTTTCTCGGGATGGCTTCAAAATGGATATGAGCGCCCGGAGAATCCCTCTGACGATACATCCATTGTCTCCGTGGGAGCACGGAACATGAATAAGATTGATGTGGAAGACAGCATTGCCAGGCACCTTGGTGGGATTATTGCAGATTCCGATTCAAAAATCAATATAGGGCAGGAATGTCAGATTCACATGGATATTATAAAAAGTCAGGTGAGTGGATATACATACGGAATCTACGCAGTCCCAGGTTCTAATGCGAATATAGACTTCGGCTCCTATGGGGCAATCAGCTTGATGCAGGAGGGCGGTACATCGAATCTGACAATGGGAATCTTTGCAGCTGCTAATACGAATATAGACTTTGGTCCTCATGGGACGGTCAGCTTGATGCAGGAGGGCGGCACATCGAGTCAGACAATGGGAATCTATGCAGATGCTAATACGAATATAGACTTTGGCCCTCACGGGACAATCAACTTGATGCAGGATGGCGGCACATCGAATCAGACAATGGGAATCTATGCGCTTTCTGGTTCGAAGATAGACTTCGGACCTTATGGGACAATCAGCTTGCAGTTTGAAGGTGATTATCAGGGAAATTCTCAGATTCTATCTGATTTATGGTATGATGGAGCAGATACAGAAGTTGAAGATCATGCTTCTTTCACAGTGAGCGGGAATCTTACAAAGGCTGTTCCCCAGGCCATTACTCAAATCAGAGGAATTTATGTAGGAAATGGAACCGGAACGTTTGGGGACGATCTGACCGTTCATACATCAGGACATAATTACGCTATGGTCAGCGGTATCGTGGCATCTGCAGGCAAAGAGAAAACCAATCTATCTGTCGGCGATAATGCCCATGTGACTGTCGATGCTACAGAAGATGAAACAGGAACAACGAATCAGCTGGCAGATAAAGGTGGGAATTATATAGCCGGCATTAAAAATAGTGGAACAGGTTCATCCGTAACGGTCGGCAGAAATGCCCAGATTAATGTATCAGCTCCTGAAGATAAAGATGCATCGGCACTCTGGGTGTATACAAATGCGGAAATGAAATTAGGTGACGGCGCGGTTCTCACAGTGAATAGCGCGGCTGCAGAAAACAACAACGTGGTGAAAGCTGATTCAGCAGGCAAAGTCACCTTCGACGGTGGCATGACCCTTTCGGGCAGCCAGAATGCCATCTACAGCACCGGCGAGGGCAGTTTGGTCAGTGCCATGGGCGAGGGCCGCAAGGTCATCCTCGGTGATCTGGAATCGGCCGATAAAGGTTCCATCAAGCTCAAACTCAACACAGCAGATTCCCTGCTTCGCGGCAAGTCCATCATTGATGGATTCAAGCCAGATACGACGACGCATGGCTTGATGGCTGCAACGGTAGAAACGAATGATGCAAGCGGCACTGCTTCTGGGGCCAATATGCCGGCAGATACAGAGCTGACTCTTGCCAACGGTGCCCGTTGGGATATGACGGCTGACAGCCAGCTGACGACGCTCAGCCATAGCAACAGCGGTGTCGTCAATATGGCCTATAATTCCGACCTCCAGCGGCTCGATGTTGACACGTACAGCGGCAAGGGCGGCGTCTTCCGTATGAAGTCCGACTTGGATCAGCTCGAGACGGCGGGTAAGCTGCATGCAGATAAGGTGTACATCGACAAAGCAGCGGAAGGTTCCACAGGCCTGATCCAGGTCCACGATCAGAGCTTCCTGACGGGCCATGAAGTCACAGGCACGAAATACCAGCTGCTTGTCACGGATGCGAACAAGAAGGCGACGTTCAGTGGGCTGACGCTCGATGATGGTGGCCTCTGGGATGTGACGCCGACAATCCAGAACGGCAAGTATGTGCATGAAAATATGGGCGTTGAGAACGCCAAGGATACGGAATGGTATCTGACCAAACTTGAGAAGACCATCAACAAGGACACAAAGCCGCTGATCGGTGCGGCCGACTACGCTTATGGCTCGTACCGCATGGACATTGAGACCTTGCGCCAGCGCATGGGGGAACTGCGGTTCCTCAAGGACAAGAAAGATGAATCGGGCATCTGGGCGCGTACGTACGGCGGCGAATTCGACGGGCCGGGCTATGACAGCCGCTATCACGCTTTGCAGCTCGGTTACGACTATGCGGCCAATCCCAAGAGCTTCTACGGATGGTTTGGCGAGCGCGGCATCGCCTCGCCGCATTATGACTACGGCACGAGCAGCAACCACTCACTCGCGGCGGGCGTCTACGGCACATGGTTCGGCGACTCGGGCGTCTACACGGACGCCGTCGCCAAGTGGGGCCGCGACGATGTGAACCTCCACACGTCGGGCTCGTATCCAGATCAGGCCAACTACCGCACGCGCGCGGCAAGCCTGAGCCTCGAGTACGGCAAGACGATGAAACTCAATGATAAGGGCGTCTTCATCGAGCCGCAGGCCCAGCTCGTCTACGGCCACCTCGGCAGCACGCACTACACGACAGCGCGCGAGAAGCAGGTCCATCTCGATGATTACGACAGCTTCATCGGTCGCGTCGGCTTCGTCTTCGGCCGCCGCACGCCCGACGCCACGAAGCCGCTCGACTACTACCTGCGCCTCTCTGCGCTGCACGAGTTCGGCGGCCGCCGTGATATGCACCTCTCTGCCAGCGACGGCGAGACCATGGACTGGTCGCGTGACTGTGGCAGCACCTGGTACGAAGCTAGCCTCGGCGGCACGTATCGCTTAAGCAATCACACGACCCTTTACGGCGATGTCCAACGCTCGTTCGGCAGCGACTGGCACAAGAAGTGGCAGGGTAACATCGGCATCAACTGGCAGTTCTGATCATCGCACGATAGGCGGCAGCTCAGCCATCCCTTTGAGGAATCCCCTCACGAATATAGCAAGAGGCATAGGAGTCAAGACTCCTATGCCTCTTGTTTTTTATGCACTTGTTAGCCAGCGTCGTGCGCTGTGCGCTGTCAGAAAGCCAGGCCATTGTCCTTGGCAATCTTGCGGACCTCCTCGAGCGAGAGGTTGGTCGAATCGGTGATGACACTGACAGGAAGTCATTTCGTCAATTGTGCGTGACTGTTCACGCATGTAT
>JAQYBD010000094.1 GCA_029338835.1 Selenomonadaceae bacterium | reverse complement strand
ACAAATGATTCATGTTGCATTGTTTAGTTTTCAAAGAACAACTTGTTGTCTTTCGAAGCTCTCGCTTCAAGCGACTTTATTATCTTATCGCATTTCTCTCAGGCTGTCAAGAACTTTTTTATTTCTTTTTTCAACCCGATGTGTCCAGCCCCACCGGTTTCCGTCCAAGGAGTTCCGTGCGGCTGCCGTATCTCGCAGCGACTTGTATTATGATACACGCCTTTGTTAGGTTTGTCAATACCATTTTAAAAAATTGTGGATTTTTTTATATCCAATCACAAAAACGAAAAAGCACCGCTCACGCGGTGCTTCCTTCCATATGGCAGGGGTAGCTGGACTCGAACCAACGCATGCGGGATTCAGAGACCCGTGCCTTACCAACTTGGCGATACCCCTGTGTCTTCGGCTTCGCGCCGTCAACATGTGATATTATAGCGCATATTTCCCCCTTTGACAAGCCCCTTTTTATTTATTTCATCAAAACAACGAAAAAAAATACGGAACAAAGTACAAAAATCAAACACGCTCAGATGCCCTCTTCACAGAACGCATTTTATGCTATAATATAAAGATATCAATACATGGCATAAGACGATGATATGATATGTATATACATATACAGGAGGAAGGAAACATGGAAATCAAATATGATGTCTCAATCACGGCCATCGGCAACCTCGCACGCAATTTCTTGACCAACAATAACAGCGCAATCCTGCTTGATGAGGGCATTCGCCCCAATCTTGCCGATATGGTCATCGAGCATACGCCAGGAAAGCTCACAGAGGACATCAAGAAGGGTGACAAGCTCCTGATGGGTGGTGTGAAATACACCATCGAAAAAGTGGGCACAGCGGCCAATGACAACATCCGTGAAGAAGGGCATTGCACGATTGTATTCAACACAGAAGGCTCAATGCCAGGACAGATCATCGTGAAAGGACCCTCTCAGCCTACCTTGTCTGTCGGTGCGCACATCACCTTCACTAAGAAATAAATATATCTTTAGACAACAACAGCCTATGGCAAACGCCATAGGCTGTTGTTGTCTAAACGTCATGTCAGGCTTGCATAAGCAGAAGGTTTCTGAGGTTCAAAATCTTCCTGGATATTTCGTACGCTCTCTCGTTCTATAAAGAATATCGGCATCTCCATCGGGCCTTCAGGTTCCCGATCTGCCAGTAAATCCAAGAGATACTGTGCTGCCTTCATTCCCATGAGTTCATAATCAAAAGCCACAGTAGTCAAAGCCGGATAAACAACAGCACCAACATCGTATCCACCAAAACCGACAACAGAAATCTGTTCCGGTACTCGGATCCCGCGTTCATGAAGATAACGCAGCACACCCAGACTGATATTGTCAGTGGCACCAACAATCACGGTCGGCTGCAACTGCACGATGTCCGCCGCTCGGTTATAAGCAGACAAAAAATCAAAACCTGTTTCTACAAAATCAACCTGCGCATCTGGACGATGCTCTGTAAAAGCAGCCAGGAACCCCTGTTTACGCTCAACACCAACTGCCTGATCGCTCTCCGTAACCCCTGCAAAAACGGCTCTCTTATGCCCCATCTGGCGCAAGTAAGCACCGACCATCCGACCAGCTTGATAGTCGTCAATCTTGATGCAGGGAACCCCCTCATGACGCTGTCCCGTATAGAGTATCGGTACCGACGTGGCATTAGACAATGCCAGATGTTCTTCTGTAATGCCCACAGAATCCACCAGGATGCCATCAACTCCCTGCTGCTGCAGATTGCGGATATTCTCTATTTCCTTAGTCGATGACAGATGACTGACCAGCAAAATACCCTGATAGCCGGCTGGTTCAAAGATGCGGCTGATCCCAGTAAGCAGCTTGCCAACAGTCACGGAGTCCATACGCGGTAAAACAATGCCAATGAGCTTGCTTTGCTTCGTCTTGAGGCGTTTTGCAAAAAAATTAGACTGAAAGCCCGTCTTTTCAATGGCTTCACGGACACGCTCCTGTTTCTCTACACTGATATAGCCGCGATTCAAATAGCGGGAAACTGTGCTTTTCGAGACACCTGCCAGTTCCGCCACATCTTTAATGGTTACCTTTGTTCCCAAAATTGTTCCCCCATGCTATAAAAATATTATTTTGAGCGAATTGCCGTACGGCACTCGCTTCCAGCACAAGCATAAAAAGGCGAAATCTCTTTCCGTGGCTTGTAACATCAAATATCGGGCAGCTGCCAATCAATGGGCGTCTGTCCCGTACTGCGCAAAAAGTCATTGACCCTGGAGAAAGGTCGGCTGCCAAAGAAGCCACGATGTGCAGACAACGGGCTTGGATGCGCAGATTCCACGATATAATGACGCGGATTTGTAATCATCGCCTTTTTGCGGCGTGCCGGGCTGCCCCAAAGGATGAATGCCATCGGCTTTTCCCGAGCATTCAACAGCTCAATGATACGATCCGTAAAGATTTCCCACCCCTGTCCATGATGTGAGTTCGCCTGGTGTTCCCGCACAGTCAACACAGTATTGAGTAGGAGAACCCCCTGATCGGCCCATGGCTTCAAACAGCCATTATTGGGAACCTTGCAGCCCAGATCGGTCTCGAGTTCCTTAAAGATATTCAGGAGTGATGGCGGCGGCTGGATCCCTGGCAGGACCGAAAAGGAAAGGCCATGTGCCTGTCCAGGTCCATGGTAGGGATCCTGCCCGAGGATGACTACCTTCGTATCGGCGTAACTCGTATAATGAAGTGCATTGAAAATCGCATACATATCCGGATAAACATGATACGTCCTGTATTCATGGATCAAGAACTGACGTAATTGACGATAATATGGTTTTTGCAGTTCCGGATTCAGGAGTTCTGCCCAATCATTATGAAAAATCTCCATCGGCAAACACTTCTTTCTATCATTCATTGACGCGATTGCTGTATCCACGCATCTTCTGGCAACTATCACGTACCAGCCAGAACAGTTGCACGTTGTGGAAACAAGTATCGGCAAAAGGCATATCCAGGATAGCATTCCCTCTCGATCTGTACCGCTGATGCCAATGATGGCAAATAGCAATCCGCAGGATATGCATCTGTCAATTCTGTAAGATATGCTTCTTTTACGTAAGGCAGGAGTTCCTGATAGACAGCAGCACCACCAATGCACCAAAACAAGCATTCAGGATTTTCCCAGGAAAGTTTTCCTATGATATCCCATAAGCTCTGAATATCCCGGCAAAGCAGGAACCCCTCTGCTGAAGCAGTGGAAAGCGTGCGGGAAAGGACAATATTAGTGCGTCCCGGCAAAGGACGATTCCCTGGCAGCGATTCCATCGTCCGACGCCCCATGATGACGACATGTCCCATCGTCAGGTGTCGAAAACGAGCCATGTCTTCTGGTATCGATACCAATAGCCGACCATCTTTTCCCAGGCCACGGTTGGCATCAATGCAGGCCAATAGACGCAGTGGCCAGGGATCCGCCAGTTCAGCAGACCGGACAACCCCCTCCCGCCCAACGTTCGCGCACCACTCCCGGATACTGCGGCCTTTGACCACATATCCCGGTGCAATATCGGCCAATGGCACCAAGACAAAAGCACGTTCAGTCATATAAGGATGAGGCAGCCGCAATTCCGCATCTTCAGAGGTAACTCCTTCTATCGCCAGCAAATCAATATCGATAGTCCGTGCGCCCCAATGTTCATGACGCACACGGCCCAGAGCATGCTCAACGGCCTGGCAGGCATGCAAGAGGTCGTGCGGTGCCAGGTTAGTCGTGATTGCGGCGGCCGTATTCAGGAAGGACGGCTGATCCAATTTGCCCCAGGGTGCCGTTTCGTAAAAGGGTGATATTGCGGTAAGCATCGTATCGGGGAAAGCAGCCAGACGCCTCAGAGCCTCGCGCAGCGTCTCGCCACGCGCCCCGAGATTCGCTCCCAAACTCAAATAACAACGGTATTTCATGCTATAGCCGCTTTCTCGTCAAGGAAACAGCCGCATCACGGAATTTTCCCGGGATCGGTGCTGACGGTTTATGAACCGTTACTTCAATCATGGAAACGAGATCGTAGTTCTTCAATATCGCTGCAGCGATGCGCTCGGCCACCGTCTCAATGAGATTGACGGGCTCACCTTCCACAATGTCGCGAATATCTGTAAAGACATCCGCATAATTGACGGTAGCAGACAGCTCATCGCTCCTGCCGGCTTGTTGCAGCTCCAGATACAACTTGGCATCAACAAAAAATGTCTGTCCTGTCTGACGCTCAGACGGCAGGCAACCGTGAAAGCCATAAAATTCCATCCCGTCCAATTGGATGCAGTCCATTTGATACTCCTCTCATTCCAGGTCATCAGATAAGCTCAGGGAGCTTGCAGGATGGCATCGGTCATCCGGCACATGCGAGCAATCGGCTTGACATCATGAACCCGCACGATATCTGCTCCTTTCGCAATGCCCAATACACAGGTCGCGCCCGTTGCCTCCATGCGTTCATGGACATCAAGGCCCAAAGCTGCTCCTATAAAACTCTTCCGGCTCGTACCTAAAAGCAATGGATACGATTCTCCATCCAGGTCCAAGAGTTCCTGTTGACGCCGGAGTACTGTCAAATTGCCCTCCGGTGTCTTGCCAAAACCAATACCGGGATCAAGAATCAAGTTTTCGCGTTTTAAGCCAGCTTCATCTGCAATTGCCACAGTGCGACGGAAAAAGTCCTGCATGGAAGCAATGATATCCTTGTCATACGTCTTTGTTGATTGATTATGCATGACAACAATCGGCATATCGGCTTTAGCCGCCACCGCTGCCATGCGTCCGGGTTCCTCTGCATACTGCAGGCCCCAGATATCATTGAGGATATGCGCCCCTGCATCAACAGCAGCCTGAGCAGTATCCGCCTTGAAGGTATCAACGGAAACCGGCACCGGACACTCCGCCAGCACTTTGATCAAAAAAGGCAGCAATCGTTCGATTTCTTCCTGAGCCGGCATGGTCTGGAACCCCGGACGACTCGACTCCGCACCAACATCGATGATATCCGCACCATCACGGACCATCTCTTCCATATGATATAAAGCCTTGTCAAGGGTATTCCAGCTGCCGCCATCGGAAAATGAGTCCGGCGTAACATTAAGGATCCCCATGATCAGCGTGCGCTTGCCAAGCTCCAGTTCCTTGCCATCTCGAAATACATACTTACGCGTTGCTGTCATATCTCCCAGCTCCTTCCAATAATGACCATGCCTGCTGACACAGGTCACGATCTGAAGCAAATACCCCAGTACATTCTGAAGTAACTGTCTGTGTACCATGCGCACGGCTATCCCGCATCGTCATGCAGAGCTGTTGAGCCGTGACCACGGTCATCACACCACGTGCGCCCAGGTCATTGGCGATTGCATGTGCAATCTGTGCCGTCAAGCGTTCCTGGAGCTGCGGCTGATGCGCCAGGCATTCCACAAGCTTGACAAACTTGCCGAAACCAGCGACCTGTCCCTGGTTAGGCAGATAGACAACATTGACTTCACCAAAAAAAGGAACAAGATGGTGTTCGCACATGGAATAAAATGGAATGTGACGAACGGCTACCAGGCCATCTGCACCCGTATGGAATAATTCCCCCCATAAAGATTTTGTATCGTGGCCCAGGCCATCAAACAGGGATGCATACATCTTCGCAACGCGCTCCGGCGTCTTTTCCATGCCACGTGCAGCAAGGTCGATGCCCAGTGCCTCCAGGAATTCACGCATGGCTTGCACAGCCCTTTCATTCGTATCGCGCATTTTACATTGCCCTCTCGTTTGCTATGACTTCATTCCTTTTCATTATAGGGAATCCAGGCTTAAAAAACAACTAAAACCGAAGCATATGTCTCATTTCTGCTCATGCAGTTCAATGGCACCAGCTGGACAATCTTCCATCACCTGCCAGGCATCATCCAGGCATGCCGCAGGAATTTCCCGCCCACCTTTTGCCATATTCCCTTCCATGGAAAATCCTTCAGGACAAGCTGCTGCACACATGCCGCAAGCGACACAAAGCATTTCATTTACATAACTGACCATCTACGCCATCTCCTAAACGAGCAAACATTCAATACACGTTCCCTACATATATAATATATGGAATATACAATACCCGCAATCCAGCATCGTTATCTCCATGACAGAAAAAAATCTCCGCCCGAAGGCGGAGATTCAGAAGGGGTTGGGAAAGGGGTTATTCTATTACTTATTCAGCAATACCCGGCGTGGTCATCTGCTTCGGGGAAAGGATGTGTTCCATCTTCTCCTTGGAAAGCAGGCCCTTCTCCATGATGACCTGACGGATTGGCTTACCCGTATTGTACGCTTCTTTTGCAAGCATTGCGGAGTTCTCATAGCCGATATGCGGCAGCAGAGCCGTGACAACGCCGACACTCTTGTCGAGCCATTCCTGGCACTGCTCTCTGTTCGGCTCAAGACCGATGAGGAGCTTATCAACAAACGTATTGACAGCATTCGTCATGTACGTCATCGAATTGAACATGTTGAAGGAGATGACCGGCTCCATGACGTTGAGTTCGAACTGGCCGTTCTCAACACCGAGGGAAACAGCAATATCGTTAGCAATGACCTGATAGCAAGCCTGGTCAAGGACTTCTGCGATGACCGGATTGACTTTACCCGGCATGATGGAGGAACCCGGCTGACGTTTCGGCAGCTTGAGTTCGTTGAGCCCGCAGCGTGGGCCCGAAGCCATGAGACGGAAGTCGTTTGCCATCTTGATGAGGACAAGTGCCGTCGTCTTCATAGCGCTTGAAACATCGGAGAACCCATCCGTATTATTCGTGGCATCGATCATGTTGCCGGCCGTAACGTATTTCTCACCCGTTACTTCCGTCAGCGTCTCAGCAACTTTCGTGATGTAAGCCGGCTCTGCATTGAGGCCCGTGCCAACAGCCGTGCCACCCATATTCATGACGTGGATGCTGTCAACGGCATGATTGATGCGTGCGATACCACGGCGGACAGCCGATGCATACATGCCCATTTCCTGGCCGAGCGTGATGGGAACGGCATCCTGCAGATGCGTGCGGCCCATCTTGAGGATATCCTTGTACTCAACGGATTTCTTCTCGAGTTCTGTAGCAAGACGGTCAAGGGCAGCCGTAACCTTCTTGGCCTTATGGCTCAAGCAAACCTTGATAGCCGTTGGGAAGGAGTCATTCGTCGACTGGGCCATGTTGGCATGGTTGTTCGGGGAGATGATGTCATAACGGCCTTTTGCTTCGCCGATGATCTCGAGCGCACGGTTGCAGAGGACTTCGTTCATGTTCATATTGACGGATGTGCCTGCGCCACCCTGGATGGGGTCAACCGGGAACTGATCGAGGAGCTTGCCAGCGATGATCTCGTCAGCAGCCTCTACCAGGGCATCGCCGATTTTCTTATCGAGACGACCCGTTGCCATGTTTGCCATGGCCGCAGCCTTCTTTACTTTTGCCATTGCCTGGACAAAATCCGAATCGATTACCTGGCCGGTAATATGGAAGTTGTCGATAGCACGCATCGTCTGAACGCCGTAATAAACCTCATCCGGTACTTCGAGCTCACCAATGAAATCATGTTCTTTTCTCATTGTGTCCACATTCCTTTCTCAATCTCCGGTTTGTCCGGATCATATTTACCTTATCTCATATTTCTCGGGTTTCATAGAAACCAGTCTTTCCGATAAGCGGTGTTTATTTTTTTATTATCTCCGCTTGATGATTATATTTTATCATGTATACAAAATACATGCAAGTACATTTTTAAAAAATTGTTTTTCTTTGTATACAATGTATCAGATATCTTTGGAAAAAGCATTCTTTGGCATGCTTGCCCTAAGAACTGATTTCCTTTATCCCCATGCTCTTTACATCATCCCAAGCATGCCCATGATTGGCAGGCCGAGAGCCAACCATACCACGATATGCATCACAGTAATGAGGAAACCGATTTTCCACCACTCCCCCTGGCCCATGAAGCCGGCACCGAAGAAGATTGGTGTAACGCCGCAGCCATAATGCGTCAGGAACGAAGCACTGTTGCAGAGGATAGCCAGGATGATTGCTGTCGGGATAACCGGGGCTCCTGCCGCAACGAGGATCGTCATGAAGGCGATGAACATCGCAGCGATATGCGCGCTGTTGCTGGCCAACAGATAATGCGCCATCGTATAGATGATGCAGAGGACAATGAGCATCGTAAACCACGACATGCCGGCGCAGGCGGCAGCCATCGTCGTGGCAAACCATTTCATGAAGCCGAACTTCGAGAGATACGCCGCCATGTTGACAAGGACGCCCATCCATACGAGGACATCCCAGGCACCATGCTGTTTCGTGACGTCGCTCCAGTCAATGCACTTCGTGATGAGCATTGCAGAGAGACCGAGCAGTGCAACAATGGCAGAATCGATGTGATGGATGCTGCCTGTTGCCCAGAGAAGCAGGCAGGCAATAAAGATAACGCAGAGGATTTTCTCTTTGCTGCTCATGCGCCCCATCTTGCCGAGTTCTTTTTTCGCAAGGGACAGGGTTTCCGGCGTTTCCGTAAGTTCCGGCCGGATGATCTTATAGAGCAGATACGGCGTGACAACCGAGAGCAGCAGTCCCGGGACGATACTGACCATGAACCAGGACATCCAGCTCAAAGACTGGCCAAAAGCCTGTTCCGTCAGAGTGTTGGCCAAAACGTTATTGGAAGCACCTGTCATGAAGATGCAGGCTGAGGTGATGACAGCAGCATAGGCACTGTACATCAGGAAAGCACCCGTACGCTGATTCTTGCCATTCTTGGCATCACAGCCGAGAGCCAAGGCCACACTGTTGACGATTGGATAGATGATGCCACCGCCACGAGCCGTATTCGACGGGGTGAACGGTGCGATGATGAAATCTGCCGCACTCATGACATAGGCAACGCTCAATGTATTCTTGCCAAAACGCGAAAGCAGCAGATACGCGATGCGTTTGCCGAGTCCGGTCTTGATGAAGCCCGTGGCAAACATGAACGCCGAGACGATCAGCCAGATCGTGCCGTTCGAAAAACCTTCCAGAGCCTGACCGGCCTTCATGATACCGAGTACCGGGAGCAATGCGCAGGCGATGAGTGCGATAGCGCCTAGTGGCAATGGCTGCAGGATGAAACCGGCAATCGTCGCAACGAATACGGCGAGCAGTCCCCACGCCTGCGGGCCAACACCAGCAGGAGCCGGGATAAACCAGATGATTGCACCCAAGGCCACGCAAAACAGGCCTCGCAGCAAGTTACCACTATTTTCTTTTGACATACCATACCCTCCTAAACAATTGATATGACTTATCGTCTTATTACTGTATTTAATATACAGTATCATCTACTGAAAATGACAGAATCCTACATTATCGCATGAATAGTTTTTTTTTACTGACAATTTGTAATCACCTTCAGTAATGCACATATGGTATAATAAAAATAACCATTGTCGCATTGCCATTTGCACAATAAACAAAAAATATGATAAACTATAGCACATATATGGCACTACACCGGCCATCATGCATATATCCGGAAAGGAGACCGTCATGCTCAGCAAACATCGGGAATTGTTCATCTTCATCTGCATGCTCATCATCGTTCCCCTGGCAGGTGAGCCGCAGATCCATCCCTTTGGCGGCGATTTCCAGAATTTCCGCGTGAGCTTCGGCTCGCCGCTCTTTCTGCTTTTCCTGCTCTGGCTGCGTCGCGTCCCCATGCTCATCTCCGGACTTTGCACGGGCATCACCGTCGTACTGTTCCGTGCCCTGCTCGATGTCATCGGGGGCATGAGCCTGGGGCCCGCGCTCTACCTGCATATCCCGACCTTTTTCTACTACTTCGTTTATGCGGCCTGCTTTGCGACCATGCGCCTCAATGACATGCCGATTACAACACAGGCCATGAAGATTGCCTGCTATGCCATCGGTGCCGAAGTGATTGCCAGTATCGTTGAACTCTATTCCATGGATTTCTTCCTCGGTACGCATGCAGCTATCATCAATCTCTCTGTGCTGACCAGGCTCACCGGCATCGCCTTCCTGCGCTGCTTCTTCATCTTGAGTTTCTTCTTTCTCTCTCAGCTCTACATCACAGAAATCCATCTTGCCCATGAATCGCGGGAAAAGAATCGTTTGACCATGCTGATTGCCGGGCTCTACGAAGAGGTCTTTGAACTCCAGAAGACCCTGCGTAACGCCGAGATGGCCACACACGACTGTTATGGCGTATATGAAGAATTGCGTGCCTTGCACGATACAGGCAATCTGCCTCGCATTACGCAGGAACTCCTGCGCATCGCAGGCGAAGTCCATGAAATCAAGAAGGACAACCAGCGCATCTATGCAGGACTCAGTGAACTCACGAACAATCACCGCATGAGCGATTACCTGCCGGCACCAGAACTCTGCCACCTGATCATCAGTACGCAGAAAAAATATGCGCGCCGTCTCGATAAGACGATTACCTTCTTGACGAACCTCTCAGCCGAACTGCCCGATATCCACGTCTATACCATGCTTTCCATCCTCAATAACCTTGCGGCCAACGCCGTTGAAGCAATCCACCATAAAGGCACGATTTCCATCACGATGCGGCGCTCAGTAACGGAAGATCTCATCCTGGAAGTACAGAATACAGGAAGTTCCATTCCATTACGGCGTCTCGGTCAGATTTTCCGCCCGGGCTATACGACAAAATATGACAGCAATGGGCGAGCCTCCAGCGGTGTGGGGCTGACTTACATCAAGACCCTGGCAGAGTCTCTTGGCGGCTCTATTACGGCAGCTTCCGATGGAGAATCCCAAGTCCTCTTCAAGATCATACTGCCTCTCGCGCGGATTTCTCCGCAAAATGAAATGACCCCGCCTGTAACCACGAAGATAGACCCCATCAACAAGAAAGGATTTTCGCCATGAATATCATGCTCATCGATGATGATGAAGCCGTCCGCACGATGATGCAGGACATCATCGAAGATTACGAATTGGGGACGGTTGTTGCCTCACTCCCGAGCGCAGCCACACTCACACTCTCCGAACTTGTCGCCCGCCATATCGATCTGCTCATCATCGATATGCTGATGCCGGATTGCGACGGCATCGAAACAGTCCGGCGCTTGAAGAATTTTACCGGCAAGATTATCATGCTGTCACAAGTGGACAGCAAGGATCTGATCGGCAAGGCATATGAGAGCGGCATCCATTCGTATATCACGAAGCCGTTGAACCGCAATGAGATTGTCTGCGTGCTGCGCTCCGTCGAAGAACACATCCGCCTCGAACGCTTCGCGCACACCTTGCAGAATACCCTGCAGACCACCTTGAATCCAGATGTCATCATGCCAAAGAAAATGACACCAGAAGAAAAAGCTGCCAGTCTGCTCAAAGAACTCGGCGTAGCCAGCACAACCGGGTATGATGACTTGATGGAAGTCCTGCGCTATCTGCAGCTTCATGTCAAAGGCACCACCATCCCGCCGCTCAAGACCATTTTTGCGGCCATCGCTGCCGAACATGCGACAGATAATGAACAGAAGGAAGCCAAAGCCATCGAACAAAGGCTTCGCCGTGCGATCTTCCAGGCTATGGTCAGTACTGCTTCGATGGGTGTCGTGGACTATACGAACCCGAAATTCGAGGAATACGCCCCATTTTATTTTGACTATGCTGATGTCTGTGTCCTGATGCATGTCATCGAAGCCCATGAGAAACCTCACATTTCTCATGTCCATATCAATCTGAAAAAATTCATCCAGGCCTTTTATGCCGCTGCCATGGAATGACCTCGCTAACTTATCCACAGAATTATTCACAAATCTGAAAAACGCTGTGTATAACTTGTGAAAAACACAAGTTGTACACAGCGTTTTTTATCAGATGCAGCGAAATCATCCTTTCGCTGATACTTCATTGTAAACATCTTTCAGCAAAGTTTCTTTGCGCAGCTCACGGCATTCGCAGTGGCAGTCATCGGCATCAACCTGACGGATCGTCTCCAGGATAATCTCGCCGATCATCGGTGCATCATCGTAGAAAATATCCGCCATATCTTGATGGGACCATGCTTTGCGGATGCCCTCGCCGTAGTTCACGGTAAAATAAAGACCGGCATAACAGGCGCCGATTTCACGGGCCAGATAGACTTCCGGAGCCATGCTCTGTCCAACGATATCGGCATGCCCACTCATCATTGCCACTTCAGCAGGGCTTTCAAAATGACGGCCATCCGTTACAGCATATGTACCGCGCGTAAATACGCGGCCTGCAAAGCGCTTTTTTGTTGCCGCAACCAGCGCCTGGCGGAGTTCCGGGCAGAGGGCATCGCGCATGATGAGCAGATAACGCCCATCCAGCATGACATCCTTGCGCACCGAAAGATCGAGATAATCATCAGGAATGATGAAATCGCGCAAATCGAGCAGCTTATTGACCGTGCCGACACCGCCTTCGGAAAGGATCCGCCGGACACCAGCTTCACGGAACGTCCAGAAAATCTGCCGCGAAGCATCTGCGCGCGTCACGCCGGAACGCCAGCCATGCATCTTGACAGTCAATACCCGCTTCTCGCCAACGCGGAACAGGCGCATCGCAGGACTCATGCCATAAGGTGTCTCAAAATGCATATTATCCATTAAGATTTCCACATCTGCATCGGGAAGACCCGCAGGAAAATTGCTGGAAAGTGTCCCCGATCCGCCCACGACAGCATAAGCTGCCTGTGGGATATTTTGCTGTTCCATTTTACTGCCCCCTTAAAATTCGCGGATGATCCGATATTCCGTATCACGCTGTGCTGCCTTTTTGCCAGCACCTTCAATGAGCCGGACCATTTTCTGTGTCGACATATCATAGGCCGTACCGGCTGCCCGCACGACATTCTCCTCGAGCATGATGCTGCCGAGATCATCCGCACCAAAGCCCAGTGTCAGCTGGCCGATGCGTTCGCCCTGCGTAACCCATGAGCCCTGGATGTGTGCGATATTATCCATGTACAGACGCGTAACGGCCAGAGTCCGCATATAATCCCAGCCGCTTGTCTTCTCGCCTCCCAAGGCCGTATGGCCCGGCTGGAACGTCCAGGTGATGAACGCACGGAATCCGCCGGTCTTATCCTGCAGACGTCGTACTTTTTCCATATGCTCGATGCGCTGAGCCATTGTCTCACCAAAGCCGATGACCATCGTGGCCGTGCTTTCCATCCCGATGGAATGCGCGCATGCCATGACCTGGAGCCAGTCATCCGTCATGATCTTCTTGGGGCTGACACGACGGCGGACTTCATCGACGAGGATTTCCGCGCCGCCGCCCGGCAGGCTGTCAAGTCCGGCTTCCTGCAGGTGCTTGAGTGTATCGAGAATCGAAAGACCTGCCTGACGGGCAAAATGCTGGATTTCCGTAGCCGTAAAGGAATGGATCGTGATACCTGGGAATTCCTCCTTGATGCGGCGCAGCATCCGTTCGTAATATTCAAGGCCAAGATCCGGATACAATCCTCCCTGGATCATGACCTGCGTACCACCAGCTGCCACGGTCTCCCGGACTTTATCGAGAATCTCATCATAAGACAGGAGATAAGCGTCCCGGCTGCCCTGGCGACGGAAAAAAGCACAGAACCGGCATTCATTGACGCAGACATTCGTGTAATTGATGTTACGATCGATAATGAACGTGACACGGTCCGACGGATAACGCCGATGACGCTCTGCATCTGCCAGGCGCCCGAGTGCAATCGGATCGCCGTGCAAGAGCATCTCTTCTCCTTCCTGTGGTGTCAGTCGCATGATGTCTCCTCCTTCTCGCTTGCCTCGACCGGCTGATAAAACGTGTCACGTTCCACGGGCTCATAGCCCGTCTCACGGATGATGGCTTCAAGTTTGGTACGCGTAATGCCCGTACTCGTCCTGGCACCGGCGGCATGGATGATCTTTTCTTCGCCAATCGTGCCGTCGAGATCATCGGCCCCAAACCCCAGAGCAAGCTGCGCGATTGGCAGGGTCAACATGATCCAGAAAGCCTTGACATGATCGATATTATCGAGGATCAGCCGGGAAAGTGCCATCATCTTCATGTCTTCCCACGACCCCGTGCGCTGCAAATGATGTGTTTCGCCAAGCTCTGTATGAGCCGGATGAAACGGGAAGAGCATGAACGCCTGGAAGCCGCCCGTCTCATCCTGGATATCGCGGATCGTGAAGAGATGCTGCAGCCGTTCTTCGATGGTTTCCACATGGCCGTACATCATCGAAGCATTCGTGCGGAGGCCGAGGCTATGCGCCGTCTTCATCGTCTCAATCCACTCCGCTGCCGTCGCTTTCTTTGGGCAGATGATCTGCCGCACACGGTCTGACAGGATTTCAGCACCACCGCCGGGCAGGCTGTCAAGTCCTGCTTCCTGCAGATGCAGCAGTACATCGCGGATCGATTTGCCCGTCATATGCGCAAAATTCACGATTTCCACCGGCGTAAAAGCCTTGACATCCACATGAGGAAGAGCTTCCTTGACCTGCCGCACAACCTCTACGTAATACGGAAACGGTTTGTCGGGATGCAGGGCGCTGACGATATGTACCTCAGAAAGGTGTTTTATCGCTTTTGCTTCCATCAGGATCTTCGCGATATCTTCCCGTTCCAGCACATAGCCACGGGCATCGCCTGCCCTGACCTGGAAGGCACAGAGCGGACAATTGGCACTGCAGATATTCGTCAGGTTGATATGACGGTTCACGGTATAAAATACCTGCTTGCCACTCTTTCTTTCCTTGGCCCGGCGGGCGCATTCCGCCAGGAACAACAGATCGTTGTCTTCATAAAGGGCCTGTGCATCCGCAAAGTCCAGGCGTTCGCCTGCGGCTGCCCGCGCACGGGCTCTTGCTGCATCTGTCATGAATCTCCACCTCACTCTATCGTCCGTATGATATTGAAATTACAGTCGCACGCGGCAGGAATGCGTCCAGCCTCCTTGATGATACGGATGATCGTATCCTCGCGCAGGGCTGTCGGGCTCTTGGCTCCCGCATCGTGCAGTATCGTTTCTTTATGGACCGTCCCATCGATATCATTGGCGCCGAACCCTAGCGCTACCTGTGCGACCGGTACAGTCAGCATGACCCAGTACGCCTTGATGTTCTTGAAATTATCGAGCATCAGACGTGAAATCGCCATCGTGCGCAAATCATCCCAGACACTCGTCTGCTTGACGTGTTTTCCCAGCTCCGTATGCTTGGGCAGGAACGGGAAGCAGATAAACGTCTGGAAACCGCCCGTCTCGTCCTGGAGTTCCCGCAGGCGCAGCAAATGATCGACGCGTTCCTCAAGTGTTTCAATATGGCCGTAAAGCATGGAAGCATTTGACTTGATTCCCAATTCATGTGCCGTACGTGCTACGGCAAGCCATTCATCGGCCGTAGCCTTATGGGGACAAAGTGCCTCGCGTACCCGATCCGACAGGATCTCCGCTCCACCGCCCGCAATGGCCTGCAGACCGCCCCGATCCCGCAAAGCTATGAGTACTTCGCGGACAGAACGCCCTGAAATCTGAGCAAAATGTGTGATTTCCACACCGGTAAAGCCTTTTATATACAAATCCGGAAAACGTTCGTGCAACGCCTTGACCAGTCCCAGATAATCCTCGAAAGACCAGGTCGGATGCAGGCCGGAAACGACATGCAGCCCCGCAAGGTTCGGATCCTTCCTGGCATCTTCGACTACGGCAATGGCCTGCGCCTTTGTCATCGCATAGGCGCCCTTATCCTCCGCATCACGCCCAAAAGCACAGAACTTGCAGTGTGACGTACAGATATTTGTCAGATTGACATGGCAATTGACATTATAATAGACGATATCTCCGCATTTTTCCCTGCGCACATGATCGGCCATTGCACCAAGCCAGGCAAGATCATGGCAATGGAAGAGGCGAATGCCATCTTCCCGAGTGAGACGCTCTCCGCGCATCACCTTATCTTCGATATCTTGATATTCTCTTGTTGCCAGCAAAATAAAAACCCTCCATATTCTATGCCGCTTCCAGCAGCACGAGTCCGCTCTATCTGCGTGTAAGTATTTCTCATTATATCATCGAACAATCTAGATTCCCAGGAGAAAACGGCTCGGATGATATCTCTATGAACAAATAGCAAATATGTCTTTGATTAAGAAACAGTTATAGCTTTTTCATGTGTAACATTGTATAATATAAGAGTCCATTCATTATGTACGCAAGTGTACAAAATAAAAAGAAAAGGTGGGATTTCCTATGAACTTATCCAGAATATCCAAACAATGCAAGTTGCTGGCGCTCGGTGCTACCGCTCTCCTGGCAATGGGACTCACAGCTGGCTGCGGCTCCAATGACCAGGCGGCATCGTCATCCAGCGGCAAAACGTATAAGATCGGCATTGTCCAGCTCGTTGAACACAACGCACTCGATGCCGCAAACAAAGGGTTCGTCGACGGCCTCAAAGAACGCGGTTTTGAAGAAGGCAAGAATATCACCATCGACCGCCAGAATGCCCAAGCGGATCAGTCGAATCTCCAGAATATCGCACAGCGTTTTGTCAGTGCCAAGATGGATCTCATCTGTGCCATCGCCACACCGGCTGCCCAGACAATCGCCAATGCCACCCATGACATCCCGATTGTCGGCACGGCCATCACGGACTATGAAGGTGCAAAACTCGTCGCTTCCAACAAGGAGCCAAAGGGCAATGTCACGGGTACCAGCGATATGAACCCGGTCAAGGAGCAGATTGATCTGCTGCTGAAACTCAAGCCGGATGCTAAGACCATCGGTACAGTCTACTGCTCCAGTGAAGTCAATTCTGAAGTCCAAGTCAAAGCCATGAAAGAATACGCGGAATCCAAGGGGCTGACCGTAAAGGTGGCAACCATCTCCACGGTCAATGACATCCAGCAGGCAGCCCAGAGCCTCATCGGCTCCGTCGATGCTTTCTACGAGCCGACCGACAACATCATCGCCTCAGCCATGCCGACGCTCGTCGACATCACGAATGCCGCCAAGCTTCCCATCATCTGCGGTGAACCGAACATGGTCAAAGCCGGCGGTCTCGCCACCTATGGCATCGACTATTACAAGCTCGGCGTCCAGACGGGGCACATGGCTGCCGATATCCTCGAGGGCAAGAAGCCAGGCTCCATGCCGATTGAAATGGCGAAAGACCTCAAGATTACCGTCAACAAGAAAAACGCCGCCCTGCTCGGCATCACGATCCCTGAAGATGTGCTGAAGGATGCCGATGTAGTCGAATGATAAGGAGTTCCCTATGGATTTAGTCATCTCTACTATCTCACAAGGCCTGCTCTGGGCGTTGCTGGCCATCGGTGTTTATCTGACATTCCGTGTACTCGATATCGCCGACCTCACCGTTGAGGGCAGTTTCCCACTGGGTGCAGCCACTGCAGCTACGCTTCTCACGGCAGGCTGCCACCCGGTGCTTGCGATTCTCGCAGCCTGCGTGACCGGCATGCTCGCCGGTGTCATCACAGGTTTCCTCTGTACAAAACTCAAGATCCCCGCATTGCTCGCCGGCATCCTGACGATGATTGCACTCTACTCGGTCAACCTCCGCATCATGGGCAAGGCCAATCTGCCACTCTTGCAGCAAGACACGATTTTCACGATCTGGCAGTTTTCCAGCTTTGATAAGGGCATGACGACACTTGTGATTGGTGCCATCATCGTACTCATCGTCGCCATACTCAACTACTGGTTCTTCGGCACGGAAATCGGCGCCGCCGTGCGCGCCACGGGCAATAATCCGCATATGATCCGCGCCAACGGCATCAACACCGATGCCATGATCGTACTGGGACTCTTGCTCTCCAATGGCCTCGTAGCCATGTCCGGAGCCCTCGTCGCCCAGAGCAACGGGTTTGCCGATGTCGGCATGGGCGTCGGTACCATTGTCATCGGCCTGGCCTCTGTCATCATTGGCGAAGTACTTTTCGGTACCCGCAGCTTCAAGAACTGCCTGATTTCCGTTATCCTTGGCTCCATCGTCTACCGTGCCGTCATTGCCGTGGTCCTGCAGATGGGCATGCCTCCCAACGACCTCAAGCTCTTTACGGCAATCCTCGTAGCCATCGCGCTTTCTCTGCCGCTCATCCAGGCACGATTCAATGCCTTCCGAAAGGCGGTGAAGAAATAATGCTGGATATCTCTCATATCTCAAAAACGTTCAACCCTGGGACCATCACGGAAAAACTGGCCCTGCATGACGTGAGCCTGCACCTGGAACCTGGCGAATTCGTCACCGTCATCGGCGGCAACGGTGCCGGCAAATCCACGCTAATGAACTCCATTGCTGGAACGTACCCGGTCGATGAAGGGTCCATCAAGATTGCCGGCACCGACATCACGAAATGGCCGGAACACAAACGTGCCAAGTTCATTGGCCGTGTCTTCCAGGATCCGATGATGGGCACGGCAGGCGGCATGATGATTGAGGAAAATCTCGCTATCGCCGCCCGACGCGGCCGCCGCCCCACTCTGCGCTGGAGTTCATCTGCCAGAGACCGCGACCATTTCCGTCATCTGCTGGCAGGATTGAAACTCGGGCTGGAAGACCGGCTAGAATCCAAGGTTGGCCTGCTCTCAGGCGGCCAACGCCAGGCACTGACCCTTCTTATGGCCACGATGGCCAAGCCAAAGCTGCTGTTGCTCGACGAACACACGGCAGCACTCGACCCGAAAACGGCCGAGAAAGTACTCAACCTGACAGAAAAGATTGTCGAAGAACAGGAACTCACGACGCTCATGATCACGCACAATATGCGCGATGCCCTGCGTCTCGGTGACCGGCTCATCATGATGTACAACGGGCATATCCTCTTCGATGTCAAAGGTGAGGAAAAGAAGAGCCTCACGGTCAAGGATCTGCTCGCCATGTTCGAGAAAGCAGCGGGCAGCGAACTCACGAGTGACAGCCTGCTGTTGAGCTGAAAATCAGAAGGGCTATGACATCCCGTCACATGCACGAGATGCCATAGCCCTTCTTTATTCTTCAACTTGATTGAAAAACTTACAGGTATTCCTCAAACCGCTCCAGATCGAGTACCTGGATCTCTTTGCCCGACACGGACAAGAGCCCGTCCTTCTGCATGGCGGAAAGCTCGCGCGACAGCGACGGCCTTGTAACAGCCAGATAGGCAGCCAGGTATTCGCGGCTGACCGAAAGCTCGACATGGCCTTCCGCATCCATGCTCTGGAACAGGAAGCGCACCAGCTTCTCGCGCAGGCTGCCGCTGGCGAGTACCTTGATGCGTCCATGCATGAAATACGCCTTGCGCGCAAAGATGCGCATGAGATTGCGTTCCACGAGCAACGCACTGCGTGACGGATTGTCGCCATCCAGTGTGAAAAAGCGGCTGCCGATTTCCAATAGCTCCGTCTTTTCAGCCGTCTCGACATAGATATCGTAAGGCTTGTGCAGGACCTCATAGACCTCGCCAAACATATCTCCTGGCTCATTGATTTCCGAGACAAAGATGCGGCGCCCGGAAAACGTATCCTTGAGGATATGTACTTCTCCGCTCAAGAGAATATATAGAGAATGTGGCATATCACCTTCGTGGAAAACAATCTCTCCGGCCGAGAATACATGACGGCGGACCTGGCTCGAAGCCAAAAGATCCGCTATCTCCGCTTCGCCCATACCCGCGGTCAAGGTACTGCAGCGCAATATGGCTGCCACAGGAGAATCCGTACCCGCTTGGCAGGCACAAGTCTTCTGACTGGGCTTCACAAGCTCACTCATGCGTCTTCGTTGACAAGCAGCTTCTCGATCTCAACGACATACATCGTGTGGTAATCGTTGTCATACCACTTCTCATCACACGATTTGTCAATGAAGCATTCCTTCTTGAGTTCCTGTGCATAGAGCTTGCGGCAGAGCATCGCGACCCGAGCTTCTTGGTAATAGGTACGGTCAGCATCGTGCAAGACGGTCAGTCCGGCTTTCTGTATCTTATCCTCATCGCGGCCAGATACCGTGCCGAAGTAACTCATCATCTTGCGATACGCTTCAGGGAATACGCAAAGCGAAAGTCCTTCTGCCTTATCTACGAATTCTTTCGTATAACGGCTCGGACGAATGAAGATATAGGCCACGGGTTTGCCCCACATGATGCCAAGTCCGCCCCAGGAAGCCGTCATCGCATTTGATTTGCCTTCGTATTCACCGGACACCAGCAGCCAATCCTTGCCAATGACCTGGAATGCACTTTCCTTGAATTCATACGGAGAAACTTCTTTGAATGCCATTGTTATCATCCTTTCATCTACGACTTTTCCACATTAAATACACAGGAAAAGCCAGGTTATCCACAAAATACTACCGGATATCCACATAATTCTGTGGATATCCGGTAGTCAATCATGCTTTCTGAGGATCTTTCAACGCATCGTCAAGCGTATGCCAGGCCAGGACCGCACATTTAACGCGGGCCGGCATATTGGAGACATTCTGCAGCGCTAGAGCCTCATCGAGTTCCTCAAGTTCCGATTCGTCCGTGATCTCCCGTTTAATCATGCCGATGAACTTATGCGCAAGCTCCCGGGCCTTCTCAACGGACTGGCCACGAATGAGGTCAATCATGATGTCCGTAGACGCCTGTGAGATGGCACAGCCCACACCAGTGAACGAAGCATCCTTGACGATCCCGTTTTCCACCTTGAGCTCCAAGGTGATCTCATCGCCACAGCTGGGATTATGCCCCTTGAGGCAACAGGTTGCCTGCTCCAGATGATGCTTGTTTTCCGGATTACGGCTGTGTTCACCGATGAGTTCCGTGTAAATATCCTCAAGCGCCATAGCCAAGTACCCCCCTTACTTTCTTGAGCGCATCGATCCAGCGGTCGATATCCTCACGCGTATTGTAGAGATAGAAGCTGGCGCGACAGCTGGCATTCTGGCCAAGGTAGCGGTGCAGAGGCTGCGCGCAGTGATGGCCGGCGCGGATGGCTACGCCGTAGCTGTCAAGAATGGAAGCGACATCATGCGGGTGGACATCCTTGACATTGAAGGCTATGATACCCGTCTTGTTGTCACGCGTCGTATCACAGCCATAGAGTTCAATATACGGCAGTTCGCGCAGCTGTGGCAATGCATAATCAACGAGATCCTTCTCGATGGCTTCGATGCGGTCGAAAGTGATCGTCTCGAGATAATCAATGGCAGCAGTCAGACCGGCGGCACCACCAACATTCTGTGTACCGGCCTCAAATTTGGCAGGCAGCTCCGCATACGTCGTATCCTGTTCCTCAACGTATTCAATCATATCGCCGCCACGCAGGAACGGAGGCATCGCATCGAGGATGTCGTACTTGCCATAAAGCACGCCAATCCCCATCGGCGAAAGCATCTTATGTCCTGAAAAGGCAAAGAAGTCACAGTCGAGTTCGCGGACATCGACTTTCATATGCGCTACACTCTGCGAACCATCCACGACACAGACAGCACCGACCCCATGAGCCTTCTTGACGATTTTCCGGACATCATTCTTGAGGCCAAGGACATTGGAAACCTGCGTCACAGCAACGAGTTTCGTACGTTCCGTGATTTTCGTCTCGATATCCTCATCCGAAAGGTTGCCATCTTGTTCCAGATAAATGTATTTCAGCGTTGCTCCCGTGGATTTTGCCACAAACTGCCACGGCACAAGATTGCTGTGATGCTCTGAGATCGTGATGACAATCTCGTCACCGGCCTTGATGTTGTGCAGTCCATAACTGTAAGCAATGAGATTCAGAGCCTCCGTTGCATTTTTCGTGAAGATGATTTCTTCCGGGCGTGCAGCATTGATGAATTTTGCCGTACGCACACGGGCGTTCTCATAAATTTCCGTAGCTTTGACGGAAAGAGCGTAAGCACCGCGATGCGGATTGGCATTGCAGCCACCATAATAGCCACAGATTGCCTGGATGATCTGCTCCGGTTTCTGCGTCGTCGCACCATTATCAAGATATGCAATCTGTTTCCCGTTCATCTTCATCTTGAGGAGCGGGAAATCTTTCAAAAATTCCTGTGCATCAGCCATTGGAAAGTCTCCTCTGCAAATATGTATCGATTTCATCTTTCAGCGCTTCCTCAGGAATGCGGTCGAGGACCGGATTGAACGACGCCTCGACAACCAAACGCTGAGCCTCGCTGAGATCCAAGCCACGGCTCATGAGATAAAAGAGTTTGTCTTCGTCCATGCGTCCAACAGCAACCGCATGATGTCCATCGACATCATCTTCGTGCGAAAGCATGATTGGCACGCTGCGATTGCGTACCTGCGGCGAAAGCAAGACCACTTCCTCATTCTCGCGGCCGACCGAGCCTTTTCCGCCCTCGAGGAAATCGAGCGTGCCGCGGAAAATTTTCTCGCTCTTGCCGAGCAGTGCGCCACGAACCTGCATATTAGCATCCGTGCGCTTGCCTCCCTGACGGATCACATAATTGAGGTCAATCAATCGTTCACCATCACCGAAGTAAAGGCCCCAGATATCTGCCTTGGAATCATCCCCGGCAAGATCGACGTAAAGTTCCGTAGCTGTCTTGGAAGCACCGGCTTCCACCACCGTATAGGAAAACGTTGCCCCCTTGCCGACAAAGACCTTGACGCGGCAGGTATACGGCCTATCCGCGTCCACGAGTTGTGCGTTGACCAGATGGAGTTTCGCACCATCTTCGATATGGACCTGGATCTCAAACTGGCCGCTCTCACGCTGTACCAGGATGACCTCGTCCTCTTTTCCCTTCTCTACAAGGAGCTGCTGTGTCTTGACGGCAGTGCCGTCAAGCTGTTCCGGGATCCTGCTCTCATTGACGCCGAGCCAGCGCCAGGTACGCATGGGGATCCGGGAGAATGTTTTCGTATCTGCCATATCAGCCCATCGTCCCTTCTAATTCAATATTGACCAGATTGTTCATCTCAACGGCGTACTCAAGTGGCAGCTCCTTGGCAATCGGTTCCACGAAGCCACGCACGATCATCGCACGCGCCTCATCCTCATCGATGCCGCGGCACGTGAGATAGAAAATCGCTTCATCGCTGATGCGGCCAATCTTGGCCTCATGCCCGATATCAGCCTCATCGCCCTCGATATCCATGACCGGCAGCGTATCACTGCGCGATTCGTTATCGAGCATCAGGGATTCGCAGTTGACCGAGCATTTGGCAAACGGCGCACGGCGCGCGACTTTGACGGCACTGCGGTACGTGGCCTTGCCACCGGCTTTCGAGATGGTACGCGTGTTGATGTTGGCGGAGGTATGCGGTGCCGCGTGGATGACGCTGGCACCCGTATCGAGATTCTGTCCCTTCGAAGCAAACGTGACGCCTGTGAACTCGCAGCGGGCATTCTCACCATGCAGGATGCTGCACGGATAGAGGCACGAGACATGTGAGCCAAAGGAGCCCGAAACCCACTCGATGATGCCATCTTTTTCAACCAGCGCACGTTTCGTGTTGAGGTTCATCATATTGCGCGACCAGTTCTCAATCGTCGAATAACGCAGGCGCGCGCCCTCCTTGACGAAGAGTTCAACACAACCGGCATGCAAGTTCGTGACATTGTATTTCGGAGCCGAACAGCCCTCGATGAAATGAAGGCTTGCATTCTTCTCGACGATGATCAGCGTGTGTTCGAACTGGCCGGCACCTGCTGCATTGAGACGGAAATACGACTGCAGCGGGATTTCCACATTCACGCCTTCCGGCACGTAGACAAAGGATCCGCCGGACCATACCGCACCGTGCAGAGCCGCAAACTTATGGTCTTTGGGCGGCACGAGCGTCATGAAGTATTCCTTGACGACATCCTCATGCTCGCGGATGGCCGTCTCCATATCGGTATAGATGACCCCCTGTTTGACGAGGTCTTCCTGGATGCTGTGATAAACGACCTCCGAGTCGTACTGTGCGCCGACACCGGCCAGGCTCTGTTTCTGCTCTGCTTCGGGGATGCCGAGACGGTCAAACGTATTCTTGATATCCGTCGGGACTTCCTTCCAGTCGCCCGTCATCTTGGCATCCGGCTGGACATACGTAACGATATCGTCCATATTGAGTTCCGAGATGTCAGGCCCCCAGGTAGGCAGAGCCAGAGAATTGTAGACGGCCAGGGACTTGAGACGGAAATCGAGCATCCACTGCGGATCATGCTTGCGCTTCGAGATGTCGCGGATGATGTCCTCCGTCAGGCCGCTCTGGGTCTTGTAGACGGAATGATCCGCATCCTTGATATCGTAGAGGGTACGCTCAATGTCCTCTACATATGTTTTCTTCTTTTCTGTCATGGCACGCCTCACTTCCCGGCCTGAGCATCGAGGATATGCGTAAAGCCACGGCTGTTGATCGTATCGATGAGTTCCGGACCGCCTTCCTCGACAATCTGGCCATTCATCAGGACATGGACGCGGTCAACCTTGAGCTTCTCGAGGATACGCGTATTGTGCGTGATGATGAGGCAGGAATTCTCATCGTTGTGGAACTTGGCCACACCTTCCGAGACAATCTGCACGGCATCGACGTCGAGACCCGAATCCGTCTCATCGAGCAGGGCAAGCTTCGGTTCGAGCATCAAAAGCTGCAGGATCTCGTTGCGTTTCTTCTCGCCGCCTGAAAAGCCAACGTTCATATAACGTTCGGCATATTCCGGCTTCATCTTGAGTTCCTCCATCATAGCCTTGAGCTTGCGGCGGAACGGGATGATCTTGACCTTCTCGCCGGAAATCGCCTGCTTGGCCGTGCGGATCATGTTCTCGACCGTAATGCCAGGGATCTCTTCCGGCGTCTGGAACGAAAGGAACAGACCCTTGCGCGCACGCTCAAACGTCTTGAGTTCCTTGAGATCTTCACCGTCAAAAACAATGGTGCCAGCCGTGACTTCATACTTGGGATGGCCCATGATGATATTCATGAGGGTCGATTTGCCCGAGCCGTTCGGTCCGAGGATAACATGCACTTCCCCCTTGCCCACAGTGAGGTTCAGGCCCTTGAGGATTTCCTTGCCTTCTACGCCAGCATGGAGATCCCTGATTTCCAAAAGCTTCTCTGCCATATATAAACTCTCCTTTAAACACAGGATTTGTTAATCCTTACAAAAATACTCGGGATTGATGATTTCATTTTATGGCTTATAACAAAAATTGTCAATAGGAATGACCTGCTGTCATAACTTTTATCTATATTCGATAAGCATTATCATAGAAATACAAAAAGGCTGCCCATATCCCTATGGGCAGCTCCATTCGCAAAACGATAATCCATATTAAGCCAAGAACGGATAGTGATGCGCCAACGAGAACGCGATGCCGTCCTCGTTATTCGAGAGCGTGATCTCATCCGCCATCGCCTTGAGTTCTTCACAGGCATTCCCCATGGCAACACCATGACCGGCAAATTCCAGCATGCTCATATCATTCTGTGCATCACCGAACGCCATGACTTCATGCTGATTGATGCCGAGACGGCTGCAGATCTTGGCAAGAGAACTCGACTTACTGACTCCCTTGACCGTTGCCTCATAGAACCAGGGTGCAGACTGCACGAAGGACAGCTCCTGCTCAAACCCGCGGCGGATGTCTGCGAGACGCGGCACCAGGATCTCATTAGGTGCTGCCGTCAAGATCTTGACGGGGCAAAAGCCCCTTGCTTCCACTGCATCTGCAATATTTTCGACAATCTTGATCTTGAGATTATTGTTGCGGCTCTCGTCCTGCACCTTATGGCGACTGGCATCCGTTGTGAAAATGAACTCCCCGTCATCGACAATCGGGGAGAGTTCCGGATAGGCTTCGAGATGACGCAGGAAGCGCAGCGCTGTGTCTCGTTTAAGACTGCAGTCAAACAGGATTTCTCCTGTCGTCGCATCCTGGATGCGCCCACCGTTATAAGAAAGCAGCAGTCCATGATGATCCTTGAGACAAAGTGTTTCTGCTTCCCGGCGCAGTCCAGGTGCCTGACGGCCGGAAGCCAGCACTACCGTAACACCGCGGCGCTGCACAGAGAGCAGTGCCTCCCGCGTCTTTGGCGTAATCTTCTTTTCGTCGTTATTCAGCGTACCATCGAGATCTAGGGCTATCAGCTTGTACATTCCGTTCATCCTTCCGGTCCAAATAAAATCGCGATCCATTCATACAAACAGGACCCGGCACACGAGTGTATACCGGATCCTGACAGCTGCCTGTTGATCAGAAAATATCGTTGGCGATGACAATCGTCTCATCGCGGTTCGGACCGACGGAAACAATGCCAAGGCCAATGCCCGTGACTTCTGCCATGCGCGTCAGATACTTCTTGGCATTTTCCGGCAGGTCTTCGTATTTGCGGACCTTGGTGATATCGCACTTCCAGCCCGGGAACGTCTCATAAACCGGCTCGACTTCTGCGAGAACCTTGAGGCTGGCCGGTATCTCATTGAGGATTTCGCCCTTGTACTTGTAGGCGACGCACATCTTGATCTCGTCGAAACTATCGAGGATATCAAGTCGCGTGACGGCCATGTAGTCAATGCCCGACAGGATGCCGGCATAACGGACGATGCACGCATCAAGCCAGCCCGTGCGACGCGGACGTCCCGTGACGACGCCGTACTCATGGCCGACTTCACGCAGTTTGTCACCGATTTCGTTGAGCTGTTCCGTGGGGAACGGGCCTTCGCCCACACGCGTGCAGTAAGCCTTGACGATACCGACGACCTTGTCAATCTTCTGCGGAGCTACGCCGGCACCGATGGCAACGCCGCCCGAGATTGGATGCGAAGCCGTAACGTATGGATACGTGCCGTAATCGATATCGAGCATCGTAGCCTGTGCGCCTTCGAAGAGGATCTTGCGGCCTGCCTTGATTTCCTCATCGAGCAGAGCAATCGTGTCACAGACATACGGACGCAGACGGTCAGCATAACCATTGTACTCGTTCAGGATCTCGTCATAATCGAGAGGCTCGTGATCATAGAGCAGCTTGAGTTCACGGTTCTTGATGGCCAGATTTTCCTTGAGGCGCTTTGCAAATTCTTCTTTGTCGATGAAATCGCAGACACGGATGCCAATGCGGTTGTCGCGGTCGACATAGCACGGGCCGATGCCATTGTGCGTCGTGCCGACCTTGCCCTTGCCGCGTGCATCATCAGCGAGCTGATCCATCAGGCAGTGATACGGCAGCACGACCTGAGCGCGATTGCTGATGCGGATGCCGGAAAGGTCGATGCCGCGCTCAGCAAGGCCATCCATTTCCTGAAGCATGACCTTCGGGTTAAAGGCAACGCCATTGCCCACCACGCAATGGGAACCCTTGAACAGGATGCCAGACGGCATCAGGCGCAGCTTATAATCCACACCATCGACAACGACGGTATGGCCGGCATTGCTGCCGCCTTGAAAGCGCACGACAGTCTCAGCCTGCTGTGCAAGATAGTCGACAATCTTGCCCTTGCCCTCATCGCCCCACTGGGTACCAGTTACTACTACTGTTGACATAAATAGTCTCTCCTTTATGATGGATGCATCTCCTGAGATGTTTCCATAGACATACAAAAGCCTTCTCCCCGCAGGGAGAAGAGGCTTTCATTCACAGATTGGATTCTTAAAGGCCGAAGCGTTCGAAAATCATATCGACATGGCGCAGGAAATATTTGTAATCGAAGCAGTCATCGATCTCTTCCTTCGTCAGGTACTTCGTGATATCCGGGTCATTCTCGACGCTCGTGCGGAAATCCTGACCTTCCATCCAGCGCTTCATTGCATTGCGCTGAACCCACTTGTAGGCATCCTCACGCAGCACGCCCTTGTCGACGACCGACAGCAGGATACGCTGGCTGTAGATGAGACCACCCGTACGATTCATATCGTGCAGCATCTTGTCCGGATAGACGAGCAGTTTGTCAATGATATCCGTGAGTTTCTGCGTGCAGTAATCAAGATTGATCGACGAATCCGGCAGGATGACGCGCTCAACGGAAGAATGGGAAATGTCACGCTCATGCCAGAGCGTGATGTCCTCGAGAGCTGCAACGGCATTGCCGCGGTTCAGGCGAGCCATGCCGGAGATGCGCTCGCAGTTGATCGGATTACGCTTGTGCGGCATTGCGGAAGAACCCTTCTGGCCAGGAGAGAAATACTCCTCAGCCTCGCGGATATCCGTGCGCTGCAGATTGCGGACTTCCGTAGCGATTTTCTCAAGGGTCGAAGAGCAGATGGCAATTGACGTGACAAATTCTGCATGGCGGTCACGCTGGATGACCTGCGTTGCGAGACGTACCGGCGTCAGGCCGAGCTTCTCGCCGACCATCTGCTCGATCTTCGGGTCGATGTTGGAGTACGTGCCGACAGCACCCGAGAGCTTGCAGACCGAGACAATCTTCTTGGCATGCTCCATGCGCTCGATGTCGCGCTCGATCTCAGCACTCCAGAGCAGGAGCTTGAGGCCGAATGTCATCGGTTCCGCATGGATGCCATGCGTGCGGCCGATGCACGGCGTATGCTTGAATTCCTTCGCACGGCGGCGCAGGACTTCGCGGAACTTCTTGAGGTCATCAAGAATGATCGTGCAGGCATCGCGCATCATCATGCAATATGCCGTGTCCTTGACATCCGAGGAAGTCAGTCCTTTATGGATGTACTTGGAATCATCACCAACATTCTCGGCTACATTCGTCAAGAAAGCAATGATGTCATGATGCGTAACCGACTCAATCTCATGGATGCGGTTGACATCAAACTTTGCTTTCGCGCGAATGTTCTTGGCAGCCTCTTTCGGGATCTCTCCGAGTTCGGCCATGGCGTCGCAAGCAGCCATCTCAACGTTCAGGATCTGCTGCCACTCGTTCTCGATAGACCAGAGATGGCCCATTTCCGGCTTAGTATAACGCTCGATCATTTAGTGATTTCCTCCTCATTTTCCTGGCGGCGTCTCTGCACCGCGGAAGTGAAAACACGACGAAAAAACTCAAATTGACTTTTCTTTGCCTATCGTGACATCTTGCAGAAAAGCCTCATTTTGAGTTTGGAGAAGTTACCGATATTCCCTTGTCTATCATAGCATTTTCAATGCCCAGGTGTCAACGTGTCAAGGGGCTCCCTCCCGCTGGGACACCCGCAGCAGGACCCTCCCGGAACAAACAAAAAAGGCTGCCAGACGGCAGCCTCTCATATCCATATGGTGCTCGCTGAGGGATTCGAACCCCCGACCCCCTCCATGTGACGGAGATGCTCTAGCCAACTGAGCTAAGCGAGCAAACAAAAAGAGGTCTCGTCGTTTGACGAAACCTCATCTTTCCTAAATGGTGGGGTTAACAGAATTCGAATCTGTGACCTCCTCGATGTCAACGAGACACTCTAACCAACTGAGCTATAACCCCATGTCTTAACGACAGGATTTATTATACGGCATATATCCATTTCTGTCAACAGGTAATTTTAAAAATATCGCGAGAAATTTTTCACGCGCTTCGTGATATAATGAAATGAGTAAATGATCCAATTCCAAGGAGGGAAACTGATTCACGATGAACGATTTACTCGATGTCCATATGCATACGCTTGCCAGCGGGCATGCCTACAATACCATCCGCGAAATGCTTTTTGCTGGTAAAAAGCACGGCCTGCAGCTCGTCGGCATTTCCGACCATGCTCCCGCCATGCCCGGCAGCACCCATAAGTTCTATTTCGAGAACATGCGCATCTTCAACCGTCAGGTATACGGAGCAGAAGCCGGCCTCGAAGTCATGATGGGCGCTGAACTCAATATCCTGAATGAAACAGGCAAAGTCGATCTGGAAGAAAAAGCCTTGAAGTCTCTCGATTATGCCATCGCCAGCCTGCACAGCCAATGCATCCAGCCAGGCAGCAAACTCGAGAATACCACGGCTGTCATCAGTGCGATGGCCAACCCCTATGTCAAGATCATCGGCCATCCGGACAATCCGACGTATCCAGTTGATTTCGATGCGCTTGCCAAAGCAGCAAAAGAGAACCATGTACTGCTCGAATGCAACAACAGTTCCTACCGCTCGCATGGCAGCCGCGCCGGTTCCCGCGAAACGGCCCAGGTCATGCTTGCAGCCTGCAAGAGATACGGCACGCATATCATCATGGGCAGCGATGCCCATATCGATCTCGACGTCGGCAATCACACAGGTTCACTGGAGGTTCTCGCTCAAGCCGATTTCCCAGAAGAACTTGTCATCAACACATCCCCCGAGAAATTCAAGACCTGGCTCCGTGAGTGAAGGCCCTCCGTAAAAATCCACCACAATATTTCCTGCGACGAGGCCTCCGTCATGTTGACGGAGGCTTTTGTGTTCCTTATAATGATAACGTTGTATTCGTAATGTTGTAACTATCCTCTCAAACAGAACAGAAAAGGAATGGTAGAAATGAACTTATTCCGTACCAAAAGCATTGAGCAGATGCGAGAGGCCGCAGCACACTCAGGCATGGCCAAGACCCTGGGTGCCTTCGACCTGATCCTGCTTGGCATCGGCTGTGTCATCGGCACGGGCATCTTTGTCCTGACCGGCGTTGCTGCAGCAAAATACGCCGGCCCGGCCGTCACGATCTCCTTCATGATCTCAGGACTTGCCTGTGCGCTCGCAGGACTGGCCTATGCAGAATTCTCTTCCATCGTGCCGGCTTCCGGCAGTGCTTACACGTACACCTATGCCTCGCTCGGTGAATTCATTGCTTTCATCGTCGGCTGGAATCTGATCCTTGAGTACACCGTCACGGCAAGTGCCGTAGCGTCCGGCTGGTCAGGATATGTAACAGGGCTGCTGCTTTCCGCAGGCATTGACCCTGGACATGCCTTTACCCACGTGCCAGCAGACGGCGGGGTCATCAATCTGCCAGCCATCTTCATCACCTTGCTGCTCTCCATCCTGCTGATACGCGGTACCCAGGAAAGCACGAAACTCAACCGCATCCTCGTCGGCGTCAAGCTCACGGCCATCGCCATTTTCCTGCTGCTGGCCATCCCGCATGTCGATACGATGAACTGGGAGCCATTCACGCCTTTCGGTGTCTCGGGGATCTTTGGCGGTGCCGCCATCGTCTTCTTTGCCTACATCGGCTTCGATGCCGTGGCCACAAGTGCGGAAGAATGCAAGAATCCCGCGCACGACCTGCCCATCGGCATCATTGGCTCGCTTGTGATCTGCACGGCACTCTACGTCGTCGTCGCAGGCGTGCTTACAGGCATCGTTCCTTATACAGAACTCAATAACCCGGAGCCCGTAGCCTTTGCTCTGCGCTATATCGGCTACAACCTCGGCTCGGCGCTCGTCGGTGTCGGAGCCATCGCGGGCATCACGACAGTATTGCTCGTCCTCCTCTACGGGCAGGCCCGCATCTTCTTCGCCATGAGCCGTGACGGCATGGTACCGGCGCGCGTCTGCAAGATCCACAAGCGTTACCACACGCCTTACATCGTCACGGTCATGGGCGGCATCTTCGTTTCAATCATCGCCGGCTTTGCACCGATTGGTGTCATCGCCGAGATGGCCAACATCGGCACACTATCTGCTTTCCTCGTCGCCGCCCTTGGCGTCCTGGTGCTGCGCATCACGAAACCGGAAGTCCCGCGCACCTTCCGCTGCCCCTTCGTCTGGCTTATCGCACCGCTCGCCGTCGTGACCTGCGGTTATCTCATGTATCATCTGCCCTGGGAAACCTGGGTCCGCTTCCTTGTCTGGTGTGTTTTTGGCTGTCTCGTCTACTTTGGCTACAGCTACCAGCACAGCACGCTGGCACATCCTCACAAAGAAGAATAAGGCCTGCAAGCTGCTTGAACACGCTTTGACAAAATTTGTGACCTGGTATAAAATTAAAGGTACAGCAATCAGAAAAATTGTTCTCTGCGATAGGGGCCTCAGGCTCCTCTAAAGGAAGGAAAACCATGTTTGTACATGAACTGATCTACCAGGGAGATCCTGATTCCCTGGCACTTGTCGACCATGAGCGCCGCATCACCTACCGGGAGCTGCAGCAGCACGTCGCGGCCTGCCGCAACCGTCTTTATGCCGCAGGCGTCCGCGTCGGCGATCGCGTCAGTATTTTCTCGCGCAATAGTGCAGACTTCATCTATGCCTATATGGCTATTGCCTCGCTGGGTGCCATTGCCGTCCCCATCAATTTCCAGCTCAGCAATCGCGAGATTGCCTACATCATCAAAGACGCCGGCTCCCGTCACATCCTCACGTACCAGCCGCTGAATCTCGTCGATGCACTGGCGGCCCTGCGCTGCGACATGCGCATCACGCAGCACGATATCCGCCAGATGGGGAAAGAAGATGCATCCATCCCCAAAGCACCAGCCCTGCCAGCCACCTTCGATGAGCAGAATCCCTGCGTCATCATCTATACCTCCGGCACTACGGGAGCTCCTAAAGGTGCCGTTCTCTCGCACCGCAACCTCATCGCCAATGCCGAGCAGATGAGCTTCATGCATTGCCGTGCCGAACATCACGTACTCTGCGTACTGCCGATGTATCATTGCTTCGGCTGGACGTGTTCCGTCCTTTATCCGCTCTTCTGCGGCGCAGAGATCGTCATCCTTGATTCCTTTACGCCGAAAGAGACCATCAATGTCATCCGCAACGAGAAGATCAACGATCTCTACATCGTGCCATCCATCTGCAGCCTGCTGACCAAACTGGCCACCAAGGAAGATATGGCTTCGCTGCGTCTCGTCGTCTCGGGCGGCACGACGCTGCCGCTTAAGATCGAACAGGATTTCATGGGCAAGTTCGGCGTCGATATCTGTGAAGGCTATGGCCTGTCCGAGACTTCACCAGTTGTCACGATGAACCCTCCAGAACGCCCGAAAGTCGGATCCTGTGGTCCGGTCGTTCCCGGCATCCAGTGGAAACTCGTCGATGCAGAAGGCAATCGCGTTCCTGAAGGAGAAGCGGGCGAACTCGTCGTCAAGGGCGACAATATCATGCTCGGCTACTGGAATCTTCCCGATGCCACCAAAGATGCATTGCGCGGCGGCTGGTTCCATACGGGTGACGTCGCACGTGCTGACGAAGATGGCTACATCTACATCGTCGACCGTATCAAAGATATGATCATCAGCATGGGTGAGAATATCTATCCGCGTGAAGTAGAAGAACTCATCTATCAGTTCCCTGGCATCAGTGAAGCTGCCGTCATCGGTATCCATGACAAGCTCCGCGGCCAGGCCGGCGCCTGCTTCTACAGCCTGCATGAAGGCGCCGCCATCAACATCCGCGAACTCAAGAAATTCCTGCAGGCCAACCTGGCTCTCTACAAGATCCCGCGCGAATTCCACGAGCTGCCATCGCTGCCTCGTACGACGACGGGCAAGATTGCCAAGCGCCAGATCCTCAAGGATTTCCTGGCCAGCAAAGACAATAAATAAAACATATGTTGAAAAACTGCCGCACATGACAAAATGTGCGGCAGTTTTTTAATAAAAAGAGTGCCGGAAGCGTCCCTGTCTTTCATCTGATGATGATGCGGGGTTTATCTGCCCTAAAATGTGGTTGACTTCACTAACTATATAGTCAAGAAAAACACCCGCTGCGTTCAGCGAGCGCTTTTCTCAACGATATATGTGCAGCAGCTTTTTATTTTTTGCTGCTGGCTTTGCAGATATGATCGGCCCAGGCAAAGAGTTCAGCAAGATCATAATCGCCTGCATGACCCTTGCCCCACGGTGAGGAAAAGTTGACATCATAGCCGGTATCCTGCAGCTTCAGCGCGAGGACCGCCGGCACGGCCAGGCAGGTATCACGGTCTTTCGCACCGTGGCGGATACGCCAGTGCGGGGCAACCTTCACGCCTTTCTGCCCGATATAGTAGAGCGGATTCATCCGTTTGATATCCTCCCATGGAGCCAGTCTCGTCCCCGGCTGCGTGCTGCGTGTCAGCGAGAAGCCTGTGAAGTGGCGCGGCGCATTCGCCGTCGTGCCGAATTCATCATTCTCACCCGAACTCAGATCGAATTTATCAAAGGCGGGCGTGGCCTTGAGTCGCGTTGCCCACGGCGCATACTTCGTGAGATCGACAGCCACAACCTTACCGTCTTCAATGGTCAGCCAGTCAAGGCCAGACAGATCTTCACCAGCATCGAGAGCCGTCTGTGCGGATGCGGCGTAAACCGACTTGATGTAGTCAGCAAAGCTGCCTGTCCCGTCCTTCTCCAGCGTCAACGCCTGGCCGTCAGCATCCTTGAGATTCAGGCTGTTGATATAAGCCGGGTAGAGGGCCTTGAGCTGTCTGGACGCCACCTTCTGCGCATCGGTGAGCGGCACAGCGGTTGCTATCTCCGTCGGTGCATTGTCGGGACGATCCGTCACGGCAGCATCATCTCCAGTTCCTGCAGCAGACTCGGCGCCCATCATCGGAAGCTTGTCTTCGGCATCGGGCAGGATTGCCCCTGCAGCTGGGTTCATCCTTGGCATCATGGCACCACTGCTCTGATAGGCCTCATCGACCCCATTGAACATCCATTCATAGGCCATGTCCGCATGGTCAAGATCAGTGATTGGGCAATAAGCCTGCGAAGCAAAGATATCATCGCGTTCCCTGGCCGCACCAATTGCCTTGAGATCCGCTTCATAGTCCCGGCTATTGCCGGTGGCTCCCAGCAATGCCGAAAGCGCACCGCCGGCGCTCGTGCCATCCGAGATGAGCTTGCCCGTATCACCGGCCGGCAGACGGCCTTTGTTATGGCGCAGGTATCGCACAGCAGCCTTGTAATCGACAATCAGCGCAGGAGCCTTGCCGACATACGTCACGCCGTCAGTCCCTGCTGTCGTGCGGCCGCGAACAGCAGGAGCGGCAACGACATACCCCTTGGAGAGCGCAACGAGCGATGCATTCGCGCCGCCGCTCATGCGGTCATTGGCGCTCGGCTCCTTGATCTCACCCGGCATATAGCCGCCCACGCCATTCGGCAGGAAGATTGGCGCTGTCTTTTTCGTATAGCCATTGACTGTACCACCATCCTTGAAATACGCTTCGGGGATGAAGATACTCATCGATTCCGCTTCCACCGAAACCGGCTTTGATACGTAAACGATATTACGGTAAGCGCGGAACGCAACATCTTCGCCATTGAGCTTCAGCGTTTCCTTCGTATAGGCATTCTTATCGAATTTCAGGCTGTACGTCTTCTGTCTGGCAGCTGCATGCCCCGTCTTTGCCTTTGCAATAACCGTACTCGTTCCCTGCGCGTCATTCGTTACCGCTGTGTCGGCGGTAGAAGCCGGCACAGCCTGCGCCGCAGCATCATTCGCTGCGGCCTGGCTGGTTCCGGCTGCAAACGGCATGGACAGCGCACTGACTGCCAGCATTGTCAATATATAGCGTTTTAAAGTCATAGCTTTCATCCTTCCTTTTAACCAAAAAGAAAACCGCTCTCCCTCATAGAATAGCGGTTTTTTATTCTCCATGTGCATATCTTGCTTCGGACACCGGGCTGTTGCCGTATCCTTATCATTTACTTTTCTCCGTGACGGGCAAATCTCCTTCCAGATTCTTCATTTCTTTGCAGAAAAACAGGAATCCGTCATCACGTATTTTTGGCAATGACTGCACCGACGACAGCCCCGAGAATGGCAGCCGTCGTGACCTCTCCCGTCGAATGCCCCTTCGAAGATTTCTCTGCGCGGCGATGCTCGCGCTCCCAGCGCTCATGGTCTGATTTTTTCTGCTTTGCCAGTTCGCGTTCATGAGCAGCCTGATGCCAGGCGGGATGCGCATTGACTTGCTCGTAAGCCTGATGGGATGCAGCTTCGGCAGGCAAAGCCAGTGACGTCCCCCAGACACCAAAACCCATGAGACCAGCTAAAACGGCAGCTATGCTTTTTTTCCAGATTTTCATCATGATCATCTCTCTTTCCATCTTGATAAGAGAAGGTTATTTTTGATGCTCTTAGTGTAACGCTGCCGCTTTGCATTCCGTTTAGATGCCTGTTGACTTTCCATTAGATTTTTCATCAGCTTCCCCTGCCCCGTTAAAACGAGGCCAGGAAACGCTCAGCCAGAGACGAGAGATATTTATCGCGCGGCCAGATGGCAGCCAATCTCGTTTTGAGCGACGGCTCTTCAATCTGTTTGATGTGCAGGTTTCCATGAGCAGCCAGGTCCACGGCCCCGGCTGGTGCAACAGCCACGCCAAGGCCGGCATTCGCCCAGAGGATGGTCGTGCGCGCATCATCGTTGCGACAATAGATCTCCGGAGCAAAATCATGTGCTGCGCACGCATCCTGGATCAACGGATAGAATCGCCGATAAACGATCAGCGGCTTGCCCGCCAGCTCGGAGATAGCGATAGTATCGCGTTCTGGTGCCCAGTCAAGTGCCGCAGACATCGCCGCGATCATGGGTTCGGGACGGCGGTAGCGGCAATTGAAACGAGCAGCATTGAAAGGCGTCCGGACAATGCCGATCTCTATCATGCCTTTTTCCAGCATATCAATGAGCTGATACGTATTGCCATCGTAAATCTCAAAATGGATTCCTGGATAAGTCTTGCGGAACTCCTGCATGCCGGGACTCAGCAAGAAATTGCCTGAGGATGATACCGTACCGAGCGTCAGTGTCCCGCTGAGCCCCCGCCGCAAATCGTCAATCTCACGCCTGGCCGTATCCGCCATATCCAGGAGCTGACGCGCCCGGCGTGCCAGCATGCGGCCGGCATCTGTCAGCTCGATATGATGCGGTCCGCGTTCAAACAGCTGCATGCCAAGCTCTGACTCCAGCAGCTTCATCTGATTGCTGAGAGGCGGCTGCGCCATATGCAGTTTTCTGGCAGCCGCCGTAATCTGCCGCTCTTCTACAATCGTCAGGAAATAATGAAGTTGTTTTAAGTCCATAGATCTCATCCTTTATTATATAAAAAAGATATGCAAATTGCTTTTATCAGCCACAAAAAATATACTTATCTTTTTATATCATATCAGTATGCACCCGCAAAAACAAGTCGGTCATCCTGGCAGGATCGATATGGCAATGCGCGTGATGTACTCTTCCGGATTGGCTGTACCAAGATCTTCGATGATGCTCTCCTCATAAGAATACGGGCCCGGAGCGATATCCGGATGAGCAGCCAGATAAGCGCGCAAGCGCTGATAAGCCGCAGCAGTATCCATATAATCTCCCTTGAAATACGTCACGAGATAAGAGCCAGCCGGGCGCGTGGCTGTCATCTCCGCCGGAACATGCAATCGTTCTTTATCTATCAAAGTGAAAAAACGTGCGATCAGCGTTTCCTGCCCTGGTGTCAGGAAATCATCCCTGGCGACAAGCGCACCGAAGGCATATCCGGTATTGAGTTCATGGGTCAGCACATAACGCATGTGTTCCATGATGATGCGTTCCACGCCATTCCAGTCCTCTGCCGCCATGGCAGTGCGTACGGGAGACGAATAAACAAATGGCATTTCATGGAATTCTTCCACGGCAACGGTATCACAGACAATAGAACGGGCCCGTGCAAGGATTGCACGCTGATTCTCCACCATGTGTTTCATATCCTGCAAACGGCGCAGCTCCTGCTGCAGCCACCCCTCCTGTCCTGCCAGCAGGGCATCCAGGCGCTCCGGACTGCGTTCCGCCATATATCCTTTGATTTCAGATAGCTCCAGCCCCATCTGGCGCAACATGCGGATCATGATGAACGGATAGAGCTGGCGCACAGAATAACTGCGATACCCATTGGCTTCCACATGATCCGGCGAGAAAATCCCCTGTTCATCATAGTAATGCAGCGTACGCTTATTGACCCCACAGAGCCTGGCAAACTCACCAGTATGGAATCCCATCTTGTGATTCATCATTCCTGCCCCCCTTGACATTACAGTTACTGTATACTTTACGATAATAATATCACAAATCACGAGATTTTAACCAGAAAGGACTGCGATATCATGTCAGAACATCTTACCACCGCATCACCGCTGGGACGTCACTTCACTTTAAAATCGTTACTGCGTTTTGCTGCACCGTCCATCGGGATGATGATCATCATTTCTCTCTATACCGTAACGGATGGCATCTTCATCGGCCGTTATGCCGGCAGCGATGCCCTTGCTGCCTCCAATATCGTCTATCCGGCCATCAACCTCGTGCTGGGACTGGCCATCATGCTCGCTTCCGGCGGATCCGCTCTCGTCGCCAAGAATCTCGGCGAGGGCGAGCCACAGGCCGCACGCCGCCGCTTCACCATGCTTACCATCGCAACGGCAGCTTTTTCGGGTACACTGGCCCTGCTGGCCTTTGCTGCGGGAGATGACCTGTTGTTCCTGCTCGGCTCTTCTTCAGAGCTTTTAGCCGATTGCCGCAACTATCTCTACGCTCTCCTGCCATTTTTCCCATTTGCCGCGCTCATGATCCTCTTCAACGCCTTCTTCATTGCCGATGGACGCCCCATGCAGGGCTTCATCGTCTCCGTGCTGGCCGGTATGACCAATGCGGGGCTTGACTACCTGTTCCTTGCCCATCTCGGACTCGGCGTAATGGGAGCCGGACTGGCAACGGGCCTTGCTGACGTGCTGGCAGCTGTCATCGGCCTGAGCTACTTCCAGTGTTACAGCCGCGTCCTGCATTTCACACGGCCCAGGCTTGAGTGGCCTGCACTTGGGCAGGCCATGTACAATGGCAGCTCCGAACTCGTCACGCAGCTCTCAGTCGGCATCACGACCTTTCTCTTCAACATCCTGACCTTCCATTATGCTGGCGCTGATGGCGTTGCCGCCATCTCTGTCATCCTCTACGCCGAGATGCTGTTGACAGCCGTCTACATGGGATTTACCAATGGCGTCGCACCGATCTTCTCCTATCATTTCGGTGCCAGGGATTTCCAGGAGCTGCGTCGCCTTGTCAAACTGAGCCTGCTTGTCATCGCAGGTGCAGCCCTCCTATCCTTCGGCCTTGCTCACCTGCTCGCTACACCTCTGATTGCACTCTTCCTGCCGCAAGGCGGCCATGTTTATGAACTTACGCATCATGGGTTCCTGCTCTTTTCCTTTGCGTTCCTGTTATGCGGGTTCAACCTCTTCATCTCAGGCTTTTTCACGGCCATATCGGATGGGCGCACCTCAGCCCTGATGTCTTTTGCCCGCAACCTGCTCGGCATCGTTGTCTATTTATTCGTACTGCCGCGCATGCTCGGACTCACAGGCGTCTGGCTTGCCGTACCAGCAGCAGACATCTCCGCCTTGATCTTCGGCACCTTCCTCTTGACCAGCAGGCTGCGCGATTTCACCGAGAAAAGCGGAGCGGAAAAAGCCTTGAAGCTTACGCATGCAGAGAGCAAGAACGGCTGATTCCCTTTTGTCCGTTATATATGCCAGCAGATTGTTTCACGTGAAACAAAAAACACAGCACTTCGAGCTGAATCGAAGTGCTGTGTTTTTTCATATCTGATGGATAAAGTATCACGATCAGGCTTTGGCGCCCGTCGAATACATGGGGATCTTCTCCGGATTGTCTTCAATGCTCCAGACACCACACGGACAGACACCAGCGCAGATGCCGCAGCCAATGCAGCGGTTCGGATCCGATACATACTCCCAGGAACCGTCTTCCTTCTCGATGCGCGTGATGGCCTTTTCCGGGCAGGATTCGAGGCACATCTTGCAGTCACGGCAAGTGCCGCAGCTCACGCAACGCGTGTGATCGCTGACGGGATCGCCGAGCTGGCAATGGTGGCACTTATCGAAATATGCCTTGGAAAGACGCTCTGCCGGGATCTGCGGCTTCTCAGGGAATGGCTGTGCAGGCTTGCCCATGACATACTGGTCGACAAACCAGGCAGCCTTGCGGCCGCTGCCGATAGCATCCGTCAGGCGACCCGGCTTGATCGTATCGCCAGCCGTGAAGACGCCATCCATGATGGAAAGATCTTTCTTCGGCACAAGCCAGCTCTTGCGGAAGTATTCAATGCCTTCATCCTCCGGCAGGAAATCGAGGACCGGCTCCTCACCGATGGAAACAATGACCTGGTCAGCTTCAATGAAGCGGCCGTCATTGCCATAAACACCTTCCGGTGTGATCTTGCTCGTGAAGAACGGCCAGACGATCTTGCCGCCAAGGCCCTCGAAATACGCGATTTCCTTGGCAAATGCCGCCGGCTTCTGCACATCGACGGCGATGACAGACTCTGCACCCATCTCGTAAGCGCCGCGGCAGGTATCCATACCGGAGTTGCCGGCACCGATGACCACGACTTTCTTGCCTGTTTTCGGATGCTCGCCGCGATTGATGGCTTTGAGGTACTCGAGTCCCATTGTCAGATGCTCCACGCCCTCCCAAGGGAAGAAACGGGATTTCGTACCACCAGTTGCAACGACAACGGCATCGCTGGCTTCACGGATCTTGTCGAATTTCTCACGATCCACCTTGCAGCCTGGAACGAACTGGACACCGACGCTCTCAATGCGCTTGAGTTCAGATTCGAGCAACTCGTGTGCGAGACGGCCACGCGGGATGACCTGTTCGAGCTTGCCGCCGATATGGTCTGCATCATCATAGACCGTGACATCATGGCCCTTGCGGGCAAGCTGCCAGGCTGTCGAGAGACCGGCGACGCCGCCGCCGATGATGCCGATTTTCTTGCCTGTCTTCGTCTTCGGAGGCTCTACCTTCGCGAAAGCAGAGCTGTAGCCAAGATCACCGATCTGGATGGGTTCATCGATGGAGCCGCGCGTGCAGGCATCCATGCAGGGGTTCGGGCAGACCGAGCCGCAGACGGAACCTGGAAACGGCGTATAGTCGAGTTCAAGCTGGATGGCGTCTTCCAGACGGCCCATGCGGATGAGATCGTAACGGCGCTGCGTCGGGATGCCCGTCGGGCAGTTGAATTCGCAAGGTGCTGCGAATCTGGCATTATCCCAGCTCGGTACGCGCAGACGGTAAAGGCCCGTACTGATCGTATTATGCACTTCAAAATCGTCATGTGCGACATCCGAGAAAATACCGCCTTTGACCCATTCCTTCATACGGAAAGCATGGAGATCCGGTGCCGCCTTGGGCTTGCGTTCTGCAGACGTCAGCGGGCGCAGCTTGTGCCACTGGCTCCAATCCGTCAATTCCTTCAAGAGTTCCGGACGCTCGATATGCGCGAGAAAATCTTCCATGCCGCCTGCCAGGAAAGCAATATCATCGGCATCCAGCTCCGTGCAGATGATATCTGCCGGATGCGTGCCAATCGGGCCGCGCACGTAAACGACACCGCCGACCATGCCGACGCAGGCACGTTCACCGAGAACCGATTCAAACTGCTCACTGTCATAACCGCAGACAACAGCCTTGCCGCCGCCCATAAATTCAAAGGAGAACGAACCGACATTCTTCAAGATCCAGAGTTCCGGTTCCTCATACAAAGGATCGTGCTTCATCAAAGAGCCTGTGCGCGTACCACCGCGTCCGCCGATGAAGATCTTGCCACCGGAAGAACAATGTCCCGCCGTATCACCAGCATCGCCACGTACCGTAATGATACCCCCGGCGTTGAGCCAGCCCACGTCTGCAGACGTCGATTCCTCGATGATGATTTCCGTCCCAGGCAGGCACATGGAACCGGCACGCTGACCAGCATTCCAAACATGGAAATGAAGCTGCTTGCCTTCCGGATGCCAGAGCGGACCGCCGATGTCGTGCTGGCCGGAAGCCTTGATCTCAAAGTCCGTCTCGCCCTGCTTGACGGCTTCGCCGATGGCCAGGAGCAGGTCCTGGGTGGACATGCGTTCATGCCCTTTCATGGTATCTATCTTAAACATTAAGCTCTCCTCCTGCTATCAGCAAACGTACTGGATGCCAAGCTTGTCTGCCACGGCCTTGTCCGTGGAGACGAGCGCGTCGCTGCGGCCGATCGGCAGCGAGCTGTTGCCGATCGGTGCCATGAGCTTCTTGAGCTCCGCATCGAAGGCCAGCACGTAGTCGACGATTTTCTGGGCGCCGCGGTCTATATCGAGGCGCTTGACGAGGCGCGGGTCCTGCGAGCAGATGCCCATCGGGCACTTGCCCGTGTTGCAGGCATTGCAGCGGCCCTGCTCATTGCCGATGCAGCCCAGGAGCTGGATGAGGATTTTGCCGACGAAGACGCCGTTGGCGCCGAGGCACATCATCTTGAAGGCATCGGCTGCGGCATTGCCCGTCATGCCGATACCGCCGCCGCCGTAGAGCGGGATCTGCCCCTGCAGGCCCTGCTTGACGGCTGCGAGATAGCAGTCGCGAATCTTCGAGACGACCGGATGGCCCGTGTGGTCGAGGGAGACCTCGTTGGCCGCGCCCGTGCCGCCCTGGATGCCGTCGATGAAGAAGCCGCCGCAGATCTTGTACGGGTCGCGCAGCAGGTTGTTGTAGACGGAGACCGACGTCGCCGACGCCGCGCACTTGATGGCGACCGGCACGCGGAAACCGAACGCTGCGTTCATCGAGAGATGCATCTTCTGCACGCTCTCCTCGATGGAGTAGAGGCCCTGATGGTTTGGCGGCGAAGCGAGCGTCGCTTTCGGGACGCCGCGGATGGCCTGAACGTGCTCGGCGACTTTCGCCTCGGGCAGCAGGCCGCCGTCACCCGGCTTTGCGCCCTGGCCGATTTTAATCAGAACGCCGCCCGGGTCGGTCACCATGTGCGGCATGGCCTTGATGATGCGGTTCCAGCCAAAATGACCGGAAGCAATCTGGATGATGAAGTATTTGAGGTATTCCGACTCGAGGAGCTTGACCGGCATGCCGCCTTCGCCCGAGCTCATGCGCACAGGCAGGCCGCATTTCTCGTTGAGGTAGCCGACCGCGAGCGCGACGGCTTCCCATGCGCGCGTCGAGAGCGCGCCGATGGACATGTCGGAGAAGATGAGCGGGTAGATCCACTGCACCGGCGGCGTGCGGTCGGCCTTGACGAGCTTGCCGTCCACGACTTTGAACGGCAGTTCATGCGAGTCGAGCACGCGGCCGAACGGCGAACGGATGTCGAACGTATGGCGCGCGGCGTCGAGAGACGGGTCCGTCATCTGCGAGATGCGGCCGACGACGATGGAGTCGAGCGCGCGCTGCGCATTGAGGTTCGTGCGGCCGCCGCGCTTGATGGGGCCGTTGTCCTTCGACAGCAGCGTGCGGCGCCCGTCCGGATTGCGCACGGGGCGGATGGCATGGTTCGGACAGATTTTCTCGCACATGCCGCAGCCCCGGCAGAAATCCGTCAGGCTCGCGACCTGCTCGATGACGGGCCGCGCGATGTGCGTGCGCTTCGGCTTTGGCACGCCTTCTTCGGAAATGGTGATGGAACGCTGCTTCGTCACGACGTGGATGGCCCTAAAAGAGCAGCTCGCCACGCAGCTGCCGCACATCGTGCAGCGCTCGGGATCGTATTCGATTTTCCAGGGGAGGTCGTTGACTCCCACATCCTGCGTCTTTACTGCTTGCATCTTGCTACCTCCAGGTTGTTGTCGATGGTGACGATCTCGCGCTCGTTCGGGTAGATGTCCTTCGTCTCGTCGCGGTCCGGCATGATTTCGTTGATGCCGCAGACCTCCGACGAGATGGCGACCATCTCGTCCGTGCGGCCGATGACGACGGGGCGCAGCTTCTTGCTGTCGCAGCACGTCATCATCGTGCCGTCCGGCAGCACCGCGATGACCGTGTTCGGCCCGTTGATTTCGAGGTTCGCGAGGCTCTGGCGGATGGAGGAAAGCACGTCGGCATCCTCGCGCTCGCGCATTTCATCGAACGGCAGCGGCGTGATGACGTGCTTGTAATAGATGAGCGGCCACTTGAGCTCATGATGCACATAGTGGAGCGTATTGAGGAAGCACTGGGAATCAGACTCGAAACCGATATAGCCGCGATGCAGGGACTTCTGGAATTCCTTGTTCTTCGTGTAGAACGTGTTCTCACCGTTCGCGCAGAGCGTATAGCCCTGCAGGAAGAACGGATGCGCCGCATAGCGTACGATATCGTAGTTCGTGTTCTGGCGGCACTGCGCCACGATGGATTTCGCCATCAGGCAGCCGTTGTCGTCCCAGAGATGGAAGTACGTCGCGATATCGCGCGGATCGCCGATCTCCTTGAGCGTGAGCACATCCGGCCAGAAGCTGTAGACATAGCCGGCATCCTCGTTCTCGAGGATCTTCCGGAGCGCGAGGCGCGTATCGAGGAGCAGGTCCTCCTTCTGCGCCTTCGTCATATGCTCGGCCTCTTCCGGATAGTCGTAGTTGCGGAAAATATAGTACGGCATCGCCTTGATGTCGAGGCCCGGGCGCTTGTCCGGCACCGGGATCCACTCGGCGATCTGCACGAAGTTGTGCGCGTCCATATATTCCTCTACGAGCTGCGCTCCCCTCTGCGTAACGGCCATAGACAAGAGCGGCTTGTCCTTATAGCCGGCGAAGATGCCGTAAAGGTCCTGCATGACCATGGCGAAGCCGCTGTTGTCATGCCCCTCCTGCTGAGGAAGCATGAGCCGCAGCGCCATGGACGGCTGGACCGGCACCTTGCTCTTGATCGAACCAATTCTGCACATATCGGTCTCTCCCCTTACATCCGGCCGCCCCGTATCTACTCAGCGCGGCCTTTGGTACACATTTGTTCACTCCTAAGAAAAAGGAGGCTACATACCTTCTATTATAAAAATGTATACTTGCCATGTCAATAAAATGATTCGGGTATACAAGAATACATCGGTCATTTTCCGATATCTACAAGACATTTACGCGAAATCCTGCTGCAGCCCTGATAAAAAACCGCATCACCGCCCGCCGCACGGTGAGGGAAAAATCCGCCAGGTGCCTCCGGCTCGGGAATCGTACGCGGCCGGACAGCCGCAGGAAAAACTGACAGCCGCCCCGCCGCACGATACCAAAAACGCAAAAAGCGGCCACCGCCCGTCTGTCGGAAAATGCTTTTGGAGATCGTCAGCGCAGAACGAGAACGGAGACGCCCCCGGCAAAAAAATCGCCGACACCTCTGGCTCGAAAAGAACACGGCCGCTATCAAAGAAAACGCCAGCACCTCCTTCCAGCCCGGGAACGACACGCGGCCAGACGCCGCAGAGAAAAGCACCAAGCACTCCTCTTCCAAGCACGACACGGAAGAACCGGCAAGGCATATGAGCCGTTTCCCTCCGCCTGGAAGAACGCCGGGAAGGAGCCTCTGAAAAGCCGTCTTCCCTCAGCCGCCGCAGGAGCAGGGACACGTCCGGCAGGCACACCAGATACCGCGCGCGCCGGCTTTCGACAGAAAAACAACTACCGCAGGCGCCGGCTTCCGGCAGGCAAAAAGAAAAAGCTGCCCACCGGCCAAAGCCGGCAGGCAGCAGCAAATCCTCCTGAGAGACAGCACCTCAAGCGATGACGCCGTTCGCGCGCAGGACCTCCTTCACGCTGTCCGCACTCTTTTGCAGCAGCGCGAGCTCGTCATCCGTGAGATGGATCGGCAGACGCTTCTCCACGCCCTTCGCGCCGATGATACTCGGCAGAGAGAGCGAGACGTCGTGAAGCCCGTACTCGCCGTCGAACGGCATCGAGACCGGCAGCACGGCATGCTCGTTGAACAGGACCGCACGCGCGAGGCGGCAGGCGCCCATCGCGATGCCCGTATTCGTCCAGCCCTTGGAATCGAGCACATCATAGGCCGTATGGACGACCTCCTTCGCAACGGCGGCGCGGTCGAGCGTCCCCTCGTGATCGAAGAATTCATCGAGATCCCGGAGTGGGATGCCGCCGATGCCCACCGTGCTCCAGGCCGGGAAGGCGGAATTTCCATGCTCGCCGAGCATATAGCCCTGCACATCCGACGCGTCGATGTGGTAATGACGCGCGAGGATGCTCTTGAAGCGCAGCGTCTCAAGCGTCGTGCCCGTACCGAAAAGGCGGCCGCGCGGATAATCGAACTCCGTCGCCGCGACATAGGTCATGACATCCAGCGGATTCGTGATCATGATGAAGACGGCGTCCCGCGTATAGCGCGTGACCTCGCCCAGGATCCGGCGCATGACGCCGATATTGTTCTTGGCAAGAGCCAGGCGCTCGTACTGCCCGGGCATGATGCTCGGCCCCGCCGCGCAGATGATGACATCGGCATCCTTGAGCTCCTCGAAGCCGCCCGCATACACGCGCGTGCTCGGCGTATAGCTGCAGGGAAGCGAATGAATCGCATCGAGCGCCTCGCCGTGCGCGACCTTCTCGTTTTCATCAATGCAGACGATCTCGGCCGCCATCTCGAAGGCAAGCGCACGTGCCAGCACAGCAGAGCCGACATGACCTAGTCCGATAATGGCCAGCTTATTCGGTTTGAACATGGAAAATGCATCTCCTTTGATTTGAATAAGATATCGCCTTTATTCGGTATCACTTTTTATTATAGTCTCTTTTTTATCTGATGCAAAATTTTTTCTTACCCCCTGCGGCCCTATCGAATATCGAAAGCTCCCTCGCTCCTGCCGACGCTCAGAGCCCCTTTCCCAGTACTTCTGCCCTCTCCCTCGCAAAGACGGCAGCGAGCAAAAGCAAGGGGAAGGCACAAAGCCAGGGGCGAAGGGAAGTTGTGATCGGCCGCCGCCAAGGCGCTGCGCTCTCTCCTATCTCCTCTCGCAAGAAGCCCTCCATCTTTTTCACCGGTCCGCTTCAATGAGACAGCACGTCTCCGCAAGCCGCCTTCGGCAAATCGTCCTCCGCCCTCTCCACCAAATCATCCCGCCGGAAGTCTTCGTCCCCGCAGGAACGAGAGCGTTTTTTGTGCAACAGACATAATGAATATAGGAAAGAAGGTGCTCGCCAGGGAAGAAGCCGCGCACAAAAAAGCAGCCCGCCGACGCTTTTCTGCGTCAGCAGGCTGCTCGGAAGTCAAAGGAATTGGTGTGCGCTGCACAAGCCTTCCTTTTTCTTTTCTCTTATAAGTAGCCGGCCGGATTGACCGGGCTGCCATTGATGCGGACCTCATAGTGCACGTGCGGGCCCGTCGAGTAGCCGGTCGAGCCCATGTACGCGATGATCTGGCCGCGCCGCACATGCTGTCCCGGCACGACGACGACCTGCATCGCATGGCCGTAGCGCGTCATGATGCCGTTGCCGTGATCGATGTCGACCATGTTGCCGTAGCCGCCGGAGTTCCAGCCCGCCGTCACGACCGTGCCGTCCGCCGTCGCGACAATCGGCGTGCCCATGTCGTTGGCGATGTCGATGCCTGGGTGGAAGTCCGAGCCATTCCAGCGCAGGCCATACGGCGAGCTGACCTCACCGCGTGCCGGCCAGCCCGTCGGCGTCGTGACCGAGACAGTGCTGCCGACGAGCGAGCCCGGCAGCGAAACCATCCCCGGCGTGCCCAGT
>JAQYBD010000093.1 GCA_029338835.1 Selenomonadaceae bacterium | reverse complement strand
GCTGCACTCGTCGAACAACATGATGGGTTTTGGAATGCGGACGCCGAAGCGTACTTGCTGGCGCATCATAAGGAATATTGAGTTCATTATCGCATGCGTGAAGATAAAAAGACAGATCAGCGGCAACAGAACTTGTTGCCGCTGTTATTTCGTAGTATCATGAAATCAAGATTAAGCGAGAATGGGACGATGCAGCCGTTAAGACTGTATGGAACAAAGAAAGAGGAGAAGAAGTGGAGAAAGGAAGTTCGCTTTCCGTATTGGATAAGATCTTGTCAAATTATGCGGAATGTTATGACGCTGAGAAAAAAGTAGCCGATTTCGTGCTGGATCATCCAGCACAAGTCATCGATATGACCGTAGCAGAGCTGGCTGGTCAGTGCGGGGTCAGCGAGGCGACCATCATCCGTTTCTGCAAGCGCTGCGGCTGCAAGGGGTTTCATCGCCTGAAGCTGGATCTTGCGCGTGAGACGGCCGTCTCGAATCTGCCGGATCCTGCCGCGAATGAATTGCGGGCGGACGACCTCGGTGCATCCGTCCAGAAAATCCTGCAGAACAAACAGGAGGAATTGCAGGAAACACTGCAGGGCATCGATACGGAAACTTGCCGTGCCGTGCTTGACCTCCTGCAGCAGGCGCGCATGGTGGTTTTTGCTGCTGTGGGCAATACCATCCCCATTGCCCTGGATAGTGTCTATAAATTCAATGAATTGGGCATTACCGCCATCACTTCGACGATCTGGGAACATTTGAGCGTCACGGTCCGTACCTTGACCCCACAGGATGTGGTCGTTGTGCTTTCTGCTTCCGGAGAATCGAAACACGTGCTGGATATTGCGCATTATGCTGTCGAACGGGATATCCCCGTAGTTGCCATCACGAATCATACGGATTCAACCCTGGCCAAGATGAGCCGCCATGTCCTGCGTACCGTATCGCGTGAGAAGCTGTTTTTCCGCAATCACAGCGTTCTATCGACACGTCTTTCGATGATGGCTGTGGTAGAAATGCTTTATTTCCTGTTGTGCAGCCGTAAGACGGATTCATTTCATTATATTGATGCACACGAAGAATCGATTGCTGATGAAAAGATATGAGACATGTTCCCTTGTGCGGGGCTGCATGCAAGGAGATGCCCGCGTGCTGATGGTTTTGTGCGTACGTACGCCATGAACCGCATCAGCGAAGCTGACGGATGTGGCTCAGTCCAGCAGATTGATGAAAACCGTCAGGATTGAGGAGTTGACGAAATCCACGATCAGAGCGCCGACGAGCGGTATGACGAAGAAGGCGGTGGGCGCCGGGCCGAAGCGCTCGACCATGACGGACATGTTGGCGATGGCATTCGGCGTGGCGCCGAGGCCGAAGCCGCAGGTGCCGGCAGCCATGACTGCGGCTTCATAATTGCGGCCCATGAAGCGGAAAATCACGAAATTCGTGAAGAGGGCGATGAAGAGGATCTGGCTCAGCAACATGACGATCATCGGGATGGCGAGGTCGGTGAGCTGCCAGAGCTTGAGGCTCATGAGTGCGCAGGAGAGGAAGATCGTGAGGCCGAGATTGCCAAGGACCTCGCTTTCGCGCTGGTAGACCTTGTAGCTATGCGTGTAGTCGGCGATATTGCGGATGATGGCAGCGACGAGCATGGAGCCGATATAGCCTGGGAAGACAAGGCCGATATTGACGAAGAGCTGGCTGACGACGGTGCCGAGCCCCATGGCCAGCAGCAAATGTGCCAGGGCATTCATGAAGCGCAGGTTGTTGATGCTCTGTCCCGCGCGTTTCTCCTCATCGATGGCCTGCTTTTCCTCGCGGGCGGCCTGTTCGAGTTTATGGACTTCGTCCGTGCTGCTTGCCGGGTCAAGGCGTTCTTCCGTCGCGGAGCTGGCAAGCGTGAATTTGCGTACGAGGTGTTCGCCGGTCGGTCCGCCAATCAGGCTGCCGCCGACAAGACCGAAGGTGGCGGCGGCAAATGCTATCGTCGTGGCGTTGTCGAGGCCAACGCCTTCCAGCACGGGGCCGAAGGAGCCTGAGGTGCCATGGCCGCCAACCATGGGGATGGATCCGGTTGCAAGGCCCATCAGAGGATTGAGCCCGAAGAGATGAGAAAAGAAGATGCCGATGAGATTCTGGCAGAGGATGAGGATGGCGGTAAGCAGGGCCATTTTCGCGACGAGGGAGCCGCCTTTCCGGATCAGGCTGATGCTTGCCGTGTACCCGATGCTCGTGAAAAAGAGCATCATGCAGACATTCTGCATGATGGTATCCTGTTCATACGTCCAGATGCCATTGGTATAGAGGATGTCATTGCAGATGGCGAAGAGGATGCCGCCGACTACGGGAGCGGGGATGCAGTACTGGCGCAGGAAAGGGATCTTGAGGCGCAGGAGAACGCCGATATAATAAACGGCAACCGCTGCTGCGAGTGTCTGGTAGATATCTAGACTTACATTCATAACGTTCATGGCTTGCGACTTCCTTTGCTTCTTGGGATTTCGTGTGTAAAACTGTAACACGCGTATTATCATACCAAATTTTTATTGGAGATACAACAGTTTTGTTATACTTCTTGGCAAAATGTGCCGGTTTCGAAGTATAGGCTGTCGGATGCGATGCTTGGGCAGGCTGTGTGGGAATGTGCGGGAAGATGAAGCAGGGACTATTGCATTACGTTTCGAAAGCATGTATAATAGGTGAGTATTGATTTGATTTTCAGTTTGCAAGTGAGGATACGTAGCGTATCCCTTTTCTTTTATAGGAGGCAGATTACACAGAATGAGTATGATGACAAATGACAAGCTCAGAAATATCGCGATTATCGCCCATGTCGACCATGGCAAGACGACGCTGGTCGATGCGATGCTGAAACAGAGCCATGTATTCCGCTCCAACGAGCAGGTCGCAGAGCGCGTCATGGATTCCGGTGATATCGAACGTGAGCGCGGCATCACGATCCTGTCGAAGAATACGGCCATCATGTACAATGGCATCAAGATCAACATCGTCGACACCCCGGGCCATGCCGATTTCGGCGGCGAGGTTGAGCGTGTCCTCAACATGGTCGACGGCGTTCTGCTGCTCGTCGATGCGTTTGAGGGACCGATGCCGCAGACGAAGTACGTCCTGCGCAAGGCTCTCGAGCAGAAGCTCAAACCGATTGTCGTCATCAACAAGATCGATAAGCCGAATCAGCGCGTGGACGATGTCTATGACGAAGTCCTCGAACTCTTCATGGAACTCGATGCTGATGATGATCAGCTTGATTTCCCGGTCATCTATGCAACGGCTCGCGATGGTATCGCCAAGTACAGCATGGATGATGACAGCACGAACCTCGAGCCTTTGATGGAGACGATCGTCAAGGAGATCCCGGCTCCGCACGGCGATCCGGATGCGCCGCTGCAGATGATGGTCACGACGCTGGAGTCCGATTCCTTTGTCGGCCGTGTTGCTATCGGCCGCATCATCCGCGGTACGGTCAAGACGAATCAGAATGTCGTCATCATCAACGGAGACCAGGAAAAGAAGGCGAAGATCGGCAAGGTCTTCACGTACCAGGGCCTGCAGCGTGTCGAGGTCCCGCAGGCCAGCATGGGTGAGATCGTTGCCTTGACGGGCCTTGGCGATGTCAGCATCGGCTATACGGTGGCTGACGCCGAGAATCCGGAAGCTCTGCCGTCCATCAACATCGATGAACCGACGCTCTCCATGACGTTCGGCGTCAACACGAGCCCGTTTGCCGGCCGTGAGGGTGAGTTCGTCACGAGCCGCCATCTGCGCGACCGCCTGTTCAAGGAAGTCGAGACGAACGTCGCCATGAAGGTCGAAGAGACGGATTCGCCGGATGTCTTCAAGGTCTCGGGCCGCGGCGAGCTGCATCTTTCCATCCTCATCGAGGAGATGCGCCGCGAAGGCTATGAGCTGCAGGTCGGCAAACCGGAAGTCGTCTACAAGACGATCAACGGCCAGCTCTGTGAGCCGATTGAGAACCTGACGGTCGAAGTCCCGCAGGAATATATGGGTGCCGTCATGGAAGGCCTTGGCACGCGCAAGGCTGAACTCACGAACATGGCAGAGACGGCCGGCTACATGCGCCTCGAGTTCACGATCCCGGCACGCGGCCTCATCGGTTTCCGCTCGGAACTCTTGACGAGTACGAAGGGCAATGGCATCATGAACCACGTCTTCCACGGCTATGCTCCGTACAAGGGCGACATCCCGGGTCGTACGCGCGGCTCTCTCGTCGCCTTCGAGCAGGGCGAGACGACGGGCTATGGCATCTACACGCTGCAGGATCGCGGCACGATGTTCATCTCTCCGGGCCAGCAGGTCTATGAGGGCATGATTGTCGGCGAGAATTCCCGCGAGAACGATATCGATATCAATCCGTGCAAGAAGAAGAACGTTTCCAATATGCGTACGTCTTCCTCGGATGAGGCCATCCGCCTGACGCCGCCGCGCATCCTTTCGCTCGAGCAGGCCATCGAGTACATCAACAGTGACGAACTCGTTGAGGTTACGCCGCAGAATATCCGCCTGCGCAAGGCCATCCTCGACCGTACGGTCCGTGGCCGTGCTGCCAAGAATGCACGCAAGTAAGACACTGCATCGCTTGCTTTTGTAAAAAATCCTGCTGGATGTGAATTCCAGCAGGATTTTTGCATTTTTTGTCGAAATGTGGTATCATGTCGATAGTTGAATGTAAATTTACACCGTATATCGGTATCAGCAAGACGACGAGATGATTGGATTTCAGCTTGGAAGGACGAGATGAGTATGAGCGGTATGGAGAAAGTGAAAGGCAAATTCACGAGCCTCATGGATATGATTCTGCCATGGGAAGAAGAGGAAGTCGAAGAGGAAGAAGTCCTCGAGACGAAGTCCCAGCACGAGCAGCGTAAAGCAGGCCAGCAGAAGGCCGCATCGGTAAGAACGGCAGAAGAGTACAAGGTATCTGGTGGCAACTCCATATTTGTCGCTCCGGCGGAAGAACGCCGTACGGCTGCTCCGTCCTATCGCGAGCCTTCGCGTGTGACGACGCGCCGCCAGTTCACGGTCCATACGACCAAGGTCGCGGAGCTGAGCGTCAAGATCTATGTCCCTGAGGATTTCGATCTCGTGACGTCGATCGCGGATGATCTCAAGGCCGGTAAGGCTGCCGTCGTCAACTACGAGAGTGTAGCTGCTGAGGAACAGCGTCGCATCTGCGATTTCGTCAATGGCGCCTGCTATGTGGTCAATGGCTGCGCTAAGCGTATTTCCGAGCAGATCGTGCTTTATGCACCGGAAGGCGTCGACGTTGCGGATGCCATGCCGATGGCTCTCACGGACTGAGGCGTGCCGTTTGCCTCATTCCGCGAGTCACAGAGCAACTCAGCCTGTCCCAAGGTGGGGCAGGCTTTTCCTTTTGCAGGCATATATTTCATAAGGATAGGTGATTATCAATGAAGCAGGAAAATGAAGTACTCGAAGGGGTATTGCAGGAATTTGCCAAGTTGGCTGCCATCCCGCGCAAGTCGGGTCATGAACAGGCTGTCAGCGACTTCCTCAAGTCGTATCTGACGGAACTCGGCTGCACGGTGACGCAGGATGAAGTCAACAATATCATCGCGGACAAGCCGGCATCTGCTGGTTTTGAAGATGCGCCGCTGACGATTCTGCAGGGACATATGGACATGGTCTGTGTTGCTGAGGAAGGCTACGCGTATGATCCGCTGAAGGATCCCATCAAGCTTGTGCGCGATGAGAAATATCTCTCGGCAGAAGGGACGAGCCTCGGTGCCGACGATGGCATCGGCGTGGCAGAGGGCATCTACGTCTTGAAACATGCGAAGAATCATGGTCCACTGCGTCTCATCGTGACAGTGGATGAGGAGCAGGGCATGACGGGAGCCATCAAGCTCAGTGCGGAGCATCTCAAGGATGCCTCGTTCCTCATCAACTGTGACAGCGAGAATTACGATGAGCTGACCGTCGGCAGTGCCGGCAGCGTCAACCTCGACTTCACGCGCACGCTGCGCCGCGTACCGGCAGAGAGCCAGCATGCCTGGACGATTGCAATCCAGGGGCTGCTCGGCGGCCATTCGGGCGAGCGCATCGGCGATGGGCGCGGCAATGCCATCCGTACGCTGGCCATGGCATTGCTGGCACTTCAGGAAGAGGGGGAAATCGAACTCGTTTCTTTCACGGGCGGCAAGGCCCGCAATGCCATCCCCAATACGGCTAAAGCCGTCCTGGCAACGGAGCTGCCGCGCGAGAAGATGGTGGAAGTGCTGCGCGACATCCGCACGCGTTTTGCGAAGATGTACGGCAATGTCGACCCAGTCATCGATATCATCCTCGAACCTGCTGAGTTGCCGCAGCAGGCCATCAAGGCCGGCGACACGCAGCGGCTGCTGCGCCTGCTGACAGTCCTGCATACGGGGGTCTATGCGATGTCTTCTGTCATCCCGGGCCTTGTCGAGACGAGTGCGAACCTTGGCGTTGTCAATATGACGGAGGATGAAGTGGAGGTCCAGTTCTTCCCACGCTCGGCCATCGATCAGAAACTCGATGAGTTCCGTCAGTATGCCGAGACGATTGCGGCGCTCACGGGGTTCACGGCGCATATCGGCACGCAGTCTCCGGGCTGGAAGGAGAACAAGGACAGCCGCCTCGCGAAAATCGTGGCGGAGACGTTTGAGGAGCAGAACGGCAAGCCCATGAAGGTCGAGACCATCCATGCCGGCCTGGAGTGCGGCTGGCACTTCCTCAAGAACCCGCAGCTTGATATGGTTTCAATCGGCGTGACGACGTGCGATATCCACAGCCCGAATGAGCATCTCGTCCTCGCCACGGTCAAGCCGCAGGTGGACCTGATCCTTGCGACACTCGAGAAGATTGCCGCGTTGCGCTGACGGGACAATCGGGCAGGAAAAGAGAAGAAGAGCGAATGGCCATCGTGCGAAGGCTTTGCACGGTGGCCTTCTTTTATGCCGGATGCGTCGGCCGCTCTTTGTTTCGTCACTTTTTCGGTGCAATCACAACTTTTTTGGAAATAAGTGTTGACAAGAACGCAGATTGCCCATATAATAATACATGTCGCTGAAACAAAGCGGCGCAAATGAAGAACGGCCCGGTAGTTTAGTTGGTTAGAATGCCGCCCTGTCACGGCGGAGGTCATGGGTTCAAGTCCCATTCGGGTCGCCACTTATGCGGAAATAGCTCAGTGGTAGAGCACCACCTTGCCAAGGTGGGGGTCGCGAGTTCGAGCCTCGTTTTCCGCTCCATTTTTTCGGCGACATAGCCAAGTGGTAAGGCCGAGGTCTGCAAAACCTTTATCCCCAGTTCGATTCTGGGTGTCGCCTCCAATTTCATATCATGCGGAAATAGCTCAGTGGTAGAGCACCACCTTGCCAAGGTGGGG
>JAQYBD010000092.1 GCA_029338835.1 Selenomonadaceae bacterium | reverse complement strand
GAGCCACAATTACTTCTTCGTGCCGACAAATCCGGGGACGATGGCCTACCAGTCCTTCCCCGGCAAGAATCTCACGCTTTTCACGCAGAACCCGCAGTTCTCGGCTCAGCAGAAGCACGACCTGCTCGACACGTGGGCGCGAGAGATTCGATTCAAATGATTGGCGAGGATGCCTTGCGGCGTCCTCCTTTGTATGGTTTGTGTGATTGCATCTACCAATACTAGGGAGCTTGCAGCTGTTTCGAGCGTCATCTGGCTGAACACGGTGCAAAGATCATTGTCGTCAACAACGAGGACCTCAGCCCGGAATGCGAGATGATCCAAGACCTAATCAGCATCATCCGTATGTTTTCTAACCGCATCCATGTGTTGCAGAAATACGAAGGGAAGCTGAAAGGAGATGAAACGGTTGCTCAGATCCTTCAAGACCGAACTCCGTCTCACCGAAAGCCAAAAGGATAAGATACGTCGGTCGCTCGGTATCTGCCGCTTCCTCGCAAATCAGTACATCGCCCGCAACATCTGGCTGTACCGCCTGTATCAGCGCGGCGTCCTCGATGAGAAGCAGCGCCATTTCGTCACCGCCAATAACTTCGACAAGTACGTCAACCATGTACTAAAGAAGAAATTCCCTTGGATTGACCAGTGCGGGTCCAAGGCGCGCAAGAAGGTCCTCGTCAATGCGGAGCAGGCGTTCAAGCGCTTCTTCAAAGGACAGGCGCATTTCCCGCGCTTCAAGCGGAAGAACCAGCAGAACGTGAAGCTCTACTTCCCGAAGAACAACAAGGGCGACTGGACCATCTGGCGGCACAAGATTCAGATCCCGACCATCGGCAAAGTCCGATTGAAAGAATTTGGCTATCTGCCGCAGGGCGTGACCATCAAGAATGGGTATGTCTCCTGTGAAGCGGACCGTTACTATGTCTCGGTCACAGCCGAGATTGAGGAGACGAGCCGCTATAACAATGACTTGGAAGCATCGTACCCTCCGCAAACGGATGGCATCGGTGTGGACCTCGGTGTCAAATCGCTTGCTATCGTCAGCGATGGCAGGATTTTTGAGAATATCAATATGTCTTCCCGAGCCAGACGGCTCGAGAAACGGCTGAGAAGAGAGCAGAGGCGTCTCAGCCGCAAGTACGAGATGCGAAAGAAGAAAGGTGGGAGCACTGCTACTGCCTCTGCAAACATAGAGAAAAAGAGATTATCGGTACAGAGATTGCATCAGCGGCTGGCGAATCTCCGTCGCAATCACGAGAATCGGGTCATCCACGCACTGGTGGAGCAAAAACCACGCTTCATCACGGTGGAAGACCTCAACGTGACCGGCATGATGAAGAACCGCCATCTCTCGAAGGCAGTGTCAGAGCAGCGCTTCTACTCCTTCCGCGAGAAGCTGCGGCGCAAGGCAGGAATCATCGGGATCGAGTTCCGCATCGCGGATCGCTTTTATCCGAGTTCTAAGGCCTGCCACGCCTGTGGGCATGTGCATAAAGGCTTGAAACTCAAAGACCGCATCTATGTTTGTCCCGCATGCGGTTACACAGAAGACCGAGACTTGAACGCAGCACTGAATCTGCGCGATGCGAAAAACTATCGCATCGCCTGATCTAAGTTTTCACGTTTTGATAAATGTACCGATGGCTAGTCGGGAACAGGCCGTTGCCTTGCCCAGCAAGGAACACGGCCAACGCCTTTGGAGTGTACAAGAACTTGTGAGTAGTCTCAGGCTTGCCTGGACAAAAGCATACACCATGAAAAAGGAATTTTTCTAGGCATAGATAATTTCTATGTTATTCTATGTTTTTAGTAGCAGGAACGTAGTATGTCTAAAAACGCTGCGTTGAAACAGCGGACTGCATATTTGTCCATCATTTCCAATACGACACTGGTTCTGTTGAAACTGGCGGTCGGCATTTATGTCGGGGCAGTCAGCCTCATCTCGGAAGCCCTGCATTCGGGCGTCGACCTCATCGCCGCACTCATTGCGTTCTGGGCGGTGAGAAAATCTGTGACACCGCCTGATACGGAACACGATTATGGCCATGGCAAGTACGAGAATCTGTCAGCAGCTGTAGAAGCCTTGCTGATTGTGGCGGCTGCTATCGGCATCCTGTATGAATCCGTGATGAAATTCGCAGAAAGTACCGTATCCGATATGCTCGGGTATGGCATTGCTATCATGGCAGCGTCCATCATCATCAACTTCTTCGTCTCTCATCGCCTGATCCAGGTCGCGAAGCAGACAGGTTCACAGGCCCTGGAGGCAGACGGACTCCATCTGAGAGCGGATATCTGGACATCAGTCGGGGTACTCTTGGGACTGGTACTCATGCAGATTACGGGCTGGGCCTGGCTTGATCCGCTCATCGCCATTTTCGTGGCAGGCATCATCTTTCGTGCCGGCTGGCGCATGGTCATCGATTCTACGATGCAGCTCACGGATGCAAGCTTGCCGGAGGACGAGGAAGAACGTATCCGCAAGATCATCGAGAGCGTGCCTGAAGTGCGCGGCTGCCATTGCCTGAGGACGCGCCGCTCTGGCTCCTATAAGCTGCTCGATGTCCATGTGCTGTTTGACGGGACTATGCATCTCTCGCAGGTCCATGCCATTTGCGATGAACTCGAACAGCTCATCCGCCAGGAGTTTGGCACCTTTGATATCATGATCCATCCGGAACCGGACGGATACCACAGCAAGGAGACGAAAGTCTCGCTTTATGAAGAGGCGCAGGGATTGTCTTCCCCGAAAAATTAAAGGGGGTTGTCTTGCCTTTTCTTCAGAACTATGCCAGAATAAGAACTATGAATAGAAATCTTGAAAACGCCAATGCAGATTGCAACAAATGATGCCGGAGAAATGGAGGTTCAATTTATGAGATTTCGCAAACTCCTCAGTGTGTTGCTGAGTGCGGTTTTCTTCGTGTCTTCGATGGGAATCACAGCGGCAGCTACACCTGAAACAGTACAGGATAAACTTGGTGCGGTCGAGAAAGATACATACGGTACGGAACAGACCGGCGCGCTGATCGACCGGATCAATAAACTCGAGAAGGATTACGATGGCACGCATCGCACGGGCAGCCTGATGGCTCGCGTCAATGCCATTTACAATGAAGTCTATACGAACAGCACGAAGCCGTCCCTGCTCGCAGACCTCAATGCTGTGGAGTGGAATATCGGCCATGAAGTCAGCATGGATTCCGTTGATGAGCGCGTGGCTAACCTCGAGATGGATCTGATGGGCAAGACGGGAACGGGGACGTATCGCGAACGCCTGACAAAACTCTCACAGGCTTCGTTCGGCAGTGCAGAGCTGCCGCTTTCCCAGGTGCGCGTGCCGTCGGATACGCTCGTGAAGATTGCGCTGGTGACACCGGTAAATTCTGATAACCTCAAAGCAGGTGATACCATCCGTTATCAGGTAGCCCAGGATGTACTCGTGGATGGCAAGCTCGTCTTCGCAAAGGGACTGCCGGGCGAGGGAACGGTCACTAAAGTCAAGCAGGCGCGCAATTTCGGCCGCAATGCCGAGGTGCAGATTGACTTCAACAAGACCAAGTCCATCGATGGCACGTATGTCGATACGTATATCGGCGAAGAAGCTAAGAAAGAGATGAAGAATCTCGCGATGGCGGCTGGTGCCAGCATAGCGGGCATTGCGATCCTCGGCCCGATTGGCGTGGTGGCCGGTGCGTTCGTACACGGCAAGGATGTGAACCTGCCGGCAGGTACGGAGCTGTTCATCCAGACGAAAGGCGATGCGACGCTTTACGGCGTGGCGACGACGCAGGCCAAATAAACAGATACCTGAAGCTGTCATATCAGATTGAAGTGCGTTTGATATGGCAGCTTCATTTTGTTGGCGTTTATGACCGGGGATGGCCGGGCAATGGTTGGGGCTGCGGCATGTATTTTGGCTTCGTCGCTCCGCTGAATGTGACCCAATTTACGACACCCATACAAGAAACCTCGCCGCATGCCGCGGCGTTCTGACATTGATGCGTTATGATATGCCGTATTGGGTCCCATCCCTACGGGCAATCGCTGTGCTCCTGCAGGCAAAATACATGCCTCTGCTCGGTCAGGTGGTGGCGAAAAGCTGCTGCCAGTATGCTGGTATGTTGGGCTGGAGGGGAGGAATGGGCATAAGTGGAGCGTTTTAGCAGATTGACTTTGCGGAGCGTTGCCCGTTTCTCCCCGCCTTTTCTGCTGTCTATTCCTGTTTTGCAGTCCCGCTTTTTGTTAGTACCAGCTTGCAAGACAAGGTCTTTTTTATCTGGTATAATGGGGAATAGCCTAAAATAAGGAAAGGATGAAGAAATGACTTCCTATAGACTAAAGCCCTTGACGGAAAGCAGCCTGCTTTCTGCCTTGACCGTCATCCTGGCACTGGCCGCTGTCTACCTGCCTGTCGTCGGCATGGCGGCAGCACTCGTATGGGCATTGCCCATCATTGTCCTCGTGGTCCGTCATGGACTGCGCTGGGGCATCATGGCGGTACTGGTATCCGGTATCATCATGGCGCTGCTCATTGAACCGATGATATCCTTGCGCATGGTGCTTTCCTTTGCACCGACCGGTTTGATGCTGGGCGTGGCTTTTCGCGAGCAATGGTCGGGCGCGAAGACGTTTGGTTCGGCACTCCTTGTTTCCATCGCGGCCAAGCTGCTGTCGCTGGGATTCTTGTTCCTTGTGACCTCGGTCAATCCGCTGTCTCTTGAGCTGGAGGCCATGAAAGGTGGCTTCGATCAGACCTTTGCCATCTATGAGCAGATGGGGATGGATCCCGCTGCGCTGGAGAAGAGCCGCGAGGATATTGCCCGCGGGATGGAATTCCTGAGTATGCTGCTGCCCTTGGTTGTGTTCATCATGGGGTTGTTCGATACCGTACTCGGCTATCTGGTGGGGAGCCGTGTCCTGCGGCGACTCGGGCATCAGGTGCCGCAGCTGCCGCCTTTTTCCGAGTGGCATCTGCCGCAGTTCTTCTTGTATTTGCTCGGTTTTGCACTCGTTGGCCTTTATTGGGGCGGCACGCGGGAGATCAAATGGCTCTACCAGATTGCAATGAATCTGAATATGGTGGCCATGTTCGCAGGTATTGTCCAGGGGCTTTCTCTCATGAGCTATGTCATGAAGCGCTACCGTGTACGGCGTGTGCTGCGCCTGCTTTTCTATCTGCTGGTACTCACAGCTGGACCGCTTATGCAGATCCTGGCCTTCACTGGGCTTTTCGACATGGCTTTTGATTACCGGCGCCGTTTTGGCAACCGGTCGAGATAAAGCCTGCCGTCATAGAAATGAGGTGAGAAAAATGCCGCGAAATCTCTCGGCATGGATCGATCTGACGATACACCTGCTCATTATGCTGGTGCTCATCGGCATATTGTCGTATTATAATCATTTCATCGCAGCTATTGCGCTGGTCGTCTGGCTCTGCCTGGCTTCCTTTGCGCGGGAACGCTGCTCCGACCGTTCGCGCCGGTTCCAGCGTTACTGCCGCAATGTCGTGCGCAATCTCAATGAGATGATGAATTATGCTATCGAGGATCTTCCTCAGGCTATCCTGATCGTCAATGAAGAGGGCCGCATCCAGTGGTGCAATGACCGCATCAAGGAGTACATCGGCAAAAAGCCCGAACAGGATACGGATGCGAAGGATATCTGGCCTGGCCTCATCATCGGGCCGGTCTGGGGAACGGTGGGCGAGTACGTCTTTGCGCATGAAGACCGTTATTACCAGGTGCGTTATCGCCCGGTACCCGTACCGCCGCATCAGCAGCCTCTGATGGCTCTTTATCTTCAGGATATCACGAGCTTCGAGCAGCTGCGCAATGCCTTCAAGGGCAGTCGCACGGTCCTTGTCTACATCCAGATCGATAATTACGATGAAGTCATCCAGGGGCAAGACGAGGCGGAACGCACGGCACTGCTGCTCGCGGTCAATCAGCAGCTCGATGCCTGGATGAAGAGCCTGGGCGGTTTTATGCGCCGCGTTTCCGATGATCTCTACATCGTGCTTTTGGAGCGTCAGTCGCTCGATAAAGCTATTGCCGGCAAGTTTGAGATCCTTGATAAAGTCCGGCAGCTGCAAAGCACGAATCGCCTGCCCGTCACGCTTTCCATGGGCGTGGCTGTAGCAGACGCGCAGAGCATGGCAGAACTCGGCGCCCAGGCTCAGGCTGGGCTAGACCTGGCACTTGGCCGCGGCGGCGACCAGGTGGCTGTACAGCTTGGCGGCAAGACGCAGTTCTTCGGCGGGCGTGCCAAAGCGGTGGAGAAGCATACGCGCGTCAAGGCTCGCGTGGTGGCACATGCCGTTCGCGAGATCATGGACGGCGCGGATGAAGTCTATGTCATGGGACACCATAATGAGGATTTTGACTGCTTCGGCGCAGCCATGGGCGTAGCCAAGATGGCCCGCCAGCTCAACAAGCCTGTGCATATCATCCTTTCGGATATGAATGAAGGCATTGATAAATTTGCCGATATCATGAAAGGTGATGAGACTTACCGCAATATCATCGTGCGTGCCAATGAACTCGTCAACATGACAGCGCTCAATCCGGTGCTTATTGTCGTCGATACGCATATTCCTCACCTGGTGGCTGATCCTTCGCTGCTGGAGCGCATCCATCGTGTGATTGTCATCGATCACCATCGTCGCAGTGAGCATTTCATCAAGAATCCCCTGCTGGTTTATATCGAACCGGCTTCAAGTTCAACGAGTGAACTCGTCACGGAACTCCTGATGTATTTCAGTGAGAATCTTGTACTCTCACGCGTCGAGGCGACGGCGCTGTATTCCGGCATTGTTGTCGATACGAAGAACTTTGCCGTGCAGACTGGCGTGCGTACCTTTGATGCAGCCGCATATCTGCGGCGCAGCGGTGCAGATCCTGTCATGGTGCGCCATCTTTTCCGCACGGATTATGAGACGACGGTGGCCTTGGCACGTACGAAAGCGCGTTCTGAGTATTATCCGGGCGGCCTCATTGTTTCCACTTGTCCAGAAATCATGTCGAATGGACAGGTCATTGCGGCACAGGCCGCCGACTCGTTGCTGCGCATCGAGAATGTCTGCATGAGCATCGTGGTTTTCCAGCTTTCGGAAGATACGGTGGGTATCAGCGCCCGTTCGACGGGGGATATGAATGTACAGGTCATCATGGAGAACTTTGGCGGCGGCGGACACCAGAATGTGGCCGGAGCGCAGATCAAGGGCGCTGATTTGGAAGATGTCAAACGTCAGGCGATCGAGATCGCCAGAAAATATATAGAGGAGTTTGATCAAGATGAAAGTAATTCTTCAGCAGGACGTTAAGAAACTGGGTAAAAAAGGTGATATCGTTGAGGTATCGGAAGGCTATGGCCGTAACTTCCTCCTGCCGCGCAAGGCAGCAGTCCTCGCCACCGCACAGAACCTCAATGTGGCCACGGCACAGGCTGGCTCCAAGGCACGTAAGGAGGCAATGGCTACGGACGAAGCACGGCTGATGGCCAAGCAGCTTGAGAAAGTGGAAGTGACCATCCCTGTCAAGATCGGTGAGGGTGGCAAGCTCTTCGGCAGTGTTACGGGCAAGGATGTGGCTGCGGCACTCAAAGAGCAGCACATCGAGATCGACAAGCGTAAGATCACCCTGCAGGGTGAAGTGACGGGAACAGGCGTCTATGAAGCGGTCATCAAGGTTCATCCGTCCATCACGAGCAAGATCAAGGTCAATATTGTCGCAGGATGACCACAGGCCGCTGCGGTATGATCAGGAACCTTTTCCTGCTGACGGGCACGATGGCCGAGACCATCGCGCCTTAGCGGGAAAAGGTTTTTTCTATAGAGAGTGTGTTTTATAAGGAATCAAGCAAGTCATATGAGTATTTTTGATAAATTATTTTCCCATAAGCAACGCGTGCCGGAAACTCCGCAGGAGGAACCGGCACCGCAGCCCATCGACCGGGAAATCGATGCGCTTTATCAATCTCTGGCCTCGCTGCTCGGGACAGAGAATCTCGTTATCCAGGCCGGCCGCATGAATGCCATGCAGCTTCTGCGTTCGGAATCCCGCCGCGACCGGGTGCTTGCCCTGCAGCGTATCCTGGAAGAGGATCCGCTGATCCAGTCCATCCCGCGGGAATCGGAACTCCCCGGCATCCTGGCGCGTCTTTCCGAGCGCATTGCAGATATGCAGGCGCGTCGCGCGGTTGAGGACAGCATTGAGAAGAAAGTCAATGAAAAACTCGAGAAGGAACATCAGGAATACGTCGAAGATATCCGCCGTCAGGTCATCAAGGAGGAAAATCCCCATGCGGAAACGCCGCAGGATGCCAAGAAACGTGAGCAGCTTGAGAAGCTGGAAGCCATTCATCTGACGCAGTCCGTCATGGAACTTTTGCGTCCACAGTCGTTCACGGAGATCGTGGGGCAGGAAAGAGCTGTCAAGGCACTGCTCTCGAAGCTCAGTTCCCCTTATCCGCAGCATCTGCTGCTTTACGGCCCACCGGGTGTCGGCAAGACGACGGCAGCTCGTCTCGTACTTGAGGCCGCGAAGAGAAGGCCGGAATCGCCGTTCGGCGAAGATGCGCCTTTTGTGGAGACGGATGGCACGATGTTGCGCTGGGATCCGCGTGAAATCACGGATCCCTTGATGGGATCCGTCCATGATCCCATTTATCAGGGCGCGCAGAAGAATCTGGCAGACAGCGGTGTCCCCGAGCCGAAGCCCGGCCTTGTCACCGAGGCCCACGGCGGTATCCTGTTCATCGATGAGATCGGCGAGATGGATAAGATGCTCCAGAATAAGCTCCTGAAGGTGCTGGAAGATAAGAGAGCATACTTTGAGTCGTCCTATTATGATCCGACCGATCCTAAGGTCCCCCCCTACATCAAAAAGCTCTTCGAAGAGGGAGCACCGGCCGATTTCGTACTCATTGGTGCGACAACGCGCGATGCTGGCCAGATCAATCCGGCTCTGCGCTCGCGTTGTGCCGAGATTTACTTCGAGCCGTTGACGCCCAGGCATATTGAGAAAATCGTTGAGAATGCGGCTGCCAAACTCAAGGCCCGCTTGGCGGAGGGCGTGGCTTCACTGATTGCCGAATATACGATCGAGGGGCGCAAGGCCATCAATATCCTGGCGGATGCCTACAGTCTGGCACTGGAGCAGGCCAGTGGTGAAATCCCTGCAGATGGGCTGGTCATCAGCCGGGAGGTCATCTACGAGGTGGCGCAGGTTTCACGCCTTTCCCAGTTCGTGACCAAGAAAGCGCGCCATACCGCAGAAATCGGCCATATTTTCGGGCTGGGTGTCGCGGGTTTTGTCGGTTCTGTCATCGAGTTTGAGGCGGTGGCATTCCCGGCGCGCGAAAAAGGCAAAGGCATGGTGCGTTTCAATGAGACAGCCGGCAGCATGGCCAAGGATTCGGTATTCAATGCGGCGTCGGTCATGCGCCAATTGACGGGCAAGGATATCCATGATTATGATGTCCACATCAATGTCATTGGCGGCGGCAATATCGATGGACCGAGCGCGGGCACAGCCATTCTTGCCTGCATCGTCAGTGCTGTGACTGGCCGCAGGATCCGCCAGGATGTTGCCGTTACGGGCGAGATCTCGCTGGCGGGCCGCGTGCGTCCTGTGGGCGGCGTCTTTGAGAAAGCCTACGGCGCACGGCAGGCCGGGATCAAGACGCTCGTGATCCCGAAGGAAAATGAGAAGGATATCCCGTCCGATTTGTTGGGACTCGATATCCATGCTGTTTCCACGGCGGAAGAAGCATTCCGCCTGATCTTTGAGGGGGAAGCGTAAATGGCATTACCAGATCGTGTACCGCCACAGAATATTGAGGCCGAGCAGGCCGTATTGGGCGCCATGATGATCAAGAAAGAAGCGATTGTCGAAGTCCAGGAAATCCTGCAGCCCGGTGATTTTTACCGCGAAGCGCATCGCCATGTCTATGAGGCCATGCTTGACCTCACCGAACATGACGAGGCTGTGGATCTCGTCACGCTTACGGAGCAGCTGCGCAAGACAGGGGAATTGGATAAAGTCGGCGGATTGCCCTTCATCACGGCCATTGCGAATGCTGTGCCGACGGCTGCGAATGTGGCGTATCATGCAAAAATCGTCAAGGAAAAAGCGGAACTGCGCCGCCTCATCGATGCCGCTACGGAAATAGCCGGTGCTGCCTATGAGGATGCCGATTCTGTCGAGAACATCATGGATGCGGCCGAGCAGAAAATCCTTGCTGTGGCAGGTGCGCAGGGGGGCGGCGGCTTCGAACCTATCAAGAAGATCCTCATGCGCACCTTTGAGCGCATCAATGTGCTGTATGAATCAAAGGGCGGCATTACGGGGCTGTCGACAGGCTTCAAGGATCTTGACAAGCTGACGAGCGGCCTGCAGCCTTCGGATCTCATCCTGGTCGCTGCGCGCCCGTCCATGGGCAAGACGGCCTTCACGCTGAATATCGCATCGTATGTGGGTCTGCATGGCGGCAAGGTCGCTTTCTTCTCGCTCGAGATGAGCAAGGAACAGCTCATGCAGCGCATGCTCTGCTCAGAGGGCGGCATTGATTCACAGCGCCTGCGGACGGGGCAGCTTGATGATGAAGAATGGAACAAGCTCGTTACGGTAGCAGACCGGCTGAACAAGGCGCCCATCTTCATCGATGATACGGCCGGCATCACGGTCATGGACTTGCGTTCCAAGGCACGCAGGCTCAAGGCGGAACACGGCCTCGACCTCATCGTCATCGACTATCTGCAGCTCATGCAGGGACGTCCGAGCAAGAATGGTGACAATCGTCAGCAGGAAATCTCTGAGATCTCGCGTTCTCTCAAGGCCTTGGCGCGCGAACTCAATGTGCCGGTCATTGCACTTTCGCAGCTTTCACGTTCTGTCGAATCCCGCCAGGTCAAGCGTCCGATGCTCTCCGATTTGCGCGAATCCGGTTCCCTGGAGCAGGATGCCGATATTGTCATGTTCCTCTATCGCGAGGATTATTATGATAAGGATACGGAGAACAAGAACCTTACGGAAGTCATCATCGCAAAGCATCGCAACGGCCCCGTCGATACGGTAAATCTCTTCTTCCAGAAGGAGTACACGAAGTTCCGGGATCTCCTTGTGGAGTGATGTTTTTTGCTTGACAAACGGGTGCTTGTGCTATAAACTGAAGATATGGAAACGGTTTCACATCAACTCATCAGGATGCCTAAGCAGACGTCAGGACACGTCGGAGTCAGTAAGGTCAGTAAGGAAGAATCGTGAAGAGAAAAGGGGGAACATCTCATGAAAGAGATTCGTTTGGACAGCCCGCTCAACGGACATCTCATCGAATTGAAGGATGTCAAGGACCCGGCTTTTGCCAGTGGAGCCATGGGCAAGGGCGCTGCTGTCAAAGACCCGGATGGCAAGGTTTATTCGCCGGTTGATGGCGAGGTCACTGTCTTTTTCGGCACGAAACATGCGATCGGGATCCATGCAGACAATGGCGCGGATATCCTGATCCATGTCGGTATCGATACGGTGAATCTCGGTGGCAAGTTCTTCGAGGCGAAAGTGGCTCAGGGGGAGCGTGTCAAGCGTGGCCAGCTGCTGCTGGTCTTTGATCCGGAGGGCATCAAAGGCGCCGGCTATGATACGACGACGCCAATCCTCGTGACGAATGCCTTTGAGTACGACAAAATAACGGTGACCCTTGGTGATAAGGAAATCACGACGCTCAAGGAGGAGCCTGCCGCAGAGGATTCCGCAGAAGCGGAAGCAGATGCAGAGGCAGCAGCGTCAGCTGAACCGGAGGAAGACCTCAGCGGTCTGCCGAAGGAAGAGCGCGTTGCCAAGCTCATCTGGAAGTATGTCGGTGGCCGTGAGAATGTCCGCAGTGCGGAACACTGTGCAACACGCCTGCGTCTCATCATCAATGATAAGACGAAGATCAACGAGAAGGCCATTGAGAATATCGACGGCGTCAAAGGCCAGTTCTTTGCAGCTGCACAGTATCAGATCATCCTGGGGACGGGCTTTGTCGACAAGGTCTTTGATGTCTTTGTGGCCGGTACGGATCTGGCCGGCGCCAGCAACAACAAGGCAGAAGCTTATGCCCAGATGTCCGTTGCCCAGAAGATTTCCCGCACGTTGGGCGATGTCTTCGTGCCGATCATCCCAGTCCTCGTCGCCACCGGTCTTTTCATGGGCTTGCGTGGTGCCTGCCTGAGCATGGGCGTGCAGTTCAGTGATAACGTCCTGCGCATGAGCCAGATCCTCACGGATACGGCTTTCGCTTTCCTGCCGGCACTTGTCTGCTGGTCCACGACCAAGCGCTTCGGCGGCACGCCGGTCATCGGTATTGTCCTTGGCCTGATGCTGGTTGCCCCGCAGCTGCCCAATGCCTACGCCATTGCTGCTGGAGAGGCCCAGCCCATCATGATGGATATCCTGGGACTCAGCGTGCCGGTCGTCGGCTATCAGGGTTCTGTCCTGCCAGCACTCGTTCTCGGCATCTTTGCCGCCAAACTGCAGAAATGGCTCAAGACGTTCATCCCCGATGTCATTGACCTCATTGTCACGCCGTTCCTGACGCTCTTCATTTCCATGATCCTCGGCCTACTGATTGTCGGCCCAATCATGCATTGGATCGAACTCGCTGTATTTGGTGCCATCCAGACTTTCCTCGCCCTGCCGTATGGCGTCGGCGGCTTCATCGTCGGCGGCCTGCATCAGGTCATCGTTGTCTTCGGCGTTCATCACGTATTCAATGCTCTTGAGGTCCAGCTGCTCGCCACGACGGGTGTTGACCCCTTTAATGCCATCATCACGGGTGCCATCATTGCTCAGGGTGGTGCAGCTGCCGCCGTCGCTGCTCGCACGACGAACAAGAAGAAACGCGCACTCTACATTTCGTCGATCGTGCCGGCTTTCCTTGGCATCACGGAACCGGTCATCTTCGGTATCAACCTGCGTCTCATGAAGCCGTTCCTTTACGCGCTGGCAGGCGGTGCCTGCGCAGGCGCTATCGCAGGCTTCCTGCATCTTGCCGGTACGGGTATGGGCATTACGGTATTGCCGGGCACGCTCTTGTACCTCGATCATCTGCCGCAGTACATCCTCGTCAATGTTGTTGGATTTGCCGTAGCGTTTGCACTGACGTTCACGCTGTTCAACCCGGAAAAAGAGGACGAACAGTAAGGATAGCTCAGGGCTGCCGCAACGGCAGCCCTTTTTGTCTGTATCAGGAGGGATCCTCATGGAACATTTTGATAAAAAAGCCATCGATGCCCGCATCGCTGACGGTTTTCCGCTGACGGACCGCTGGCATAACCGCTTCCATCTTGAGATGCCGTTTGGGCTCATCAATGATCCGAACGGCTTGACGTATGCCAATGGTGAATACCATATTTTCTATCAGTGGAATCCGCTGGGCTGCGAACATAAGAACAAATGCTGGGCGCATGTAAGGACGCGGGACTTCGTCCATTACTCCCTGCCGGAGCTTGCGCTCTGGCCGGGGGATGAGCATGATAAAGACGGCTGTTATTCAGGTTGCGGTTTTACGGACAACGGCAAGGTGCGTGTATTCTATACCTGCAATGCCAAGAACGAGGGCATCCGCACGCCTGCTCAGCGCTTTGGCACCCTGCAGGAAGATGGCTCGGTGGCAAAAGACGAGATTGCCGTGCCGGATAGTCCTGCTGGGATCACAGGCCATTTCCGCGATCCCTATCTGTTCCATCGTCACGGCAGACGCTATTTTGTCATCGGAGCGCAGACGGATGAACAGGAGCCACGCGGCACGGTACTCATCTATGAAGAGACGAAAGACGGCTGGCAGTCTCTCGGCGAACTCAAGACGCGCCTTGGTCAGTTCGGCTACATGTGGGAATGCCCGAATCTCCTGCATTTTGGTGCATATGATGCCCTGATCTTCTGTCCCCAGGGTCTCGAAGCACGTGAATTTGACCGCCAGAATCTGTATCAGGCCGGTTATATCTCAGGGCATCTTTCCCTGGACAGCCTCGATATGATGCAGCATTCCAAGTTCCAGGAACTCGATCATGGTTTCGATTTCTATGCTCCGCAGGTATTCCAGCATGAAGGCCGTCATATCCTCCTGGGGTGGATGGGCATGCCGGATAAGGATGATGAATACCCGACGCGCGAGAAGGGCTGGATGTTCAGCTTGACGCTGCCGCGTGTCCTCTCCCTGCGCCAGGGACACATCTATTCGCGTCCGGCTCGCGAACTCAAGGCTCTGCGCATCGAAGAAACGGCAATCGATCTTGACATGGATATGGAGCAAGATCTCACGCAGCAGCTCTTTGATGGCACGGAAGTCCTGCTCGACATCACGCTGGGAAAGGCGCAGCATCTCAGCCTGACGCTGGCTTATGGGCTCGAGAAGACGGTACTCTCTTATGACCGCACGACCCAGGTCATGACGATTGACCGCACGGGCATGAAACATGGTGGCCGCGGCGTGCGCAGATTCAAGCTCTTTGTTGACCGCGTGCTTTCGCTGCAGCTCTTCATCGACCGTGCGGCCATCGAGGCATTCTTCCAGCATGGGGAAGAAGTTGCAAGTCTCTTGGTGTTCCCCGAGAAGAATATCCGTCCTGAGCTGCGTATCCATGCGGATGCATCGCTTGAATCCGTCACAGGGCGCCTTTGGGAACTCGATGCGTTCCACTTTCATCCCTGAGCCTTTTTCCATGACAAAAGCCCCGGAACCGAAATGGTTCCGGGGCTTTTGCATGCGATGCCGCGCTCAGTTGTTCACTGCACGGCGTTCTGGCAAATCAGCCAAGGGGATCCGGCGGATACGCTCAAAGGGGATATCAGCAAATGCATAGCGGATATCCAGATACGTATCGGTGCGGGTAAACGTCACTTTCTTCAATGTAAACTTCGTCTTGGATTTGATACGTTCGATGTAGTATTGCGCGTCTTCCGCGGAGAAGGGACCCTTAGCGATGATAACACGAATGTCGTCGATCATCATGGGAAAACACCTCCAACATAACCAGTGCATGGCATGGCCATACCTTCGAGAATGTGTTACGGATTGTTGTCAGCGTTGGGAAGGATAGGGGCGTATCCTCAACAACTACGGAGTATTATACTATATCTCAAGTGGGTTGTGAAATGGGATATTTCCCCAGACTCGCGGAAAACAGCGGATATTCTGGAATTATTTCCACTGAGAGAACGTTTTCTATAAGAATGATTCCGCATTGTGCAGGATTTTAACGGTTTATGCTTTTTCTTGCGCGGAATATGCGATTATTTGCAACGGAGTTTGGCGAATCTGCCTGTCAGATGAAGTACATCAGGCTGTCTGCATCCTTTTCCTGGTCGATGGCGGTCAGGATATTGTCGAGTGAAACGGCAGAGAGGGTTTTCTTGATGGCTTCATCGAGCGGATCAAAAACGCGTGCGGCCAGGGCCCGGTCGAGTTCCGGCATCTTTTCCTGGGCGGCCGGGGCTGTTTTTTCCATCAGCGAGAGTTCAATGGAGGCAAGCACATCATAGGCCGTGATTTCGCGCGGTGCGTGGGCCAGCTGATAGCCGCCCTGGCTGCCCTTGATGGAATTGACGAGACGGGCGCGCTTCAAAAGGGAAAAAACTTGCTCCAGATAGATCTTGGAGATACCGAGTTTCTCCGAGATGCTGATGATGGTGATGGGGGTGCCGGCCTCGTAGTTGCGAGCAAGGTATGTCATGGCAGCGAGCCCGTAGCGACCTTTCGCAGAGATCTTCATGGATAATACCTCATTTCATACTTTTATACTATGTCATTCTTGTTTACTATATGGTAGTAAATTTATACGAAAAAGTCAATCCCTGTTGACAAGAGACAAGGGCTGTGCTAATATATAAACATATTAATCATATATGTTTTAACCGAACTGAATGTTTCAGCTGACCAAAGATAAATGGAGGTATTCACCATGAGCAAAGTATACAATAGTGTTACGGAACTGATTGGCGGCACGCCGCTCCTGAAGGCCAACAATTTCATCAAGGCCAATGACCTCAAAGCCAACATCTTCGTAAAACTTGAGTATTTCAATCCGGCGGGTTCAGTCAAGGATCGCATCGCCAAAGCGATGATCGAGCAGGCAGAAAAGGACGGCAAGCTCAAACCGGGGGCGACGATCATCGAGCCGACTTCGGGCAATACGGGTATCGGTCTTGCGAGCGTTGCAGCTGCCCGCGGCTACAAGGCTATCCTGACGATGCCGGAGACCATGAGCGTCGAGCGCCGCAACCTGCTCAAAGCATATGGTGCAAAGATTGTCTTGACGGATGGTTCCAAAGGCATGAAGGGTGCTATCGCCAAGGCAGAAGAACTTGCCAAGGAGACGCCGAATTCCTTCATCCCGGAGCAGTTCGCCAACCCTGCCAATCCGGCTGCGCATGAAGCCACGACGGGGCCTGAGATCTACAACGATCTCGATGGCAAAGTCGATGCCTTTATCGCTGGTGTCGGTACGGGCGGCACGCTGTCGGGCGTCGGTCATTATCTCAAGAAGCAGAACAAAGACATCCGTGTCGTGGCTGTCGAGCCTGCCACGAGCCCGGTCCTCTCGAAGGGGCAGGCTGGTCCGCATAAGATCCAGGGCATCGGTGCTGGTTTTGTACCGGAAACGCTCGATACAAAAGTCTACGATGAAGTCATTGCCGTTGCCAATGAAGATGCCTTTAAATATGGACGCCAGTTCTCCCATGTGGAAGGCGTGCTGATCGGCATTTCCTCAGGTGCTGCGCTGTCGGCTGCCATTGAGCTGGCCAAGCGCCCGGAATTTGAGGGCAAGAACATCGTGGCTCTGCTGCCGGATACGGGTGACCGTTATCTCTCCACGGAACTTTTCGCAGAGTAATCCTCATGGATATAGCAGCTCCCTGCTGCGGAGCGCCTTCCAGGCGTTTCCGCACCGGGAGCTTTTTGTGTTATAATGAATCATATGATTTACAGGAGGGATTGTCGTGCGTATTGTCGTAGTGGGGGCAGGCAAGCTGGGGTACAGCATCGCGGAACTGCTTTCAAAAGAACAGTTCGATGTCGTGGTGATCGATCACGATGAAAGCCAGCTGGAGGCGGTCAAGAATACCCTGGATGTGCTGACCATCTATGCGAACGGCGCAAGCCCGATCACCATGGATGATCCTGACGTGCGCGGTGCAGACATCCTCATTGCGGTGACAGCCAGCGATGAAGTCAACATGGTCTGCTGCATACTCGCCAAGAAGCATGGCATTGTCCATACGATTGCGCGCATCCGCGACATGCAGTTCATGAGTGAGGCTCGTGAATACCTCAAGCAGAATTTCGACATTGATCTCATGCTGAACCCGGAACTCATCACGGCCAATGAAATCAACCGCATCCTGATGACACCAGCGGCACTCAATGTGGAAGATTTTGCTCATGGCAAGATCCGCCTCTTTGAGACGAAATTGCAGCGCCATTCTCCTCTGGCGAATATCCCGCTGAAGGATATCCGCCTGCCAAAAGGCGTACTGGCTGGCATGATTTTCCGTGACCATCGCATGATTATCCCGCATGGCGATGATTGCCTGCTGCCGCATGACAATGCTTATTTCATCGGCATCCCGGAAGAGATCGAGAAATTCAGCAAGAACTTCGTGCAGCGCGACGCGCGCAAGCTGCACCGTGTCATCATCATCGGTGCGGGCCGTGCGGGCCGTGCCCTGGCGCCGATGCTTGAGAAGCAGGGCGTCAAGGTCAAGGTCATCGACAAGAACCGCGAACGCTGCCGCTTGATGGCCGACCGGCTCGTCGATGGCATTGCGATCTGCGGTGATGGCACGGATATCGATCTTTTGACGGAGGAAGGGGTAGCTGAGGCTGATGTCGTCGTCTGCCTGACGGAGGATGATAAGCTCAACCTCATGCTGGCGCTGCTGGCCCGTCATATGTCGGAGAACCGTACGAAGACCATTGTGCGCGTTTCCCGCAATGAATATGTGGAACTCATGGAGAAGGTGGGCGTCGACATTGTCCTTTCGGCTCGCCTGCTCTCGGCCAGTGAAGTCCTGGCTTTTGCACGCCGTGGCGGCGTTGTCTCCGTTTCCCTGCTCGAAGGGGCGAAAGCGGAAGCAGTCGAGGTCATCGTGCAGGAGGGGGCGCCGGTGGCCGGTAAACCGCTATCAGCAGCAGGGCTGCCGAGAGAATGCCTCGTCTGTGCCTACGTTCACGCAGGAGAGGCCGCAATCCCAAATGGCACGACAGTACTGCAGCCTGGTGACCGGACCATCCTGTTCATCCAGACACAGTATTCCAAGAAAGTCATGAAGTATTTCAAGGGCAGGGAGTGAGTATGAAGAAATCCAGTCGCAGCGTCTGGGAACTTGAACTGTTCTGGCTGCTGATGGGCCGTGTGTCCGAAATCATGGGCGGCGCGCTGCTCATTCCCGTAGCAGATGGGCTGTTCTGGCATGAGACCGATATCTGGGCTTTCCTCGTACCTTCGGTACTCGCTTTTGCCTTGGGCGGAGCCTTCTGCTATTTGGGGCGTCATCCCCTGCGCCAGCTCAATGTCTGGGAGGGTGCGCTTTTCATGGTGCTGGTCTGGCCCGTACTGTCCGTCTTTGGCATGATGCCCTACGTACTCACAGGGGTCATCCGCGACCCGCTGACGGCCTTGTTCGAGAGTGTGGCTGCAGTCACGACGACGGGGCTTTCGTGCTATACGTATCAGGATTTTGCCGCAACGCACAGCCTGATGCTGTGGCACAGCCTGCTCAACTGGCTGGGAGGCCTTAATTTCATCCTTATCTTGACGACCGTACTGCCGCAGGTCAGCGGTTGTTTTGGCCTTACGCTTTCGGCGCGCCAGAGCATTTTTTTCAGTCCGCTCTGGAACAAGATGGCATCTTCGGCCTGGCAGGGGTTCCGGATTTACGCGGGGCTGACCATCTTTTCCTTTGTGCTTTTCCTGCTGGCAGGGCTCATGCCTTTTGATGCCATCATGGGCGCACTCGTGACACTATCTTCAAGTGGTACGGCAGACCCGGGGCTGTTCATGCAGTATGATCTCTGGCCCCTCGAATTGGCAACAGGAGTCTCGATGGTACTGGCTTCTCTCAATCCCCTGCTTTGCTGGAAGTCCTGGCAGCGGCGCAGCCTGTGTTTTTTCCTGCGCGATACGGAAATGCAGGTGTATCTCCTGCTCCTCCTGGCTGGTGGCGCACTGATAGCACTGAATCTCTCGCATCATGGACTCTATGATAGCGTGACGGGTTTGCGCTATGGCTTTTTCCAGGCGGCATCCTTCTTATCGACTTGCGGCTTTGTTTCGGCTCCTTGTTGGGAATGGCCGCCGTTTTCACGCCTGTTGCTCTTCGTCTTTGTCTTTATTGGCGGCTGTATCGGTTCGGCGGGCGGCGGCATCAAGGTGATCCGCTTCCTCGTCCTGCTGCGCATGGCCCTGGCGGAAGTCCGCCATACCTTGCATCCGCACATGGTGGTGAGCATCAAGGTGGATGGGCTGGCCGTACCGGCTAAAGTGGTCGGGCGCATCCTGTCCTTCTTTTTCCTGTTCTTGTCCATCTTTGCCCTCTCGTCACTCGTCATCGCCCTTTCGGGTCTCTCGATGATGCAGTCCATGGGCGTAGCAGCAGGCTGCCTGACGAGTGCGGGCAGTACCGCTGCTCTTTTCGGGCAGGGGAATCTTGCGTGGGCGCCGTACTGGCTCAAGCTGTTCTGTGCTTTCCTCATGGTGCTGGGACGCATTGAGATATTTTCCTTCTTTGTCCTCCTTGACCGGGGCTTCCGTTCCTTGGGCAAGAACTGGTGACCAGTCTCTGGTCGGACGCACATAGCAGATCATTTGGCGGAAAGGGGAATCGTATGAATTACAATCTCATATGCTATATCCTCGGCCGCCTGGTCATGGCAGAAGCCCTGATCCTTATCGTGCCGCTGGGGATAGCTCTCTGGAACGGAGAGTCGAGCCGCTTGCCGTTCGCGATCTCGATGGGCATCTGCTTCCTGGTCAGCAGGCTTTTGCAGTTGCGGGGCCGGTCGGGGCAGGGACAGATGACGATGCGCGAGGGGGCGGCCATCACGGGCATCGGCTGGTTGCTGGCGACGGCACTCGGCATGCTGCCTTACCTTTTGAGCGGTTCTCTCGGCCTGCTCGACGGCCTGTTCGAGAGCATCTCCGGTTTCACGGGGACGGGGGCGACGGTCATGACGAGCATTGAGGCGCAGCCTCTCAGCATCCTCTTTTGGCGCATGATGACGCATTGGTTCGGCGGCCTGGGCATCATCGTCATCTTCATTGCCATCCTGCCCCAGGCAGGGCAGAGTACGGTCTACATGTACAATGCGGAGACTTCCGGCCCTACGCAGGACCGCGTGCTGCCGCGCCTGCGCGATATGACGAAGGTCCTGTTCCTGATGTACCTGCTTTTCACGGCGACGGCCTGCTTCGTCTATCTCTGCTGTGGGCTGCCATTCTTCGATGCGGTGACGCACGCCATGAGTACGATCGGTGCCGGCGGCTTCTCCATCTATGATGATAATGCCATGCATTTTGACAGCCCCGTGGTCGAAGGCTGGATGACCTTCTTCATGATCCTTTCGGGTGGCAACTTTGCCCTTTATTACCGGGTCTGGCAGAAAGGTCCGCATGTCTTTCGCCGTAACACGGAATTCAAGGCGTATCTTGGCATCTTGCTTGCCGCGATGCTGCTCATCACGGCCAATCTGGTGGCAGGATTCGGCCTGGAGCCGCTGACAGCCTTCCGCTATGCGAGCTTCCAGGTCGGTTCGCTTTCGACCACCGGCTTTGTCTCGACGGATTTTGACAAATGGCCATCCTTCTCCAAGGGCCTCCTGCTGCTCTTGATGATCAGCGGCGGCTGCGCGGGTTCCACAGCGGGCGGCGTCAAGATCTCGCGTGTCGTACTGCTCGTCAAGAATGCCTGGGCTGTCGTACATCAGAAGCTCAGCCCACGGCGCGTCATTCGCGCGAGTATGAATGGGGTCGAAGTGGAAGATGATGTACTCGTGCGCGTGGAGCAGTTTTTTTTCCTCTACATACTTTTCATCGTTCTCTGGGCCTTGCTTCTGACCTGGGATGGGTTTGGTGTCTTCGATGCCATCGGCATCAGCATCACGACCATGGGCTGTGTCGGCCCGGCTTTCGGGGTGGCGGGAGCCACCTGTACGTATGCGGAGTTCTCCGATTTTGCCAAGAGCATCCTCTGCATCTCGATGCTGCTCGGCCGTCTTGAGATGTTTACACTGCTCGTCATGCTGAGCCCTGAGTTCTGGAAACTCCATCATCGCTGGTAATGGCAGCACAGTCGAAAACATCGCTTTTTGACCTCGCGTATCTGTGTTATACTTTTAGGTGAAATTTTTAGGAAGGGTGTGTCGCGTATATGGCCAGCAATCTGCTTGTGGCGATTGGCGCCGTCGTGCCGATGTTCTGCCTGATGTTCATCGGTGCGATGGTCAAGCGCATGAAGCTTTTGACAGAGGAGGAGCTTGTCCATGTCAATCGCATGGTCTTCCGTATCTTTTTTTTCTGCATGATGTTCTATAATATCTACACGACGGATATCGCCACGACGTTCCGTCCCCGGCTCATCCTCTTTGGCGCGGGCGGTGTCCTGGCGACGGTCCTCATTGCCGGTCTCATCATCTGTACGATCGAGAAAGCCAATAAACGCCGCGGTGCCATGATCCAGGCCATCTTCCGCAGCAACTTCGTACTCATGGGCATCCCGCTCATCGCGAACATCTTTGGTGACGACCAGCTGGCCATCCCGACGATGATGATTGCCATCATCGTGCCCATCTACAACGTTGTCTCGGTGTTCCTGCTGGAGACTTTCCGTGGCGGCCATTTCTATCTGCCAGGCATCCTCCTCGGCGTACTCAAGAATCCGATGATCCTTGGCGCAATCCTTGGCGCTGCTTTCCTGATCCTTGGCATCCCCATCCCGCAGCCCGTCCTGAAACCGATTGGCCAGGTCGCGGCGGCCACGACGCCTGTGGCACTCATCATCCTCGGCGCTTCGTTCAAGGGTGGCAGCTTCCACAATCACCTGCCGCAGCTCGTGGGCTGCGTACTCGGCCGCCTCATCATCGTGCCGGCCATCCTGCTGAGCCTGGCCATATTCTTGGGATTCCGCGGCATCGAACTCGTGACGCTCGTTGCGATTTTCGCTACGCCCTGTGCCGTCGCTGGCTTTGCGATGGCACAGCAGATGAACAGCGATGCGGAGCTGGCAGGCAACTGCGTCGTCTATACGAGTGCACTTTCATGCTTCACGATCTTTGGCTGGATCTTCTTGCTGAAGACGCTCGGCATGTTCTGATTTTTTTATGAAGATGGAGGGCAGCTCTATGCGTCTCGACGAACTCATCAACACCAATCGACAGGCCTTGAATGATACGGACATGGTCATCTGGAAGTACATCCTGCAGCATCGCACAGCCGCGCGCCATATTTCCATCCATGAACTTGCACGAGCCTGCTGTGTCTCGAGTACGACAATCGTGCGTTTCTCGCAGAAGCTCGGCCTTGACGGTTTTGGCGAACTCAAGGCCATCCTGAAGATGGAGGAAACAGATCAGCCGCATTACAATTCCAATGTGCTTGATGATCTCAGCGACTTCTATCTGAAGACGGGGGAGAAGATCTTCAAGCGCAATTTTGACAGTGCCAGCCGTCTCGTGCATGAGGCGAACCGCGTCTTTACGTTTGCTTCCGGCTACGTGCAGTCCAATGTCCTGCAGGAACTCAAACGGCTCTTTTTCTATGATAATGTCTTTCTTTATGACGTCCCTGCCCGGGAGGAATTTTATTCTGTGCTGGAGACGCTTACCAAGGACGACCTTTTCATCATTGTCTCGCTCTCCGGGGAAACGCCGGCAGTGGTCGAGATTGCCCGCGAACTCCAGCTGCGCGACATCCCGCTGATCTCCATCACGAAGCTGCATGACAATACGCTTGCTAGCCTTTCCACTGTCAATCTCTACATATCTCCGGCTGAGTTCCAGCTCTACGATGCGGAGGATGGCAAACACATCTCCTTCAAGTCGATGATGCCGTACTTCATGCTGATCGAAGTCTGGTATGTCAAGTATCGCATCTACGTGCATCGCTTGAACAAGAAGAATATTCAATCAACAATATGAACCAAAAGCCATGAGAAAAACCGAAACCCCTTGCCAATGCTCATGTGTACCAGATTTCTCAGAATGTACCATGGTACACGAGAAGGGCAATGTGCCTGAAACCCGCGAAACTATTGTGTTCGCGGGCTTTTTCTATTATTCTTTACTTACAGGATATCCCAGAGGATGGATCGGGGGATTGCAATCCATCTTCAGGATGACGTGCCGAATCGATACCAACCAATCGAAACGGCAGCAATCATAATGGATAATGAGAAATAGGGGGAATGAACATGTCGATCAAGAAAGATCGCGTCATGCAAGAATTGCAACGGTTCGGCGGCGCCATGTACACGCCGGTCATCCTGTTCGCATTCTTCGGTCTCACGGTTGCCATCTCGATTGTCTGCAAGAACACCATGCTGCTTGGCAGCATCGCAGACAAAGGCACCATCTGGTATGATTTCTGGTTTGTTGTAGAACAGGGTGCCTGGACGGTCTTCGCCCAGATGCCAATCCTCTTTGCCATCGCCGTGCCAATCGGCTTTGCCAAGAAAGAACCGGCACGCTGCGCGATGGAATCCTTCGTCATCTACATGTGCTTCAACTACTTCATCTCCGGCTTTCTGACGCTCCATGGTGACTTCTTCGGCGTGGATTACAGCCAGGCCGCTGGTGCTGGTACGGGCTTGGCGATGATCGCCAACATCAAGACCCTCGACATGGGCATGCTCGGTGCCATCTTCATCGCCTGCTGCTCCGCCTGGATCCACAATCACTTCTATGATACCGAGATTCCGGATTGGCTCGGCATCTTCAAGGGTCCTGCCTTTGTCGTCGCGGTTGGCTTTGCCGTCATGATCCCGATGGCACTCCTCTTCTGCTTCGTATGGCCGGCTGTCCAGCACGCCATCGAGCAGTTCCAGTTCTTCCTCAAGACGAGCGGCATCGTCGGTGTATGGTGCTACACGTTCTCCGAACGAATCCTCTTGCCGGCAGGCCTGCATCACTTCATCTATCTGCCGTTCATCTTCGGCCCGGCCGTCTGCGATGGCGGTATCCAGGCTTACTGGCTTCAGCATCTCAATGATTTCGCTACGAGCGCACATTCTCTGAAAGAAATGTTCCCGGAAGGCGGCTTCGCCCTCCACGGCATGTCGAAAGTCTTCGGCCTGCCGGGTGCAGCCCTCGCCATGTACGTTTGTGCAAAACCTGAGAAACGCAAGAAGGTCGCAACACTCTTGATCCCGGCGACGATCACGGCTGTCCTCTGCGGCATCACGGAGCCGATTGAGTTCACCTTCCTCTTCGTTGCACCGCTCCTCTATGCTGTGCATGCTATTCTCGCGGCAACGCTTTCCGCAACGCTTTACTTCTTCGGTCTTTCCGGTAACTTCGGCGGCGGTCTCATCGACTGCTTCGTTCAGAACTGGATCCCGCTCTTCAAGTATCATGCAGGCACCTACATCATACAGATCATCGTAGGCCTCTGCTTCACGGCTATCTATTTCTTCGTATTCCGTTATCTCATCCTCAAGAACGACTATAAGACTCCTGGCCGTACCGACGACGATGAAGAGGATAAGCTCTTCACGAAAGCTGAGTACAAAGCCAAGAAAGAAATGGAAAAGAAAGGTCTTGCCAATAACCCGGATGCCCTGAAGGCTCAGGTCTTCCTCGATAACCTCGGCGGCCCGTCCAACATCAAGGAAGTCACGAATTGTGCAACGCGTCTGCGCGTCACGGTCGCAGATCCCGATAAAGTTGCTTCGGCAGGCAAGTTCACGAAAGCCGGTGCTTTTGGCCTCGTCAAGAATGGTCATGCCATCCAGGTCATCGTCGGCCTTTCCGTACCGAATGTCCGCAGCTACTTCGATGCCCTGCTCAAAGGCGACCTCGCCGATGTGCCGGTTGAAGCCAAGGCTGCAGCCAATCCGAGTGAGCCTGTCAAGACGGATCTTTCCATGAAACTCAAAGCTTTCACTTCCGGCAAGCTCATCGATATGACGGAAGTCCCCGATGATGTATTCTCGCAGAAGATGATGGGCGACGGCGTTGCCATCGAGCCGACGACGGAAACGGTCGTAGCTCCGGCTGACGGCGAAGTCACTATGATCATGGAAGGTTCCTATCATGCCATCGGCATGCGCCTTGACAACGGTGCCGAGATTCTCATCCACATCGGCCTCGATACGGTCAAGATGGAAGGCAAGGGCTTCCGTTGCCTGACGAAACAGGGTGCGAAAGTCAAAGCCGGCGATGAACTCATCAGCTTCAGCCGCGATGCCATCAAGGCGGCCGGCTACAAGGATACCGTCATCCTCGCTGTCACGAACAGTGGTGACTATCCGCAGATGAAGAAAGCAGCTGACGGCGACGTCAAAGTCAACGAAACCCCAATCATCTCCTTCTGATTCAACATAGGTGAATGTGAGAGTGGAGCGTGGATCTCTCCACACTCCACTCTCGTATTTCACGGGATCCGGAAGAAAGGAGTATTCTCATGAGCAAGCTGAAATGGTGGCAGAAAAGCATTGTCTACCAGGTCTATCCGAAAAGTTTCCAGGACACGACAGGCAGTGGTGTTGGTGACATCCCGGGTGTCACGCGTCATCTTGATTACCTGAAATCCCTCGGCACGGGTGCTATCTGGCTCACACCGGTCTATCCCTCGCCGATGGTCGATAATGGTTACGATATTTCCGATTACTGTGGCATCGATCCTTCGTATGGCACAATGGCAGATATGGAGGAACTCATCGCGGAAGCGAAGAAGCGCGATATCCGCATCGTCATGGATCTCGTATTCAACCACAGTTCCGACCAGCATCCTTGGTTCCTCGAGTCGAAGAAAGACCGTACAAATGATAAAGCCGACTGGTACATCTGGCGCGATGCCAAGCCGGACGGCTCAGCACCGACCAACTGGCGAGCCATCTTCGGCGGTTCTGCCTGGACCTGGTGCGAGGAACGCCAGCAATACTATCTGCACACGTTCGCTGAAGCGCAGCCGGATCTTAACTGGGAGAACCCGGAAGTCCGCAAAGCCCTGTTTGCTGCTGCGAATTTCTGGCTCGACAAGGGCGTCGGCGGGTTCCGCATCGATGCGATTGTCTACATCAAGAAACCGGAATTCAAGGATGGGGAGCCGGACGGCCCGGATGGTCTTGTCGGCATCCATGAGATGACGGCCAATACGCCGGGCATCCTCGATTTCCTGCATGAGTTCCGCCGCGAGGTCTTCGATGGGCATGACATCTTCACGGTCGGCGAGGCCAACGGTGTCAGCCCTGA
>JAQYBD010000091.1 GCA_029338835.1 Selenomonadaceae bacterium | reverse complement strand
TGCCCGCCATGATCATGCCGCGGTAGCCGAGGAGTCCCGTCACATGGTCGCGGATGCCGAGCAGCTCGAGCTGGCGCTGATCCTCCTTGTCATCTGCCGTGCGGAAGTAGCCGAAGACGCCTGTGATCTTGCCGCGCTGGTGGATGGGGAAGGAGGTCATCAGGATGCGCTTCGGGATGCCGTGCACGAGAAGGGTCGCAGGGTAATCCTTGCAGATTTTCCCTTTCTGCAGGGCAGCGAGCTCAGCCTGCTCCTCGTCCTCATCCTGCAGGCACCAGCCGAGTTCAGCATCCGTCTTGCCGAGGATTTCGCTGGCATCCTTCATGCCGACGTACTCGAGGAAGGCAGGCGTGACGCCGCGGTAGCGCAGTGCGCTATCTTTCCAGTATACGGGGTCGGGCGAGAAATTCCAGACGGCGCGCCAGAGTGCGGCATCTTCGTCTGCGGGAGACGAGGGGAGCCTGTCCGGATTCAGGTCGGACAGGAACTGTGGCAGCAGGGCGTGCAGGTTCTCCTGGCGTTCCCAGATATTCTCGCGCACGCAGATCAGGATGTCCTTGGTGGCGCTCTTGTAGATGACGATGGCGTCGAAGATCATCCAGACGAAGCGCCCATTCGGCTTCCGCACGCGGAACATCTCGATGGCTTCGGAGCGGCCGGACCGCTCGGCCTGACGGCAGATTGCCTCCGGGTCGAGGAACTGGTGGAAGCGCGTGCGGTCGTCGGCGTAGATGAATTGGCGGGCATAGGCATCTCTCTTGCCTTTGAAGTCCGTGATGACATCACCGGTCTGCCAGAAGGTATTCATGCTCTCGATGATGTGGAGCGCTTTCTTTTTCCGATCCAGGAAGTAGATCTCGTCGTAGACGAGCATGAGATTGCGGAAGACGGTCTCGTACTGCTGGAATGACGTGAGGTCCTGGTCGTAGGTGATGTTTGCGAGACGTGCGAGCACGAGCGTGAAATCTGGTGTAGCGGCGAGTTTCTCGGCACTCAGGCGCAGGTACTGGCCGTTCTCGACGAAGGTCATGCGCCGCTCGCCGCTGCTGTGTACCGCAGCCGCGAGGAACGCCATGAACTTCTCGCGCATCGGATAGCTTTGCTGCTGCATGTTCGCATTGAATTCCTGAAGGCTGCTGGTGCCGGTCGTGGTGAGGGCATTCTGGTAAGCCTCATTCTCGCTGAGGATGACAGCGCGGTCCTCGCGGTACTGGAAGATGGCGACCGGGGCATCGGTGATGAGGTTGACGAGCCCTGCTGCATCGAGGGCTTGCTCCTCTGGCAGGGTCTCGACCTGCCAGCCTGCCTCCTGGAATTGCTCGCGCAGGAGCTCGTACGGCATCGGACGGCTGTAGTAATAGCCCTGAATCTTCTCACAGCCGATGGCGCGCAGGAAGTCAATGTGTTCTTTTGTCTCAGCACCCTCTGCCAGCACGTGGATACCCATCTCTTTGGCCATCAGCACGATGGAGCGGATGATCTTGCGGCTGTCCTCGTTGAAGTAGCGCAGGAGTCCCTGGTCGATCTTGAGTTCGTCGAACTCGTAGTTCTGCAGGACGTTGAGCGAGGAATAGGCGCTGCCGAAGTCATCGAGCCAGACCTGGTAGCCCGACTGGTGGAACTGGCGCAGCTTCTCGATGAGCAGATGGCGGTTCTTGACGAGGGCGGATTCCGTGATCTCGATGCGCAGGTAGTAGCGCGGGATGTGGTACTGCTTGACGATACGCTCGACAAAGGCGAGCGGATCCATCAGCAGGAAGTCGTAGCGCGAGAGATTCACCGAGATCGGGACCATCGGGAGGCCGTTGTCGATCTGGTAGCGCAGGAGCTTGGCGACTGCCTCGATGACGTAGCAGTCGAGGCGCGAGATCAAGCGCGACTCTTCGAGTACGGGGATGAAGCTGTCCGGCGGCAGCAGGCCCTTCTGGGGGTCGACCCAGCGGGCCAGGGCCTCGCAACCGCAGAATTTGCCCGTCATCGCGCGCATGACAGGCTGGTAGTAGACCTGGATGTGGCCTTCGCGGATGGCCCGGTCGATGTTGTCGAGGATGAAGATGCGGTCAGCGACGCTCTGGCGCATGGACTCGTTGTAAAAGGCCGCCGAGCGCGTCGCATCCTTCTTGATGCTGTCGCAGGCAAGCTTCGCCTGGTCAAAGTACGTCGTGATGGGACGGCGGTGCGCGCCGCCAGCCGTCTCGATGACCCCGATGCCCGCCTTCATCGTGATGTTGGGCACGCAGATCTCGTTATTGACCGCCTGGCAGACTGCCTTGAGCTTGACTTCGAGACCGTCGCGCGGCACGAAAAGCGCGAAATTATCACCGGAGAGGCGCGTGATGTACGAAGCGGGGAACGCGCCCTTCAGGATCTGCCCTATCTTGCGCAGCATGCGGTCGCCCTCGTAGATGCCGTGCATCTCGTTGTAGACCTTGAAGTTCGTCAGGTTCAAGTAGACCGGGCAGTAGCCCCCCTCGAGGCCGAAAGGATCCGCGTTCATGCGCAGGGCGTCGGCTTTCTGCTGCACGCGCTGGTAAAAGGCGTGCATGTTCAGGAGACCTGTGACCGGGTCGAGGTCTGTGACCTCCATGCTGCGCTCCTTGTTGACAAGATTCAGCATCCAGGCCTTGCCCAAAGCCGGAACCTCCACTTTGTGGAACGTCCCCTCGATGTGGCGGTATCTGCCCGTCTTCGTGTAGCAGCGGAACGCCAGGAAAGCATAGCCCTCCTCCAGGTCGCCGTGGCGGCTGTTCGTGCGCGCTTCAAGCGGGATGTAGTCCTCCGCCTCCATCAGCCCCGCAAAGCGCCCCCTCGTCAGATGGTAGAACTCCTCTTCCGTCTCACACTGGTAAAGCTTCAGCATCTCCTCATTGACAAAAAGGATCTGCTCCTCCGCCGTCTGCCGGATCAGGCAGACCCCGCCAGCGATCAGGTCGTAATACCGATGCAGTTTTTTCTTGATTGGTTCCGCATCCATGCTAAAAACTCCCTTTCGTGCGCCCTCGCAAATGATAAAGCACACGCCATGATTTCTTGTACCAATTATAATACTTCGTTTATAGTACTTCGTTTATAATACTTCGTTTTTCTAATAAGATATCCCTGCTGGCAAAACACAAAACTTTATCCAGATCATGAAACTGCCTGCCCTTCCCTATCGGCTATCGGCCCCGCGGGCCACCCCCGGGCTGTCCCCGGCCTCCTGCGCTTTTGCCCCTTTCAGGAGACGGCTTCAGGACGTATCCTGGAAGAGACAAAGCGAGCCCGGCAGGACAAAATCCCGCGGGGCCCGCTTTATCAGGCAATATGGATATGACTGTTATTTGAGGACGGCGCCAGTGCTGGCGGACGTCGTGAGTTTGGCATAGCGGGAGAGATAGCCGGTCTTGATCTTGGGTTCCGGTTTCTTCCAGTTGGCCTTGCGCTTGGCGAGCTCTTCGTCGCTGACAGCGAGCGAGAGGCTGCGGTTCGGGATGTCGATGGTGATCTCGTCGCCGTCTTCGATGAGGGCAATCGGGCCGCCCTCCATGGCTTCCGGCGAGATGTGGCCGACGCAGGCACCCTGGCTGGCGCCGCTGAAACGGCCATCCGTGATGAGGCCGACCTTGAGGCCGCGGCCCGTGATGACAGCCGTCGGATTGAGCATTTCCTGCATGCCCGGGCCGCCCTTCGGTCCTTCGTAGCGGATGACGACGACATCGCCGTCATGGATGTCACCGGCCATGATGGCGTCGCAGGCTTCCGTCTCGGAGTTGTAGCACTTGGCCTTGCCCGTGTACGTCAGCATGTCGGCAGCGACGGCCGAAGCCTTGACAACGGCGTAATCCGGCGCGAGGTTGCCCTTGAGGATGGCGATGCCGCCTTCCTTGCGGTACGGGTCGTCAACGCTGTGGATGACGGAGCGGTCAAGGACCTCGGCATCCTTGATGCGGTCGCCGACCGTGCCCGTGATGGTCAGGGCGTCGAGGTGGATGAGGCCCTTCTTGGAAAGTTCATGCATGACAGCCGGGATGCCGCCTGCCTCGTTGAGGTCTGTCATATGGTGCTTGCCGGCCGGGCTGAGCTTCGTGATGTACGGCGTACGGCGCGAAATCTCATCGAAGAGCGGTGCCGGCAGCTCGATGCCGGCTTCGTGCGCGATAGCCGTCAGATGCAGGACCGTATTCGAGGAGCCGCCGATGCCCATGTCAACCGTGATGGCATTCTCGAAAGCTTCGCGCGTCATGATGTCACGCGGCTTGATATCCTTCTTGATGAGATCCAGGAGTGCCGCACCGGCGCGTTTGGCGAGCAAGCGGCGTGCGCCCGTGTAGGCAGCCGGGATCGTGCCGTTGCCCGGCAGGCCCATGCCGAGGACTTCCGTCAAAGAGTTCATCGTGTTAGCCGTGAAGAGACCGGCACAGGAGCCGCAGCCCGGGCAGCACTTCGACTCGAGGTCTGCCATCTCCGCGGCGTCCATCTGGCCGGCTGCGAATTTGCCGGCAGCCTCGAAAGCCTGGCTGACGCTGACATCATGGCCGTGGAAACGACCCGGCAGCATCGGGCCGCCCGAGACGACGACAGCCGGGATGTTGAGGCGTGCCGCTGCCATGAGCATGCCCGGGACGACCTTATCGCAGTTCGGGATCAGCACGAGGCCGTCAAAGCCCGAAGCCATGGCGACGGCCTCGATGGAATCAGCGATGAGTTCACGGCTTGCGAGCGAATACTTCATGCCCGGGTGGCCCATGGCGATGCCGTCGCAGACGCCGATGGCCGGGAATTCAATCGGGGTGCCACCTGCTGCCGCAACGCCGAGCTTGGCCGCTTCGGCAATCTCGCGCAGATGGATATGACCCGGTATAATTTCATTGAAGGAATTGCAAATGCCGATGAGCGGCTTCTGGAGGTCCTCCGGACCATAGCCGTTGGCATGGAACAGGGAACGGTGTGCGCAGCGCGTCGCACCTTTTTTGACAATATCGCTTCTCATAAACAACTCTCCTAACCTGATTCGTGGCAATGTCTATGTATTGCATACATATTTACCATGCGAATTCATACAACTGAACACGTTCGTGTGTCATGTTGTAAATTATACAAGCTTTTATATAAGATTGCAAGGGGTCAGAATTCAATCCCCCGCTGCGCCTTGATGCCCTGCTGATACGGATGCTTGATCTCGCGCATCTCCGTGACGAGGTCGGCGCGCTCGATAAGGGCTGCCGCCGCCTCGCGGCCCGTCAGCACGAGATGGAGTTCTGGCGGCTTTCCATCAAGGAGTCCCAGCATCTCGCTTTCTTTGATCAGTCCGAATTTCACGGCGTAATTGATCTCATCGAGTACGATGAGATCCCAGTCGCCGCTCGTGATGGCCGCACGCGCTAGATCCAGGGCCGCCTCAGCCGCTTCGCGATGTTTCTGTTTCTCCTCTTCATCCTGATGCCGCCGTGTAAAGCCAAGGCCGCACTGCTCAACGCGGATACGTCCATCGGCCTTGGCCAGTGTCTCGATGGCATGCAGCTCGCCGTATTTCCAGCCGCCTTTGATGAACTGCAGGATGAGGACGCGCAGCCCGTCACCCCAGGCCCTGAGTGCGAGCCCGAGTGCCGCGGTCGTCTTGCCCTTGCCGTTCCCTGTATGCACGATGATGAGTCCTTTTGTTTCCATAAAAAGAGTCCCTCCCTGCTGTTTGCGTTATCCTGCTACTATTTTACGACAAACGCATCAAGGCCTGCAAATGCGAACTGCTCGAGGCTGCGGACCATCGTGACAAGCGAATGCCTGCGCTCGTATACGACCTCATAGCCCAAAGATTCCTGATGCACGAGGAGCAGAGCCGCAAATGGCGCCAAGAATCCCAGGATGGCACCGCGCAGCCTCGTATCGTCCACCGGCAGTCCCGTGTACGCACTGAAGATACGCGACAGGGAATCCCGCTTCGGCACGATATTCTGCGTAAAGGTCTCGGCAAAGAGTGGCGACGGCCGCAGGATTTCGCGCAGCCAGACGCGCAGCTCCCAGGAGGGCTCGACGAGCGTCTGCCGCAGGAAAATCGCCAGGAAGCGCCGGAGCTTCTCGCGCGGCGTTGCCGAGGACGTCTCGATATCCTGGATCGTGTCGATGCTCATCAAATGCAGATGCACCATCGTCAAAAGTTCCCGGTAAAGGCCGTCGCGGCTGCCGAAATGATAATTGACGGCTGCGGGATTCGTACCCGCAAGTTCGCAGATTTCCTTGCTCGTCGTCGCTTCGTATCCTTGGGCGGCGATGAGCTTCCCGGCACAGGTCAGGAGTTTTTCCCGCGTGGCCTGCCCGTCTTCCCTCCGTATCTTTTTCATGAAATCACCTTGGATCACCTTTCCCTTGAAGCCTCAAGCAGCTTTGTGGCGGAAGAGCCAGCCGGCAGCCGGCATCGTCACGGCCGCGACCGCAAGCATCGGGATGAAATCCAGCCCGATTTCCGCAAAGCCCGCCCCCTCCAGGTAAATGCGGCGCACAGCATCGACAATGAAGCGCATCGGATCGGCCCAGGTCACAAGCTGCAGAGCCTGCGGCATATTGTCGACTGGCGTCACCAGCCCCGAGAGCAATACCATCGGGATCATCAGTACGAGCAGGTAGACGAGTACCTGCTGCATGTTGCGGGAAATCGACGATATCGAAAGGCCAAGTCCCGTCGTACTCACGAGGAAAATCAGGATGGACGTGAAGAGCGTGACAAAGGAACCGGCAAACGGCACCCCGAACCAGAAACGCACGATGAGAAACAGCATCATGCTCTGCATGAGTCCCACGAGTACGGGCGGCGTCGCCTTGCAGATGAGGATTTCCGTCGGCGAGAGCGGCGTGACGAGCAGCTGGTCAAAAGTGCCGCGTTCGCGTTCCCTGGCAATCGAGAGGCCTGCAAGGAACATGACCTGCACGAAAGCGATCATCGCGAGGAACGACGGCAAAAACGTCCAGCGGCTCAGCTGATTCGGATTGAACCAGGTGCGGCTCTCGACCGTGACAGGCAGCTTCCCGCCCGTTCGCTGCAGGCTCCAAGTGGACGCGATGGCGGTGACATAGCGCGCAGTCATGCCGGCAATCATCGGATTGCGCCCGTCTGTGATGAGTTCGATGGCAGCCGTCCCTTTTGCGAGCTGCGAGTCAAAATCGCCCGGGATCACGATAATAAGGAGTACGTCACTGTTGTAGAGCGCCGGAGTGACATCGGTCACGCGCTCTCCCGCCGCCGCACACGAGAAAGCCGGCGAACCCTCCACAGAAGCCAGGAAGCTGCGCGAAGCCGAGGAATGCGAAGCATCGACGACGGCATACGGGATATCCTCCAGGTTGTAATTGGCCGCATACCCGAACAGGAATCCCTGCAGGAGGACGGGCATGATGAGCTGGATGCGCATGCGCTTATCGCTGAAGGTGCTGATAAGCTCCTTCTGGCAGAGGAAGAAGAGATGGCGCAGGAAAAGCATGATGTTCATTCTTCCAGCTCCTTTCTCGTCAGATAGAAGGCCAGCCAGAGGAAGAATACGGCAAAGCCCAGGAGGATGAAGGTATCCCGCACGATGAGCGGCGGATAGTTGCCCGTCAGGAACAGGGATTTCATGAGTTCCAGATAATACGTCGTCGGGAAGATCTCGCTGACGAGCCGGATGAACCAGGGCTCGACGTGCAGGTCGAAGATGAAGCCCGAGAGCAGCACCGAGGGCAGGAAACTGATCATCAGCGAGGTATGGCAGGCCAGGAACTGATTCTTGGTCACGGCCGAGATGACAAGGCCGAGGCCGAGCGCCACGATGAGGTAGAGCATGGATTCCCCGAGGATCAGCACCATCGAGCCGCGCATGGGAAGTTCATAGAGGTAGCGGCCTGCCAGCAGGCAGAGGGACATGCCCATGAGTGCGACGCAGAAGTACGGGATCATTTTCGCCAAGATGAGTTCGGCAATGCGCATGGGCGTCACAAAGAGCGATTCAAACGTCCCATGCTCCCATTCGCGCGCCATGACGACAGCCGTCAGGAATACGCCGCTGATGGTCAGGACCAGCATGAGGATGCCCGGCAGATAGAACCAGGTACTCGTATTGGCATCGTTGAACCAGATGCGCGAAGTCACGGAGACCTGCCCCCTGGCACTGCGCATGAGGCCCTGTTCCGCCGCCCACGCCAGGACACTCGACTCGACATAGCCCTGCGCGGACATGGCCGTCGTCGATTCCGTACCGCAGAGGAGCAGCTGCACCTGGGCATCGCGCTGTGCCAGGCGGCGCGAGAAATCCTGCGGCACGTAGAGGATGGCCGAGACCTCATGCCGGCGCATCTTCTGTTCGGCTTCCGTCAGCGAATGCACGAAGACCGGACGGAAGTATTCCGAGCCCTGCGTGAAGCTCACAAACTGCCGTGCCGTCGGTGAGGAATCCTCGAGTACCACAGCCGTCGGCACGTTCTTGACATCGAGGCTCAGGCCGTACCCGATGATGAGGATCAGGATGAGCGGCAACACGACGCCCATGAGCAGGCTGCTCTGGTCGCGCAGGAGTTCCAGCGTCTCTTTCCGTGTCAAGGCGGCCAGGCGCCTGAAAAAGCCCTTATGCATCTGCCGTCCCTCCTCTCGCCTGCTCGACGATCGCTACAAAGATATCATCCATGCCGGCGCCCTGACGGCCGAGCCGCGCGCGGATTTCCGCTGGCGAGCCGAGTACGAGCAGCTTGCCGTGATCCTGGATCATGAAACGGTCACAGTACTCCGCTTCTTCCATGAAATGCGTCGTGATGATGATGGTCGTACCCTGCGCGGAAAGCTGCGTGATCTGCTGCCAGAAAGCCCGGCGCGCCAAGGGATCGATGCCGCTCGTCGGCTCATCGAGGAAGAGGATCTTCGGCTCATGGATGAGCGCCGCCGCCATCGACAGACGCTGCTTGTAGCCGCCGGGCAGCCGGTCGGCGCGCACGTCCGCCTGCTCCTTGAGCTGGAATTCTTCCATGACGGCTGCGATGCGCTGCCGCAAGCGATGGCCGTAAAGGCCATACGCTCCGCCAAAGAAGCGCAGGTTCTCGTACACGGAAAGGCCGCCGTAGAGCGAGAATTTCTGTGCGACATAGCCGATATTCGCTCGAGCCTGCGTGCGCGCTGTGCGCAGGTCGACGCCGGCGACGCGCAGCTTGCCGGAAGTCGCGGGCAAAAGGCCGCAGAGCATGCGGAACGTCGTCGTCTTGCCGGCGCCGTTCGGGCCGAGCAAGCCGAAGACCTCGCCACGGCGGACATCGAACGAAGTGTGGGCAACGGCCGTGAAATCGCCGAACATCTTGACGAGGTCGCGCACTTCGATTTCCACAGGAGCCCCGGCAGCGGCCGGAGTCCCTGCAGCTCGGTCTGGTGCCTGCAATGCCTGCGGCGCCTTCGTCATAGCCGCGGCGCCTGCAGCGGGAGCCGTCACAGACTGCCGGGCTTCATCGTCTTTGAGGAGCATCATGAAGCCATCTTCGAGGCGCGGCACCAGGGGCTGCGCCGCAAGCTGCAGTTCCCGGAGGGCCGAAAGCTCCTCCGGCCGGCCGCGCGTCGTGAAGCGGACGCGCCCGGCAGCTGGCACGGCATCGAGTACGGCGGGTTCACGCAGCAGCCGATCCTGCAGCGTGCGCATCGCCATGCCCGCGGGTGGCACGACGCCATAGCAGCAGCCTGCAGCCAGGCCGCAGAGGTCAGCGGGAGTCCCATGGGCCAGGATGCGGCCGTGATTCAGCACGAAAACGCTCCGGCAGCGCGCAGCTTCCTCCATGTAAGCCGTACTCACGAGTACAGACAAATGTTCTTCTCTCACCATCTGCTCGAGGATGACCCAGAGTTCGCGGCGTGAGAGCGGGTCGACGCCGACGGTCGGCTCGTCGAGCAGAAGGAGCTTCGGCGAGCGCACGAGCGTGCAGGCAAGCCCCAGCTTCTGCTTCATGCCGCCTGAGAGCCTGCCCGCGAGACGCCCCGTGAAAGCCGCGAGTTCCGTCATCGCGAGCAGATGGTCGAAGCGCTGCTGCCGCACGTCTTCGGGGACGCCGTGGAGCCTCGCGTAAAGTTCCAGGTTCTCGAGGACCGTCAGATCCTCGTAAAGGCCGAAGCGCTGCGGCATGTAGCTCAGGGCGTCCTGCACCTGCTGGGGATGCGCTGCGACATCGAGACCCGCCACATGCAGACGGCCCTCCGTCGGCTTCATGAGCCCGCAGACGAGCCGCATGAAAGTCGTCTTCCCCGCGCCGTCTGGCCCGACGAGTGCCGTGATCTCCCCGCGCGGTACCGTGAGATCCAGTCGTTCCAGAGCCACGGTGGTATCGTGCTTGCGCACAAAGACCTTGCGGATGCCCCTGGCCTCAACGATGCCCGGCACCTGTGCGTTCTCCGCCTGCCGGTTGCCGCCATGTCCCTGCCGTGCTTCTGTCATCTCATCATCTCCCTGCTGCTCCATGCACCGGCGGCCGCACTCATAAGGCAATCTTGACCGTCGCCGGCATGCCGAGGCGCAGCACATTGTCTTCATCCGTCACATAAACACGCACTTCATAGACCAGCGACGTACGCAATTCATCGGTCTGGACCGTCTTGGGCGTGAACTCTGCCGTATCGGAGATATAGCCGATCTGCCCGGCGATTGGCTTGTCCTTCTGGCTGTCGATGCAGACTTCTGCAGCCTGGCCCTCATAGATGCGGCCAAGATCCTTCTCACTGACATAGACCCTCACCCATTTCTTATCGAGCAGGGAGAGCTTGAAGACCGGAGCCGAAGGCGATGCCATGTCGCCGGGTTCCAAGAGCCGCGAGCGGATGACGCCGTCCGCCGGTGCCGTCAGCTCGTACTGCGACAGCACGTAGGCCTGACGCGCGCGTTCCTCCTGCAGCGACGCCAGGGTGGCTTCCGCCCCGCGCACATCTTCCTCACGCGGACCGGCCTGTGCTTCCTGCAAAGCCTGTGCCGCTTCAGCGACAGCCGCCTCCCTGGCATCAGCCTCGGTGCGCGCATTGTCAAGTTCCTGCTCGCTTACGCCCTCGACGCTGTCGTAGATGGCCTGCCGGCGCGCATAGACACCCCTCGCATACTCCGCGGCAGCCTGTGCCGAACGCAGCCGTGCTTCCGCCTGGCGTATCTCCTCCGTGCGCGTGCCGTTGTGGAGCTTGTCGACCGTACTCTGCTGCGCCGCGATCTGCGCATCAATCTTCCGGATTGCCAGGATGAGTTCATCGCTGTCGAGATGGCCGAGTACCTCGCCTGCCTTGACCGTGTCGCCCTCCTCTACCAGGAGATCTTTGATGCGGTCACTCTCGCGGAACGCCACGGTGATCTCACGCAAATCGACGTTGCCCGAAAGCGTGAGTTCGCGTGCCGCCGCGAGTCTCGCCTGCTCCTCGTGCTGCTGGTATGCGTACCAGATGCCGCCCAACAGCATGATGAACACCAGGAATGCCACAATCTTCTTTCGCTGCTTCATGATTGATCCCTCCGCCCGCCGGCTCTTTCTTTGTCGCCGCTGCCACATAGATCCGAACTGATTCTTTTTCATTATATCAAATTCAAATTTGAATTACAATTAAATACGGCTGCGCAAGCGTCGGCCGGACACGAAGGGCAAACGAAACAGAGGCTGTCGCTGGAAGCGATGTTCCAGCACAGCCTCTGTTCCTGCTATGCATTGTGTATGGAGATAGAAGGGATTTTCAATAGGGATATATCAATTGGCCAACACGTTATTTCTTCTCGTCGGGGATATCCATGATGGCCTGCGGGCCGCGGTCACCGGTACGGATGCGGACGGCGTCGGTAAGCTCGTAGACAAAGATCTTGCCATCGCCGATATTCCCCGTGCGGACGGCCTTCTGTGCGACCTCCAGGACGCGCTCGACCGGGACCTCGCAGACAACGGTTTCCAATTTGATTTTGGGTACCAGATTGATATCGTACTCCTTGCCGCGGTACACTTCCGTGTGCCCCTTGGAAAGGCCGCAGCCAAAGACCTGGCTGACCGTCATGCCGAGTACGCCGATATCGTTGAGTGCCTGCTTGAGTTCTTCAAGCTTGCTGGCACGTGTGATGATTTCCACCTTTGTGATCTTCATAGCTGCCTCACTCTTTCTGCGTGCGTAAAATCGTATTCGCGAGCATCTCGCTGGAATTCTCGAGGGATGCGATGATCGGGCTGCCGGACATCATGGAGCTGGCATAGCCGCGCTCGCCGTGTTCGACGATATCGAGGCCTGCGATTTCCTCCGTCTCGTCAGTGCGGACCTTCATGAAGCTGCTGACGATCTTGAAGAGGATGTACGTACCGATGATGGCCAGGGCATAGGCAACGATGACCGAGACAACCTGCGCAAAGAGCAGATGCGAGTCGCCATAGAAGAGGCCGTCAGCACCAGCAGGGTTGACTTCCGTCGTGGCCCAGAGACCCGTGGCGATGGAACCCCACGTACCGCCGATACCATGGACGCCGAACGCATCGAGGGAATCATCATAGCCGAGCTTCTCTTTGAGGACAGCAACGGCGAGGTAGCAGACAACGCCGCCGATGAGACCGATGCAGACAGCTGGCATGGGCTTTACGAAGCCGGCAGCCGGCGTGATGGCAACGAGGCCGGCGATGCAGCCAGAAGCTGCGCCGAGGATGGTCGGCTTGCCATTGCGGATCCACTCAACGAGGACCCAGGAAACCGTGGCAGCAGCAGCTGCGGCCTGCGTCGTGACGAAAGCATTGGCAGCCAGGCCATTGGCGCCGAGTGCCGAACCGGCGTTGAAGCCGAACCAGCCGAACCAGAGGAGCGTCGCACCGAGTACCGTCATCGGCAGGTTGTGCGGCAGCATGGCGAACTGGCCATAGCCGCGGCGCGTGCCGAGCAGGATGCAGATTGTAAGGCCAGAAACACCCGAAAGGATGTGGATGACGAGGCCGCCGGCAAAGTCAAGCGCACCGAGCTGGGCAAGGAAGCCGCCGCCCCATACCCAATGTGCCATCGGGTTGTAGATGAGGATCGCCCAGAGCAGGATCAAGACGGCAAAAGCGGCGAAACGCATGCGCTCTGCAAAAGCACCGGTGATGAGGGCCGGCGTGATGACGGCGAACATGCACTGGAACGCAACGAAAGCAAGTTCTGGGATCGTGCCATTCTCGAGGACGTTGAGGCCGACGCCGGCCAAACCGATCTTATCAAGGCTGCCGATGAAGCCGCCGATATCGGTGCCGAACGTCATGGCATAACCGAGGATGATCCATTCGACGGAAATCATCGCGACAATGAAGAAACTCTGCATAATCGTAGTCAGGACGTTCTTGCTGCGGACCATGCCGCCATAGAAGAAAGCCAGACCAGGTGTCATAATGAAAACCAGGGCCGCACTGATGAGGACCCAGGCCGTATCGCCCGTATCAATCATGTGAATCATTTCCTTTCCGTGTCCGAAGACGTATCTGGAATAATTGCTTGCATATGCCGCAGGAAGAGAGGAGAAATGGAAAAGCGCCCAGCTGTCCTGCTCTCCGCGAGGCTCGCGAAAAGAGAACTGCTGGACGCCATTGTCCATTTACTATATTGATGATATCAGGGATGTTGCGGATATGCCATCAGCCTTGAGAACAGAAAAAGCCCCGCAGAACCTGGTACCTAGGTTCTCGCGGGGCTCCATTGCCTCTTGCTGATGTACTCATTATAGCGTTATCGCTATGCGGCGTCAACCCCTCTTCTTGATGTATACAGTATTACATGTATGCAGACTGCATCAAAACCAGAGGTTCCCTTGCATCAGGCTGCCCATCGCACAGGCCCCTTTGGCTCCGGCTGCGCGCACGAGCGGCACGCGCGCCGGCGTCAGGCCGCCGATGGCGTAGACGGGAAGCGGGACAGCTGCCGTGACTTCCTGCAGGAAGGAAAGCCCGCGCGGCGGCAGGCCCGGTTTGCACGAGGTCGCAAAGATATGTCCGGCAAAGAGATAGGTGCAGCCCAGCTGGACAGCCTCCCTGGCGTCTGCAACGCTGTGGCATGAAGTGCCGAGCTGCAGGAAAGACGCACGCACGGCTGGCGTCAGCGTGCGCAGGAGCGGCAGCGGCAGATGCAGGCCGTCCGGCTGCAGGCGTGCAGCAATCCCCGGGAAGCCATGCAGGATGCAGGGAACGCCGGCCCTCCGGCAGAGGAGAAGGACCTTTTGCGCCAGCTCCTCATAGCAGGCTTCCGAAAGATCCTTTTCGCGCAACACGATGGCCCGCGGCCTGTGGGCAGCGATCTGCCGGAGCCGCTCGAGAAAATCTTCTCCTGAGGCAAACAGCCGGCGGTTCGTCACACCGATGAGTTCCTGCCAGCTCCATTGGCCAGTATGCGCTGCAGAGAACGCTGCCTGCCCCTTCCCTGCCTCTCGTCCTGGAGCAGCCAGGCCGGAGGGATCAAAGATAGACATAATCATTGAGGACAGGCTGCAATCCTTCGCCAGCCATATCGCGGTACATGCTGCCGAGGCTGCGGGAATCGCAGATCTCGAACTGGGCATCGCCCTTCTCCTCCGTCTCCTTTCCCGTATATTTCTCTTCATGATCGCCGATGCCCGTCGAGACGCCAGCAGAAATCTTGGTGGCCGCGATCTTCGCGATGCCGTTGCGGAACGAGGCACTCTCACGCGACGAAACCGTGATGCCGACATACGGCAGGAAGATACGGTACGCACAGATGATCTGGCAGAGCTGCCGCTCCCCGACATCGAGCGGATTGATTTTCTCATTGTTGATGATGGGCCGCAGGCGCGGGCACGAAAGCGAGAACTCGGCCTGCGGATATTTGCGCTGCAGATACCAGACATGCAGAGCCGTCGCGAGCGCATCCCGGCGGAAATCCGCAAGGCCAAGGAGTGCCGAGAAGCCGACGCCGCGCATGCCGGCCATGAGTGCGCGCTCCTGTGCCTCGAACCGGTACGGCCAGACGCGCTTATGTCCCATGAGATGCAGCGTCTCATATTTCTTGAGGTCATACGTCTCCTGGAAAACCGTCACATAGTCGGCGCCGCATTCATGCAGGTACTTGTAGTCCTTGACATTCATGGGGTAGACTTCAAGGCCGACATTGCGGAAATACTTGCGCGCCAGCTTGCAGGCTTCGCCGATGTAAGCCACGCTGCTCTTCGTCTTGCTCTCCCCCGTGAGCAGCAGGATCTCCTCCATGCCGCTCTGCGCGATGACCTGCATCTCATGCTCGATCTCCTCAGGCGTCAGCTGCAGGCGCTGGATATCGTTGTAGCAGTTGAACCCGCAGTAAACGCAGTAATTCTCGCAGTAATTGGCGATGTAGAGCGGCGTGAAAAGATAGACGGTATTGCCGAAATGACGGCTCGTCTCGAGACGCGCGCGGCTGGCCATCTGCTCGAGCAGCGGCAGCGCGGCAGGTGACAGCAGTGCCTTGAAATCCTCCACGCTGCAGATGCGATGGTCGAGTGCCCGGCGGACATCCTGGATCGTATAGGCATCGGGGTCATAGGCCTCCATGGCCGCGATGACCTTCTCGCGCACATCGGAATGGATCTGCTCCATATCCGGCAGGTACGCCATCGGGTCCGTACGGCAGGATGGATCGTGTTCCAGCCGGTGCTTCTTCGCAAGCGCCGCCTCGCTCAAGCGCTGGGAATCCACGAGGAATTGATTCTCTTTGCGATTTTCGCTCTGTTTCTCATTGATCTCATTGATCTCATTCATGGTGCAGCCCTCCTCAATCCCGCAGGAACCCCGTCAGCGGATCCGATGCCTCAGCACCGCGGCTCAGGACACGTCCGAGACCCGCAAGATATGCCTTGCGTCCTGCCCGGATGGCATCGCCGAACGCTGAAGCCATGAGCGGCACATTGCCGGCTGTTGCGAGTGCCGTATTGGCCATGATGGCCGCCGCCCCCATCTCCATCGCTTCGCAGGCCTGCGACGGCGCGCCGATGCCGGCGTCGACGATGATCGGCAGGTCAATCTCATCGATGAGGATCTGGATGAATTCCTTCGTCGCGAGCCCTTTGTTCGAGCCGATGGGCGCCGCCAGCGGCATGACGGCTGCTGCCCCCGCGTTGACAAGATCCCGGGCTGCATTGAGGTCCGGATACATGTAAGGCATGACGACAAAGCCTTCTTTCGCGAGGATCTCCGTGGCCCGGATGGTCTCATTGTTGTCCGGCAGCAGGTATTTGGAATCGCGCATGATCTCGATCTTCACGAAGTCCCCGCAGCCGAGTGCCTTGGCAAGATGCGCGATGCGCACAGCTTCCTCTGCGGTGCGCGCCCCCGAAGTATTCGGCAGCAGCGTGACATCCTTTGGCACATAGTCGAGGATATTTTCCTTTTCTTTCGTGTTGGCCCGGCGCACAGCCACCGTGATGAGTTCGGCACCGGCATACTCTACAGCTGCCTGGATGAGGTTCAGCGAATACTTGCCCGAGCCCAGGATGAAGCGTGAATGGAACACATGGCCGCCGATGACGAGTGCATCCTCCTCCGCCTCAGCTGCCCCCGAACCGCCGCCCATGAAGCAGACCACCTCGACCTCATCGCCGGCGGACAGCACCGTCGTGTCGTAAGCCTCATGCGCCAGGATCACGCCGTTGTACTCCACGGCCACAGCCCGTCTATCGTACCCGGCCTGCTCCAAATAATCCGCGACGCTGAGCCCTGTCTTCTCCTGCAGTTCACCATTGATCCGTACCATCATGCATCCTCCTCATCAAACCAGCCAAACAAAAAGGGAGACAACCTGACTTTGGTCGTCTCCCTGTACATGCGGAAACATCATTTGCTTGCATTTCCTGCGCATCCCTACGTTGGCATTATCCAAATCAGGTTCCCGGGTCGGAGTCATCAACTCCCTCTCAGCCTGCTTTGATCTCCGCCATCCTGCGGTCATCGGGCAAGCTCCCCGTGTCTATGGAATTTTTAGGAATCCTCGAAACGCTTTCTATTATAGACGAAATAATACAGAATTACAACCATTTCGTCAAAAAATCGCATATGCCGCATAATTTCAGATGAGATATGGTGCCAGGACTGCCTGCCAGTCCGCGAGCGGCGTACGGCGCACGGTCTCGTAGAATGCTTCCCCGTCCTGCCGTCTCGCGAGGTAATGCGCGACGAGTGCCTTGAGTGCAGCCGGCAGCTTCGCATCGGCTACCTTGCCCGTCAAGGGCCGGGCATAGGCTGCCTCACGTCCGAGCGCACCGCCCACCTGCACCGCGTAGACAGGCGTCACCTCGCCATCCACCTTCGCGCGGCCGCCCGTGAGGCCGATATCGGCTACCTGAGGCTGCGCGCACGAATGGGAACACCCCGTCAGATTGATGCGCACCGGTACATCGAGCTGTGGGAATGCAGCATCGAGAGCCCTGGTCAATTCCTGCAGGCGGTTCTTCGTCTCGATAGGGGCAAAATTGCAGTAGGCATTGCCCGTGCAGGAAGAAGCGTAGCCGGAAAAAAGCCCCGGCTGCAGCGGATACCGCTTGAAGATTGCCTCTTGGCACAGGTCATCCACGCGTTCCTGCGGGATATCGAGCAGGATGAGATTCTGCGAATTCGTCGTGCGCAAACGACCCTGACCGTATGTGCGCGCAAAACCGGCCAGGATGCGCAAGTCGCTGGCCTCGATATGGCCTTGCGGCAGATGCAGCCCGACGTATGAAAGCCCTGCCTGCTTCTGCGCATGAACGCCATAGAAGCGGCCGTAGTGCCACGGTGCCGTGATTTCCTCACCGCCCGTCAGGAGCGGCCCCGTCTGCGCCGTGATCCTTGCAGCCACAGCCTCGATGCCAAGGTCTGCGACAAGGTACTTGAGACGGCAGTGATTGCGCTTCTCGCGGTAGCCCTCGTCGCGGAAAATCGTCGCCACGGCCTTGGCGACCGGCAGCACTTCCGCAGCGCGGAGGAAGAACGGCAGCTTCTGGGCAAGGTAGGGCTCAGCTGAAAGGCCGCCGCCCACGTAAGCGTGGAAGCCCGCCTCGCCCGCGCGCCTGGCCGGCACGAACGCGAGATCGTTGATGCGCGCAAAACCGGCATCATGCGGGTTGGCTGAGATCGATACCTTGAACTTGCGCGGCAGGTTCGAGAAATCCCGATTGCCGAGGAAGAACCGGTAGGTTTCCTCGACGAGCTGCGTCGTGTCGAGGAGTTCCTCCGGATGGACATGAAAAAAGGAGGTCCCGGCGCACCAAAAGCGCACAGGAACCTCCATTCTTTGGTCAGTTCGCTATGAATACCATTACGATACCATATGGAACGGGTTCTGTCAATCTTATTATTCCTATAACTTTACTATGGATTCGATTTCCCTGCCTCTGCCTGCTGCATCTAGGCCGTCAGCGGCGTCCGAACGCAAAGAGCTTGACAAACAGGAAGGTGATGGGTACGCCGAGTACCGCTGCTATGAGGAAGCTCACGAGCGACGGCAGGCCGAGCCAGTTATAGAAGACCAGCACGATGATGTTCTGGATGAGGTAATTCGGGACATACGACAGGAAAAACTTGATATAGCGCGCCAGCGTCAGATGCGTCGGGAACACGAGCCAGCCATTCAGGATATACGCGTTGATATTGCTCAAGAGATACCCGACATTGAACGCAAGGTTCGCATTGCCGCAAAAAGGCGTCAAGAGTTCCGCGAGGAAACTGCAAAGGAAGGTATTGATGCAGCCGACGACGAGGAAAAGCACGAATTCACGCGACAGGAAGTGGCGCTTGAGCGTCTCAAGATCAAAATGCATGACCGTCCTCAACCCCTTTGCCTGCCGTTGCCGTCTTCCTGCTCCTGCGAGGCCGCCCGCGCCGGCACAGCTGGAGGAAACCCTGCTGGTGCAGCCTGCCCGCAGTCCGCGGGCTTGCCGCGCTCCAGGAGATAGAGCGGACGATGCTTGGCCTCCTCATACGTGCGGCCGAGGTACTCGCCGATGATCCCGAGTATCATGAGCTGCAGGCCGCCGAAAAACGCGATGCAGGCGATGATGGTCGGCCAGCCCGCCACGGTATCCTCCCGGACAAACGTCTCGAAGAGTACATGCAGGAAGAGGATGAGGCTCACCATCATGCTGAAGAAGCCGATGTAGAGACCGATGCGCAGCGGAAACGTCGAACACGTGAAGACCCCGTCAACAGCCAGGCGCCACATCTTGCGCGGCGAGAACTTCGAGACGCCGGCATAGCGCGGCGGGGCCGTGAAATGGACCTGCTTCTGACGAAAGCCCATAGAACCCACAAGGCCGCGGATGAAACGCGCGTGTTCGCGATAACGGCGGAACGCCACGACGACCTTATGGTCCATCAGGCGGAAATCGGAGCCGCCCGGCTGCACGGGAACCTCGGAAATGATGTTGAGGAATCGGTAATAGCCTGCCGATGTCGTGCGCTTGAGCCACGAGGCATCTTCCGTCGCCTCGCGGATGGTCTGCACGACCTCATACCCCTCCTCCCAGTCCCGCAGGAGCGTCGGGATCATCTCAGGCGGATGCTGCATATCCCCGTCCATCGTGATGACAACATCGCCGTCGGCATGGTCGAGCCCGCAGGTCAGGGCCAGCTGATGACCGGAATTGCGCGCGAGCAGCATGGGCTGGACACGGCAGTCCTCCTGCTCCAGCTCGTGCAGGATGGCACGGCTCTTGTCCACCGAGCCATCATCGACGAAGATGAGTTCCCAGGCATACTGCGGCAGCTTCGCCAGCTCGTGACAGACGGCTGCATAGAAATGACGCAGATTCGCTTCTTCATTATAGACCGGTACGACGATGGAAAGACGATGCTTCCGCGCGCCGGACACCGGATCGGATGTAATGGCTGACATGTTGATTGGCTTCCTTTCCTCAAGCCCTGCGCGTTTCCTGCGCGCCAAGGCCTGTCTTACTCTGCAGACGGCAGGACCACCCGGATGATGAGCGTATCCCGTTCCTCGTAGACCGTCGAGAACTCCGCCTGCGGCAGCTGTTCCTTGAGATACGCCTCACGCGGCGCTTCACAGATGACGAAGAATGGAGTCTTGACCGGCAGATCCTCATAGGCCAGGAACGGCATGACATTCTTGGCATTCCAGCTGAGTCCCGCAGGCTTCACGCGCTCCATGTCGGCGCGATGGATGAGTTCCGGGATATTGCCGCCGTAATAAAATACCGTAGAAGTCCTGTATCGTATGCGTTCTACATTATAATCGCCGCAGTTAACGACCAGCGCATCATCAGGATTAAGATTCCTTAACGATTCTGCCGCAGCCCGCCCCGACTGCTGCGCACAGAGCGGCACGGCCACGGCAAAGGTCAGGACGAGATAGAGGCACCAGCAGGCTGCCGCCAGGCGCTTGACGAGCCGCGTGCGTTCCTTGAGGAGCCGCGCCGCCAGGATGGCCATCGGCAAAAAGGCCGGCAGCGTATACGTCACGTACTTTGTTGCCATGCACTGGAAGAAGAGATGGATGAGTACGGCCCATGTCAAAAGGAATACCGCATGCTCGCTCCAGCGCCTCGCATAAAGACTGCGCCAGGTCTTCTTGAGCCGCCACAGCACGAGGAACGACCAAGGGCAGAATCCCAAGAGGAAGATGACGATGTAATAGAACCAGACATCGTCGCGCGCATGCTCCGAGACCGTCGCGCGCAGGAAATTCTGCACGCCGAAGAAATTCGTGATGAAGTCCATGCCGTGCAGGCGATACATCGCATAATACCAGCTGCCGCCCACCACGAGGAATACGGCCAGGCCAGGCAGCCAGCCGAGGTGCAGGAGTTCGCGGGGCTTCCTGCGCAGACAAAGGAAAACGAGCAGGATGAAGCCCGGCAGCAGGAAGCCGATGGGCCCTTTCGTGAGGACGGTGAGCCCTGAAAAGAAGAAAGCGGCAAGATACCATTGGCGATTGCCGCTCCGATAGCCCAGATAAAAGGCAATGAGGACGGAATTGAAGAAAAAGATGAAGGTCATGTCGGTGATGACCGCTTTCGACAGATAGAAGAACGCCGTCGTCGTCGCGAAGATCAGCGCCGCGGCAAAGGCCGTCCCCTTATCGTAGAGCTTTTTCGCGAAGTACCAGACCTGCAGGACATCGAGTACGGAAACGAGTGCCGGGAAAAAACGCGCGGCGAACTCATTGACTCCGAACAGCTGGAACCCGGCCAAAAGTTCCCAATAAAAGAAAATCGGCTTGTCGTACCAGAAATTGCCGTAGATGCGCGGCGAGATGAAATCTCCCGCGGCCAGCATTTCCTTGGCAGTCAGCGCATAGTTCGATTCCACTGGATCCGTGATGGCCAGCAGGTGATTGCCGGCAAACACCATGAGGATGACCCCCAGGAGAGCCAGCGCCTGCGGATGATGTTTCATATCTTCCTCTCCCATCCCTTTGCCCGCCCGTTCACAAAAAAACACGGCCCCCAATACCTGGACACAGCCACGCACCGGTTGCCGAGCCAGCCACAGCAGCCGGTTCACGGGATGCCATGGCATGAATTGCAAGCAAAATCTAATCTTTATACTTTCCTTAGTATACTGGCCTGTCCCCCGTCTGTCAATTCGCGATACAAGGCAATGTTTTACGCCGCCCGTGCCGTGTGATACAATAAAAGAAAAATCATTCCAATCAGCCCAAAGGGGGTATTCTCATGAAATTCGCAATCATCGGCGCAGGTGGTACCGGCGGCGTCCTGGGCGGGTATCTCGCGCATGCGGGCAACGATGTGACCTTCCTCGCCCGCGGCAGGCACCTCCAGGCCATGCAGGAAAACGGCCTGCTCATCCGCACGAATCACCGCGGCGACATCCGCATCCCCAAAGTCAAGGCCTGCACCATGGACGAATACCTGCAGGCGAAGGAAACACCGGATGTACTCTTTGTCTGCGTCAAATACTACAGCCTGCCCGATGCCATCGAGTTCGCCAGGCATGCTGCCGGCAAGGAGACACTCATCATCCCGATTCTCAATGTCTTCGGTTCCGGTGCCGTCATGCAAGAGAAGCTGCCCGGCCTCACGGCACTCGATGGCTGCATCTACGTCTTCGCCAAGATCGCTGAGCCCGGCGTCATCGCACAGCCGCAGTCCATCCTGCGCGTCTTCTATGGCTTCCGCCCGGGACAGTCGCAGGAACTTTCGGGAAAGGCCCGGGAGCTTGAGGCCATCCTGCGCGCGGCTGACATCCATGCACATTTCACCGACCAGATCCAGCGCGATGCCCTGACCAAATTCAGTTTCGTCTCACCGATGGGCGCAGCCGGACTTTACTACGGCGCCAAGAGCGATGAATTCCAGCATCCCGGCAAGGTCCGCGAGACCTTCATCGGCCTCATCCAGGAAGTCCAGGCACTTGGCGAAGCCATGGGCATCACCTTTGACCGCGATCTTGTCGCCAACGGTCTGAAGCTCATGGACGCCTTTGCGCCAGGCCTCACGACCTCCATGCAGCGCGATGTCGAGAAAGGCGGCCCGTCGGAATTTACGGGCCTTGTCGACCGCATCGTCGCACTCGGCCAGGAATATCACGTCGCAACACCCCTGTATGCCAAGATCAGCGCCTGGGGGCATGAAAAAGGACTGGCAAGATAACCAGCCAGTCCTTGCATTTGCATAAAAAGAATCCATCTGGAAGCTGAAGTTCCCTCTCAGGCACGCGGCCCGTACCATTGCGGGCGGCGCAGCTTGAGCCAGGGAACTTTTTCCTGTCTGCGGGAATGGCGCTGTCTACCGCGGGCTGTATCTGCCGTATGCCGTCACAATGCCCGCGTACTCCTCGACGGCAGCCATATCCTGCTGCCAGGCTTCGTCATGCTGCTCAGCTGCCGCAAGCTCGCGGGCCGCTTCCTCCAGCAGGCGCTGCGTTCCCGGCAGATCGATCTGCCGGACAATCATCGTCTCTGCCTGGCGCAACCGGAAATGCGCTCGCTCCGCCGGTTCATAGGCATCAAAGACCGCCATCACCGCAATGGCCGAAGCTTCCGCATAATTGCCATCATGCATGCAGCGGGCAAAGAGCAGCTCACTCGTAGAGAGCGGCGTCTGATGTGCCCGGTTGTTGCGGATTGCCGCTTTCGTATGTTCATACTGGATATCCCCGATAACTGGCATCGTCCGGTAATGCCGATCGAGGCGCTGCGCCAGATGCTCATAGGCCCGGCGTGCAGCAATCCCTTCCTGCACCTGCGCGGCCCGGCTGGCAGATGGCTGCGCCGCCGCCAGGACCGGCATACTCCCCCAGCACAGCATGCCGGCTATCATCCAGCCCAGCAAGAATCGCTTCATGATCTTCACGAAATGAACGCCTCTCTTCACCCAATCATTCTCTCTCTTTTTCAATATAGCAGAAAACAGGAACAAAATCCACCAGCCGACCTGTCGCAAGAATGCAGAAAAATCCCGGCTCCCTGCGTGCGCCATGAAGCCAGGAGCTAGATATCTGCTTCTGCACCACAGGCTCGCCGCAGGGACAAGGCCGGGAGTTTTTTATGAGGAAGCCCGCAGGCTCTGGAGCTTGAACACCAGCGCGCCGAGGATCCCCGAAAGGATTGAAGCCGAAAGGATGCTGATCTTTGCCAGATCCAGCATGGCACCGCTGTCGGCAAAAGCCAGGGAAGCGATGAAGATGGACATCGTGAAGCCGATGCCGCCGAGCATGCCCGTCGCAGCAGCCTGCCCCGTGGAAGCATTGCCCGGCACCGGCACCTTGAACAGTCGGCTGAAACACCAGACCGTACCGAAGATGCCGAGCGGCTTGCCGAGGCACAGGCCGGCCAGGATGCCGAGGAAAAGCGGCGACCAGGGGTCAAACGTACTCAGCGAAAGCGTGACGCCGGCATTGCCGAGGGCAAAGATAGGCATGATGCCGTAAGCCGACCAGGGTTCCAGGCGGTGTTCCCAGGCATGCAGCATCGAGCGATCCGGATCTTCATGTGCGGGGATGGCAAGGCCCAGGAGTACGCCGGCAATGGTCGGATGCACGCCGGCCTGCAGGAACGCATACCAGGCAACGAGCCCCAAAGCCAGATAGGCCAGGAAGAAACGCACGCGGAGCCTGCTGAACAAGAACGCCACCGCAATGGCTGCCAGGCCGACGAAAAGAGCGGCAAAGGCAATCTCACTGCTGTAGAAGAGCGCGATGACGACGATGGCGCCGAGGTCATCAACGATGGCCAGCGCCGTCAGGAAGACCACCAGCCCCAACGGTGCCTGGCGCGCCGTCAGTGTCATGATGCCGAGCGCGAAAGCGATGTCCGTGGCCATCGGGATGCCCCAGCCGCCCGCCGTCGGCGTGCCAAAATTAATGAGTGCATAGAGGATGGCGGGCACGATCATGCCGCCGAGTGCTGCACCAACAGGCAGCATCATGGCAGAACGCGTCTTGAGTTCGCCATAGAGGAATTCCCGCTTGATTTCGAGGCCGATGACGAAGAAGAACACGGCCATGAGTCCGTCGTTGATCCAGTGCAGAAGACCCAGTTCGAGACTGAACGCACCGACCCCCAGCCGGATGGGCATATGCAGGACGTGGTGGTAGGCGCCGGCCAGCGGCGAATTCGCCAGGAGCAGGGCCACGACCGCACCGAGCAACAAGATGGCGCCGCTTTTTGCTTCCCAGCGCCAGAACCAGAGGAATGGCGTTGCGAGCGAGCGGATCGTTTCTTTCATATCAACATCATCTCCTTATAAAAATACATTCTTTTTTATATTATACAAAATAAATCTGGGATTTAAAAGGAAAAACAGAAAGGCTGCCCGCCGCAAATCCATGATTTGCAGCAAGCAGCCTCCAGAAGCAGGGGAAAATCAGTCATTTTGTGCTGTGACGCAGCAGTTTCAGCGGCAGCAGCAGGATGAAATTGAAGACGAGGATGGTCAGGATCAGCAGGGCACCGATGCCGTCGGCAATCATATCGCGGTCCGGCACAAGACCCGTACTCATGAGATACCAGAGATGTACGGCCAGGGTCTCGCCGCCTGCCATGACATCCGTATCGAACATATGGCGCGATACCGTCGTGCCGGCCGTGAAGATCAGGATGGCCGTCTCGCCGAGGGCTCGTCCGGCCGTCAACGTGATGCCTGTGATGATGCCGGGCAGGGCGTTCGGCAGCACGACACGGCAGATGGTCTGCAGCTTCGTGGCACCCAGGGCCAGGCTGGCTTCCTCATACGATTTCGGCACCGTGCGGATGGCTTCCTCTGTCACGCGCACGAGCATCGGCAGATTCAGCAGCACCAGGGTCAGCGAACCGCCGAGGATAGAGAAGCCCATGTTCATCATGTTGACGAAGATGATCATGCCGAATAAGCCCAAGACGATGGATGGCACCGTCGCCAGGCTCTCGACCGACAAGCGGATGCATTTCGTCAGCTTGTTCTCACGTGCGTATTCTGCCAGGTAGATACCGGCTCCGAGCGCGATCGGGATGGAAATGCCCATCGAGATGAGCAGCATGTAGAAGGAATTGAACAGCTGGGCACCGACACCGCCGCCTGCCATGATATCGCTGGACTTGCCCAGCACGAACTGCGGCGAGAGTACCGGTAGCCCCTTGTAGAGGATGTAACCGAGAAAAACAGCCAGCAGGCCCAGGATAAAGAAGCCCGCGAGCCATAGTCCGGCTACGGCCAGCTTGTTTTGCGTCCTTGTATCCATAGCGTTAAACCCTCCTCTGGCCAAAACGGCGAATCAAGAGAATCATGCCCAGTGAGATCAGGAGCAGGACAAAGGCCATGAGGAACAGCGCATTGCCCCAGACTGAGCCGAAAGGCGTATTGCCCATCTCGACGACGATATTGCTTGTCAGCGTAGCCGTCGGCGTGAAGAGCGATGTGATGATCTGCGGCGTATTGCCGATGAGCATCTGCACGGCCATCGTCTCACCCACAGCGCGCGCCATCGCGAGTACGACAGCCGTCAAGATGCCGGGCGCAGCAGCCGGCACGACGACATGGATCATCGTCTGCCACCAGGTTGCGCCAAGTGCCAGGCTGGCTTCCTCCAAAGGGCGCGGCACGGCATTGAGGGCATCCGTGCTGATGGACAGGATGGTCGGCAGGATCATGATGGCCAGCACCAACGAAGCCGCGAGTACGCCAAAGCCTGTCGTCGTGCCGAAAGTGCTGCGCAGGAACGGCACGAGGACCATCAAACCGATGTAGCCGTAGACAACGGACGGGATAGCAACGTAAAGATCGGTTGCCGGGCGCATGATGTTCTTGAGCCAGACCGGTGCGACCTTCGCGAGGAAAATCGCACCAAAGAGTCCGAGCGGCGCGCCGATGACGACTGCGAGCAGCGTCGTTGCCAGCGAACCGATGATGAAGGACAAGGCGCCGAATTTCCCGAGCGTCGGATCCCAATGCGCGCTGAAGAAGAATTCCAGCGGACTGACCTCAGCAAAGGTCATGAGGCCCTGCCGCCCGACAAAAAAGATGATCGAAAAGATGATGATCGTCATGAGGAAAGCCGACGCGATAAAGAGATATCGTCCGCACTTGTCGTAAAAGATCCTGCGCTCATGACCGCCGCCGGACTGTTTCCCGTCCATGCGGCTTACTGTTACTGCCCGTTCCATAATTTCCTCCCACTTCCTGTAGAGTCCCGCCGACAGATATCCGGAGCCCGGCAGCCGATAACGCAAGAATGGCCAGGGGGCCATGCCGTAAGTTTTCTGCCGGCTCACGATGGACTGCCCACTGACCACTGCTCACGTTTTGCCTGTCCTGCTGTGCCCCGCAAGGCCTGCTGGCAAAAACAAGCTTATTTCTTCATCTTGCTGACCGGGATGAAGCCGAGCTTCTCGACCTGGCTGTTCTGGAACTCATCGCTGAGGATGTAATCGATGAAGGCCTTGACAGCACCCGTCGGCTCACCCTTCGTGTACATATGGCCGTAGCCATAAATCGGATACTTGCCATCGATGATGTTCTGCGGAGAATACTCGACCCCGTCGAACTTCAGGATCTTGACGGAATCATCGGCATACGGGGCATCGACATAGCCGATGGACCCCGGCGTGCTGGCAATCGCAGCGCGCACAGCACCGTTGGAATCCTGGATGACGGCATCATCCGTGAAAGCGGCGCCCTTGAGGACGACATCGCTGATCGTAGCACGCGACCCTGAAGACTTGGCACGATGGATCAGCGTGATCTTCTGGTCGGCACCGCCGACTTCCTTCCAGTTCGTGATCTTGCCCGTCAGGATATCGATGGCCTGCTGTTTCGTGAGATTGTCGACTTTATTGTCCTTGTCGACGATGAAGACGAACGGCTCCACGACAACCTTGTGGTCGACGAGCCCCTTGTCCTTGTACTCATCCGGCAGGTTGACGTCGGAGTTGCCGATCTGCACCGCACCTTCCGCGACCTGGTTCATGCCCGTGAAAGAACCGCCGCCAGCAACATTGACCGTGACTTTCTCATATTTTTCCTGGAAAGCTTCCTGCGCCGGTTTCAGGAGCGGCAGCAGTGCCGTCGAACCCGAAGCAGAAATCTTGCCGGAGATTTCCTGTGCAGCGCCGCTGCCCGAGCTTGCAGCCTGCTGGCTGCCGCCGCCGCAGCCCGTGAGCAGTACAGCCGTACTGGCGACTACTGCGCCAAGGGAAAGAAGTTTCTTCATCTTGTTGAACATATCCATTTCCTCCCAAATCATTCCTTGATTGAGTGACTTCCGGGAACCCGCTGGTTCCCTTCCTCGTTCTCCTATATCGTAGCAAAGATTGGCAGGCGATTTGTTGCAGATATGTAAATTCTATGTAAATATGAATTGCCCAAAGCGGGGCAAGAGGAATCCCTTGCCGCATCGGCTCAATGAAGCAAAAAAAGCAAACGCCTCCCGGCCTGGAAGGCATTTGCTTTCTCTTCTTTTCTTCTCTTCTTATTCACTACAGCCCGGATTCCCGTTGGCTGCAGCTTCCCGCTGACGGTCAAGCTCCTCGAGTTCTGCGACTTCCCGATTGCGTTCGTCATCCGGCTGTTTTCTCGTCACGAGCATGGCGTCGCCAAACGAGAAAAAGCGGTACTTCATCTCGACAGCCGTCTTGTAGGCCTGCAGGATGAACTTGCGGCCAGCAAAGGCGCTGATGAGCATGATGAGCGTGGATTTTGGCAGATGGAAGTTCGTGACGAGGGCATCGACGATCTTGAAGTCATACCCCGGATAGATGAAGATGCCCGTCCAGCCGCTCTTACCGGCAATCTCATCCTTGGCCGTGGCAGCGGATTCCAGGGTGCGGATGCTCGTCGTGCCGACGGCGATGACACGATGCCCGGCTTTCTTCGTATCCATGATGAGTTTCGCCGTTTCATCGGAGATGCAGTAATACTCCTTATGCATCTCATGCTCTTCGATATTGTCGACATTGACAGGCCGGAACGTGCCGAGACCAACGTGCAGCGTGACAAAGCCGAGGTTGACCCCCATATCGCGGAGTTCCTGCATCTGTTCTTTCGTGAAGTGCAGGCCGGCTGTCGGTGCGGCGGCAGAGCCTTCTTCGCGGTTGTAGACGGTCTGGTAGCGCTCCTTATCCTCGAGTTTCTCGTGGATGTACGGCGGCAGCGGCGTCTCGCCAAGACGGTCAAGGATTTCCTCGAAAATGCCATCGAACTGGAACTCCACGATACGGCCGCCAAAATCCGTATGCTCCGTTACCGTACAGGACAGTTCATCGCTGAAACGGATGACATTGCCCGGCTTGGCCTTCTTGCCCGGCTTGACGAGCGTTTCCCAATGAGTCGCATCGAGCCGGCGCAGCAGGAATACTTCGACCTTGCCGCCCGTCTGGTCGCGATGCCCGATGAGGCGGGCCGGCATGACGCGGGTATCGTTGAAGATCAGGGTATCTCCCGGTACAAGGAAATCCTTGAGATCATAGAAATGACGATGCTCTATCGTTTTCTCCACGGGATCGAGTACCATGAGGCGCGATGCGTTGCGCGGCTCGATCGGCACCTGGGCGATGCGTTCCTCCGGCAGGTCGTAATCAAAATCGGATAGTAACATAATAGATATAACCTCTTATCTTTAATATTGTTTTGTTAACTCCACACCCGTGTAGTAGTGATGCAGGATGTCCGCATAGGGCTTGCCCGACTCGGCCAGGCGTTTGGCCCCCCATTGCGAGATGCCAAGGCCGTGGCCGTAGCCGTAGCCTTCGAGCAGGAGTGCGTCTTTCTGGATTTTGGCAGCAAAGAGTGTACTCTTGAGGCCGAACATGCTGCGCATATCGTTGCCACTGATCCGTGCCGTGCCCTGCGTACCTATCACCGTCATGGTCTTGACGCGTCCCGAGACTGTGCGGTCACTCGTCTCCTTGCCAAACTGCACAGGAGAAAGCGTGACCTTGCGGATGGTGCCAACTTTCTTGCCCTTGGCGGCAAGCTTGGCGGAAAGCGTGTTCAGCGGGATGGATTTTGTCCAGGGCATCGTCTTTTGCTGCGGGTCCCTGGCCGCGCGCAGATACGGCACGTAGCCGCCCCAGACGTCTTCACTGTTTTCCGTCATGCCGCCGCTGTCCGTATGGAAGAGCGCATCGACGGGCTGGCCGTGATAAAGAAGCACCTCGCCGCGCGTCGCGCGCAGGGCCGCATTTGCTGAAGATCTCTCAGCACCAGTACCCGTATAGACCTGGCAATGCGTCGTCGTGCAGAGGTCATAGCCTGCGGATCCGTGGCGGCCGCGGTTATGCAGGGCAAAACTGCGCGCGGCGACGCTCTGGGCCTTCAAGGCCTCCTGCGGCCAGTCCGTCGGCATTTCCTCGGGTACGACGCTCTTGAGATACGTCTCGATGCCCACCGGATTGACGAGCGTCATGCCGCCAGCGCGCGCAAGCACCTGCATCGCGCCGGCATACGAACGGCTGCCGTAGCGGAACGACGCGCCAGCGCCCGCATTGGCAGGTGTCAGCGTGAGCGTCGTGCCTGCAAGCTTCTTGCCAGCAACGAGGAATGCATTCCCCTGCCGGCTGATGGTGACGGCCTGGCCTGCGGGCAGCACGAGTGCCTTCGAGGTTTCCGTCCGGCATGTGACTTTGCCGGCAAGCGGCGTCAGTATCAGTGAGGCCTGCTTCTCAGCAAGGCCGATGCGCAGCACGGGTTCCTCTGCCTTTGCCTTGCTCATCTTGCTCACGTTCCCCGGGTCGGCCGGAGCCGGTGCATGGCGCGCCATGACCGGCGTAACAGAAGACAAGACCATCGCGCCGGCCAGCAGGACTAACAGAAAATTTTTCATCCCCTTCACTTCCCTTCGACTCTCTTCACCATTGAATCAAAAATCCCTTGACGCGTCCATGGAACTCTTTCGGTCCTGCGGGTCACCTTCCCCGGGGATGCCACCGGTATCCCGCGCTTCGCGCCCGTGTCCTGCCGAAGCTCCGCCTTTTACATTTAGCCGCACGTTGAAGCCGGGCTACATCCCGCAGCGGCCTCTTTTGCCTCGCGTGCCTCGCGCTCGAGGCGGGCGCGCTTCTTGGCCTTGTTCTCTTTCTTGCGCTGCTTGCGGATCTCGCGCGAATAGCGCTCCTCTTCGCTGAAGATACAGCCGCAGTACGGCTGGCGATAAAGTTCAAGCTCGTGGCTGATGTCGATGCCTTCCTGCCAGCCGGGACGGAAATCCTCATAGTAGAAAGTCACACCATACTGCTTGGCAAAGCGTTCCGCCGTACGGCGCATGAGATCATGCTGCTGGTAGATACTGTAGAAAAGCGTTGACGTAAAGGCGTCAAAGCCATGCTCCGCCGCATAGCGAGCCGTCTCCTCGAGACGCCAGGTATAGCACATCGTGCAGCGTCCATTGGGCAGAGCTTCAGCCGGCAGCGCTTTCTTGAGGAAATCGCGCAGACGGTAATGCTCGTCGGCATGAAATGCCATATCGACCTTCTCGGCAAATTCCCTGGCCGTCTTCAAACGCATCTCCCACTCTTTATAGGGATGGATATTTGGATTGAAGAAATAGCCTGTCGGCTCGATGCCTTCCTCGCGCAGTTTCTTGACGGGATAGCAGGAACATGGCCCGCAGCACATATGAAGCAGTAATTGCAACGGATTCACCTCATTTTCATGTCATTTTTTTTCATACGGGATACCAAGATGCTCGTAACCGGCTTGCGTCACCACGCGGCCACGCGGCGTGCGGTTGAGAAAGCCGAGCTGGATGAGGTATGGCTCATAAACATCTTCGATGGTATCGGTTGCTTCGCTGATGGCGGCAGCAAGGGTATCGAGGCCGACCGGTCCGCCGCCAAATTTCTGGATCATGGTCATCAGCATGCGCCGATCCGTATGGTCAAGGCCGGCCTTGTCGACTTCGAGCATGCGCAACGCCTTGTCGGCAATCGCATTCGTAATGACCCCGGAGCCCTCGATCTGAGCCACATCGCGCACGCGCTTCAGCAGCCGGTTGGCCACGCGCGGCGTGCCGCGGCTGCGGCGTGCAATCTCAAGAGCCCCTTCGTCCTCAATGGGGATCTCAAGGATCTCAGCTGCACGCTTGATGATATGCACGAGCGATTCGGGCGTGTAGTACTCGAGCCGTGAGATGACGCCGAAGCGGTCGCGCAAAGGTGCCGCCAGCGCACCGGCCTTCGTCGTCGCGCCGATCAGCGTGAACGGCGCAATGTCAAGCCGGATGGAGCGCGCACTCGGCCCCTTGCCGATGATGATATCCAGCGCAAAATCTTCCATCGCCGAATAGAGTACTTCCTCGACGCTGTGCGACAGGCGATGGATCTCATCGATGAAGAGGACATCGTGTTCCTGCAGATTGGTGAGCAACGCCGCCAGATCGCCGCTGCGCTCGATGGCAGGGCCTGAGGTCTGGCGAAAGTTGACGCCGAGTTCATTGGCGATGATGCCCGCAAGCGTCGTCTTGCCCAGGCCCGGCGGACCGTACAGCAGGACGTGATCGAGTGCCTCGCCGCGCGACAAGGCCGCCTGAATGAAAATCGAAAGATTCGCCTTGACCTTTTCCTGGCCAATGTATTCGATGAGCTTGCGTGGACGCAGGCTGTACTGCCAGTCATCCGCCCGCTGCTCATCCATCGCGACGATGCGGTCCTCGTCGTCATAGGAATCAAAACCGTCCAAGCCGGCACCTCCTTCTGTGAATCCTGGAATTGTATTTCATCATGGAACGCATCACATATGGCTCAATGCCTTGAGCGAGGCCTTGATGATGGCCTCGGTCGTCTTGTATTTCGCCGTCTTGCGGATGACGGGCGCAAGCTCCGCCTGCGTGTAACCGAGCGCCTTGAGTGCCTCTGTGGCCTCCGCCACAGCATCATCGCCGGCTGGGACATCGGTTTCGAGCGTCAGGATTTCTTCCTCACCGCCTGCCAAGGCCACTTTATCCTTGAGTTCAAGGATCAGGCGCTCAGCCGATTTCTTGCCGATGCCCGGCAGTTTCGTCAGGACACTCGTCTGCTTGTTCTGGATGGCCCGGCAGAGCCCCTCCACCGTGATGGACGAGAGTATGCCCAGCGCGACTTTCGGCCCGATGCCGGAAACACCGATGAGCTGCAGGAAAAGGTCATACTCCTCCTGTGCCGCAAACCCGTAGAGTACGATGGCATCCTCGCGCACGCTCGTGTAGGTGAAAAGCCTGGCCTCTTCATGCAGGCGCAGCTTCTGGCGCGTGGAATTCGCGATGAATACGCGATAGCCCACGCCGTGCACATCGAGCAGGCAGTAATCCGTATAGAGATAGAGAATGGTCCCGCGCAGATAACCGATCATAATTGATTCCTCCAGGTGATGCTGTTGAGACAGTGCGTCGTACAGATGGCGATGGCCAGTGCATCGGCCGTATCGTCAGGCTTTGGCGGTTTCGGCAGGTTGAGGATCTTCGTGACCATGTAGATCACCTGCTGCTTGTCCGCCTTGCCGTAGCCCGTGACATCCTGCTTGATCTGCATCGGCGTGCGCTCGACGAGCCGCAGATTGTTCTTGGCGGCCGTCAGCAGCACGATGCCCCTGGCCTGTCCGACGGGGATGGCTGTCGTGACATTGCGATTGAAAAAGAGTTTCTCCACCCCCATGACATCCGGCTGGTATTTCTTGATGAGTGCATCGAGTTCATCGTAAATCTTCATCAAGCGGTCCTCCATCTTCATTTCCGGCGAGGTGAAGATGGAACCGTAAGCCCGCGGGATCAGGCGGCTGCCGACCGATTCCACGAAACCGAAGCCGCAGATGGCCGTGCCGGGGTCAATTCCTAATGCTAACATAAAAGATGATCCTGCTGTTCCTTTCCCGGCCTCTGGCGCAATGCATGCGCGGCCGTCTCGTCATCCTGCCGTCACGAAAGCAAGCCCCTACAAATCGAATGGTCGAATCGTAGGGGCTTGCTCATCGTCCGGCCGAGAGCTTGCTAGAAAATCTGGAAATCCTAGCGATCACTCTTCGTCGTCGGACTCGTAATTGCTGTAAACGTTCTGAACGTCGTCATTCTCTTCCAGGGCATCGATGAGATTCTGCATCTTCTCAGCATCTTTGCCGGCCAGATGGACCATCGTGTCAGGCACCATCGTGACTTCAGCCGAAGCCATCTCGATGCCCTTCTCGCCGAGAGCCTGCTCGATGGCATCGAAGGATTCCGGCTCGCCCGTGATCTCGAAGACTTCGTCTTCCGACTTCATATCCTCAGCCCCGGCTTCGAGTACGATTTCCATCAGTGCATCTTCGTCGTCAAATGCTTCTTTCTCGACGATGAACACAGCCTTCTTCTTGAACATCCATGCCACGCAGCCATCCTGCCCAAGGTTGCCGCCGAATTTCGAGAAAAGGTGGCGGACATCTGCAGCCGTGCGGTTGCGGTTATCCGTGAGGATATCGAGCATGACGGCCGTGCCGCCTGGGCCATAGCCTTCATACATGATCTCTTCGTAATTGCCGCCTTCGGTATTGCCAAGGCCCTTCTCGATGGCACGCTTGATGTTGTCCTTCGGGATGTTATTGGATTTCGCTTTGGAAAGGGCCAGCTTCAGGCGCATGTTGCCCGTCGGGTCGGCACCGCCCATGCGGACGGCAATCGTGATCTCACGGCCGATCTTCGTCGTAATCTTGCCACGGATCGCGTCGTTTGCACCTTTTTTGCGCTTTATATTCGCCCATTTAGAATGTCCTGACATAAAAGAACACCGCTCCTTCAATCAAAATTGCATGATACATGCGATAGCTTATTCATTGTAGCACAAATCCCCGCTTCTCACAATACAGTTCTGCGGACAGCGGGAGACTTGCGGCTGCTCCTGGTCATTTCACGAGCTTGAAGTATTTCTTCTTGCCCTTCTTGACGATGGCAGCACCATCCGTGAAGTCGCTGTCCTTTAGGATATAGTCGACATCCTTGACTTTCTCATCGCCCAGGGACAGGCCATTCTGCTGGATCAGGCGGCGTCCTTCACTCTTTGAAGCAAAGACCTTGCCGGCCGTGAGGACATCAAGCAGCTTCTTGCCGGCTTCTGCCGGGATCGTCGGCATATCGTCCGTATTGCCCGCACCGCCGAACAGTGCTTCAGCTGCCTTCTGCGCCTTCTGCGCTTCTTCCTCGCCATGGACGATTTTCGTGACTTCATAGGCAAGGATGCTCTTGGCTTCATTGATGGCCGCATCCTTGAGGCTGCCGAGACGGTGTACCTCCTCCATCGGCAGGAACGTCAGGAGGGAAAGGCACTTCTCGACGTCGGCATCGTCGACATTGCGCCAGTACTGGTAGAATTCGTACGGCGAGGTCTTCTCGGCGTCGAGCCAGAGCGCGCCGCCTGCAGTCTTGCCCATCTTCTTGCCATCGCTCTTCGTCAAAAGCTTGTTCGTCAGGCCGTAGACTGCCGTATTGTTCTTGCGGCGGTTGAGTTCAACGCCGGCGATGATGTTCGACCACTGGTCGTCGCCGCCCATCTCAAGCTTGCAGCCGTAACGGCGGTTGAGTTCGAGGAAGTCATAGGCCTGCATGACCATGTAGTTGAATTCGAGGAAGGTCAGGCCCTTTTCCCAGCGCTGCTTGTAGCATTCCGCCGCGAGCATGCGGTTGACCGTGAAGCAGGCACCGACATCGCGCAGGAGGTCGATGTAGTTGAGCTTCCTGAGCCAGTCGCCGTTGTTGACCATGATGGCCTTGCCATCGGAAAAATCAATGAAACGGGCAATCTGCTTCTTGAAGCATTCACAGTTGTGTTCGATGTCTTCATCCGTCAGCATCTTGCGCATGTCCGTGCGTCCCGAAGGATCTCCGACCGTACCCGTACCGCCGCCAACGAGGCAGATGGGACGATGGCCGGCACGCTGCATGTGAGCCATGGCCATCAGGGCGATGAAATGACCGGCATGCAGGCTGTCCGCCGTCGGATCGAAGCCGATGTAAAAGGTCACGCGCTCTTTGTCAAAGAGTTCGCGCAGCTCGGCTTCATTCGTACACTGGGCGATGAAGCCTCTTTCTTTCAGGGTATCAAATACGTTTGCCAACAATCTCTCTCCTTTATATCAGGCAGCAGGCTGCCTGGTCTAGCTTGTCATAACCGGATGACCCGGAAGGAAAATCCATCAAAGCTTGCCTTTCGAGACGCTGCTGCCGGGTTCCGGTGCGGCAGTGGCTGGAGCAGGAGTTCCGCCACCAGCTGACGGTGCCTGCCCGGCAGGTAGGCTGGCAGGCTGCTGGCCATTGCCATTGGGCTTTTTCTCGCCTTCCTTGCCCTTTTCCGGTGCCTTGTTCTCCGTTTTGGCAGAAGACGATCCCTTCTTCGAGACAGCCGTACTCTTATCATCCTCGAGCGTGCCGATGGCATCGCTCCGGGAAGACGAGGAGCCATCGAAGTCCTTGGCCGGCATGCCTTTGAGGGCATCGGTCATGAAGGACTTCCAGATGCTCGCCGGCAGCATGCCGCCCGTCATCATGCCCATCGACGTGTTGTCATCGTTGCCGATCCAGACACCCGTGACGAGATCCGGGGTGTAGCCGACGAACCATGCATCATGGTAATCGCTCGTCGTACCCGTCTTGCCGGCGGCAGGACGGCCGATGTTCGCGCCGCGGCCCGTACCGGACTTGATGACATCCTGGAGCATGCTCGTGAGTTCTGCGGCGCTTTCCTCACTGATGACTTCATGCTGCTGCGGTGCAGCTTCCTCGATGACTTTGCCGTTGCGGTCGAGGACCTTGACGATGACGACCGGATCAACGTGGACGCCCTTATTGGCAAAGGTGCAGTACGCGCTCGTGAGTTCCAGCGGCGTTACCCCCTTCGTCAGGCCGCCCAGCGAAGCTGCCAGGTTCTTGTCATTCTGCGGGCCATCCGTGACGAGTGTCGTGATGCCCATCTCCTGGGCGTAATAGAGGACCTTCTCGATGCCGAGCTTCTGGGCAATCTTGACCGTCGGCACATTCATCGAATGAGTGGCCACCTGGCGCAGCGTCACGCTGCCGCTGAAGGTGCGTTCATAGTTCTGCGGTTCCCAGTCGCCGATCCGGATGGGACTGTCATTGATGACGGTCGACGGCGTGAACTTGTTTTCAAGAGCCGCCGCAAACACGAACGGCTTGAAGGAAGAACCCGGCTGGCGTTCCGCCATCGTGGCGCGGTTGAACTGATCCGTGCCGCGGCCGCCGACCAGCGCCGTGACATAACCGGAATGCGGGTCAATGGCCACGAGTGCGCCCTGCGGCTGCTGGACACCGTTGCCGTCCTTCTTGCCGTTCGGCAGTTTCTTCATGGCACTCTCCGCGGCGCGCTGCATGTCCATATCGATGGTCGTATAGACCTTGAGGCCTTCCTTGTAGACCTTATCGGCACCGTATTTATCGATGAGTCTCTGGGTCACGTAATCGATGAAGTACGAGGCTTCATGATCGTCTTTCTTCTGGCTGGGCTGTACGAGATCGAGTTTCTCTTTCTTCGTCTTTTCCGCCGTAGCCGTATCGATGTAGCCGTACTTAGCCATCTGGTCGAGTACCGTTGCCTTGCGGTCCTGTGCAGCCTGCAGGTTGTTGAGCGGCGAATAATAATTTGGGCTCTTCGGGATGCCGGCCAGCATCGCACATTCATTGAGCGTCAAGTCCTCGACATCCTTGCCGAAGTACGTGCGGGCTGCTGCCTGGACGCCGTAAGCTCCCTGCCCAAAGTAAATCTGGTTCAGGTAGAGTTCCAGGATCTCCTGCTTCGTATACTGGCGTTCGAGGCGCAGGGCCAGGAAGAGTTCCTGGATCTTGCGCTTGAGCGTGCGATCCTGCGTCAGGTATGCATTCTTGGCCAGCTGCTGCGTGATCGTAGAGCCGCCTTCCGAGACGGTACGGCCGCGCAGATTGGCCCAGATGGCACGCGCGATGCCGCGCGGATCCACGCCGATATGGTCGTAGAAACGGTTATCCTCAACGGCCACGAACGCATCCTGCAGATTCTGCGGGACCTGGCTGAGCTTGACGGGCATGCGGTCTTCTTCCGCATGGATCGTCGCGATCTCATTGCCGTCGATATCGTAGACCTGGGAGGAAGCCGGCGGGCGGATATCATCCGCCAGATCTGACTTCGTATTCATGCTGGCAGTAAGAAATCCGCAGCCAACGCCGATCAGCATGACCAACAGAACGATGCCGATACCCATGAGGGTTTTATGTGCGGTCGAAGGGCCGCCAGTCTTCGTATTTCGTCTGTGATGGTTTTTCGGGGAACGATTTTCCATAGAACAGGATGCCTCCTTAAAACATGTACGCTTTCCATTTTACCACACATTCACGGAAAAGCCCATGTTTTCCAGTGGGAAATTCAGCAGACGCGGCGTGTCCGCCGCCCGTCGCCAAGAATCTCTGCGGTCTTGCCGTTCACTTGAGATTGACAACGGTCGCTCCCGTGCCGCCTTCGTTGATATCGGCGAACTGGAAGCTCACGACGCTCGGATGATGCTTGAGATAATCCTGTATGCCCTTGCGCAATGCACCAGTCCCCTTGCCGTGGATGACAAGGACCTGGGAAAGCCCGGCCATTTCGGCATCATCGAGGAATTTGCCCACGACCATCTCAGCCTCATCGACCATGAGTCCGCGGATATCGATCTCACGGCCGACGCCCTGTACCTTCTGGAGGAAAGCACGCGTCTGGCGGTTGCGGGAGGATGCGGGGGCAGCAGGTTTCTCCTGCGGTGCATGGCTCAGGAAACGGCAGGCCGATGCCTTGACTTTCGTATGCAGGCTGCCGATCTGCACGAGGAGTTCCCGACCATCGACGGCAAGCACCGTCCCTTTCTGGTCGAGCTTCTTGACGTAGACGCTGTCCCCCGGCCGGATCGTCTTGATATTCACGGCCTGGCCGACGCCTTTCTGCGTCATGATGCCCGGACGCGCCTTCTCAAACGCTTCGTTGAGCTTGGCACGGGCATCCTGGATGGCCTGCTGGCGGCGCTTGATGCCCTGGTCGTCAAACTGTTCCTTGAGTTCTTTGATGATGGCCTCGGATTCGCGGCGCGTACGGCGCACCATGGCGGCGCTCTGTTCACGGGCCTTGCGGATCATATCGCCCTTGCGTTTCGCGAGTTCATCCTTCATGCTCGCGACCTTTTGCTCCAACTGTGTCACGCGCTGCTGGCGTTCCAGGATATCGGCATTGCGCTGCTCGTACATCATCTTCTCATTCTCGAGTTCATTGATGACATGCTCGAACTGTGCATGATCCGCTTTGACGAGTTGCTGCGCCCGCAGGATGAGTGCCTCGGAAAGCCCGAGGCGGCGGCTGATGGCAAACGCGTTGCTCGCGCCCGGCATGCCGATGAGCAGGCGGTACGTCGGCCGCAAAGTCTTGACATCAAACTCGACGCAGGCATTCTCGATGCCGTCGCGGGAATAGGCAAAGGTCTTGAGTTCGGAATAATGCGTCGTGGCGACCGTCGTCACGCGCAGCTGCAGCAGTTTCTCGAGGATAGCCATGGCAAGCGCCGCCCCTTCCTCCGGATCCGTGCCGGCGCCGAGCTCATCGAGCAGGACGAGATCATCGGCTTCTACTTTTTCGAGGATGCGCACGATATGCGTCATGTGTGCCGAGAAGGTCGACAGATTCTGCTCGATGCTCTGCTCATCGCCGATATCGGCATAGATATTCGGGTAGACCGCGATGACGGGATCCGGCGCCGTCGGCAGATAGCAGCCCGACTGTGCCAGCAGCACCATGAGGCCGAAGGTCTTCATGCTGACCGTCTTGCCGCCGGTGTTCGGACCCGTGATCAGGAGCATCCGGTACCCCTCGCCGATGCGGATGTCAATCGGCACGACCTTCGCTTTCGCGATGAACGGATGGCGCGCCTGACGGAGGTCCGTACGTCCCTCGCGGTTGAGTTCCGGGCGCTGGGCATCCATGGCCTTGGCCAGCCTGGCTTTGGCAAAGGCAAAGTCCAGATCGCCGAGGATGCGGCAATTCTCGGCCAGGATCTCGCCGTTCTTGTTGATTTCCGAGGAAAGATGACGCAGGATGCGCTGGATTTCCTGCTGCTCAGCCAGCGTCAGCTGCTTGACATCATTGTTGAGTTCAACGATGGCCATCGGCTCGATGAAAAGCGTCGCGCCCGTTGCCGACTGGTCATGCACGATGCCGGGGAAACGCGAACGGTATTCCTGCTTGACCGGGATGACATAGCGTTCGTCACGCACGGTGACAATGGCATCCTGGAAGTATTTCTGATACTCCGCTGCATGGAGGATGCTGCCGATGCGCTCCTTGATCTTGCCCTGCGCGCCTTTGAGTTCGCGGCGGATGCGGCGCAGTTCGACACTGGCATCCTCGCGGATGGCGCCGTGTTCATCCACGGTATTTTCAAGCAGCCGTTCGAGCTGGCCGAGGATCTCGATATTCCTCGCCCATTCTTTCAGCGTCGGCGCTTCCACCTCGCTGTCGCGGAAAAACCGCTTGAGGTTGCGCATGGCATAGAGCGTACTCATGATGTTCATGATGTCATCGAGATCGAGTACCGCTCCCATCTTCACCTTCTTGAGGAAGGGCCGGATATCGAAGATGCCGCCAAACGGCGGAGCAGCCGTCTCGAGGATCGTCACGGCTTCCGCCGTCTCCTGCATCCACTCGGCCACTTCATCGAAATCGCTGCTCGGCAGCATATCCTGCGCACGTTCTTTGCCGATGAGCGAGGAAGTGCATTCCGCCAGCATCTCCCGGACCCGGCTGTATTCCATGATTTTATACGTTTCTTGTTCCATTGTTCTTTCTGTTACCTCACTTGACAGGTCTTAAAGGACACCGCGGAAGTAATGGCCACGGGTGATGTCCGTCCCCTCCTGCTCCTTGAGCCAGGCCTCCTGTGCTTCGTCGGGCTCCTGCGGCATGCCCATGGCTCGGCGATACGCTGCCGTGAGGCGGCGGATTTCATCCGGCTCCAGGGCTTTTGCTTCGATGCGCAGAGTCCGGATACCGCCCGGGATGAATTTCATCGCATGCGGCAGCATCGAAAGCACCTTGCTGTTGAGTACATGCATGTGGCAGAACTGATCGGTCACGAGCGGGAAGCACGCATCCTTGCGGTCTTTCAGGGCGTACCGGTGCTTCGTGCAGGGCTGGCTGCAGGGGCCTTTATCCAGGCCGCCGAGGAAACTGCCCATGACGCAGTACTCCGAGATCATGAGTTCAAGGCGTCCATGCACGATGCAGCTTAAAGGCAGCGGGGAATCCTTGGCAAGCTCCAGGATCTGCCCGCGGTTGAGTTCCGGGGAAAGCGTCGCTTCCGCCACACCGTATTCCTTGAGGAAGGCCAGCGTCTGATGATTGTACGAGATCAGAGAATAATCGGCATGGATGGGCAGGGTCGTCAGCCGGCGCACCAGGCCGAGTGTGCCGATATTGTGGACGTGGATGGCGGCAGGCGGGAAGTCCTCCCAGGCAGCCAGCAGCCGTTCCACGGCCTTCTGATGTGCTTCCCGCACGATGCGCGGCAGATTGAAATCGATGCGCGCACCGGCATCCTCAGATAGCTGCCAGGCCGCCCGGTATTCTTCCACCGTGATCGCGTGATGACGGTATGAATCGCCGCCAAAGAGGATGCCATCTGCGCCGCCTGCGAGTGCGGCCTTCACCTGCTCCAGCGTATCGCAGGCAACCATCAGCGTGGCAGTCCTGCCGAGTTCCTGCCGCGGTGTCTCCGGCGCGATACGGCCGGCCGGCACCTGACGGGCCTTTGCCATGTGGATGGCAAGGCGTTTTTCCTCAAGCTCCTCCACGGCGCGACGGCGTGCCTCGTTGATCTCGCTGACAGGGACCATGACTTCGCCCACGATCTCACAGGCAAGCGATGCCAGGGCAAATACCGAGGTGCCGAGACGAGCGACCTGCTTGCGGACTGTCTCTTCCGAGAGTGGCCGCTTGCGCGCAGCTTCGCCGATGAAATCCGTCCGGCCCGTTCCTGTCACGCCATCGGGATCGCGCAGGGTGATGCAGAGCGGCTCACCGATGGCTGCATGCACGTGGACGGCAACGGGGATGCGCCGCACAGGAGCGCCCGTATCATAGCTGTGCTTGGCCCGTTCCATCAAGGCCGCATCGTAGACCTTGAACACGCGGTCATGATGGCGCACGGCGGCAGGAATGGCAAAGACGACCGTATCGCCCGCTTCGCCGCGCTCCAGCTGCCTGCCGTCGACGGCTTGGAGTTCCTGGATGGTCGCCGTCACGCGGCCGCCGACCTTGACCCAGAAATCCACCTGGTCGCCGAGGCCGAGCCTGCCGCTGAGCTTCACCGTGACGAGCCGGCGATCCCAGTCATAGTCCAGCACGCGCCCGATGAGCAGGCCGCGGTTGTTCGGACGGCGGTCGCTCATCATGGTCTTGCCCGGGCGTCCCAGGAGGTAGGCTGTCGTGAAGTCACGGTTGAAGATCTGCGCGAGATCGTCGCGTTCTTCAGCCGTCACCGCATAGCCCTTGTCGCTGTAATACGAATCGATGGCCTCGCGGTACGTGCGCACGACGGTCGCGACGTATTCCGGCCGTTTCATGCGGCCTTCGATCTTGAGAGAATTCACGCCGGCCGCGAGGAGTTCAGGGATGACGTCAATCGTGCTGAGGTCGCGCGGAGAGAGCAGGTATTTGCCAGCTTCGTCGCCCAGTGCATCGTGGCCTTCCTCATCCACCAGCGTATAGGGCAGCCGGCAGGGCTGCGCGCAGCGTCCGCGATTGCCGCTGCGCCCGCCGATCATACTGCTCATGAGGCACTGCCCTGAATAGCAGACGCAAAGCGCCCCGTGCATGAACGTCTCGATCTCCACCCCGGCATGCGCGCAGATGTAACGGATATCCTTGAGGGAAAGCTCACGGGCCAGGACCACGCGCGAAAAGCCCAGTTCCTTGAGCGTACGCACGCCTTCCAGGCTATGGACGGACATCTGCGTGCTGGCATGCAGCGGCAGATCCGGCACGGTTTCTCTAGCCAGTCTGGCCACACCGAGATCTTGCACGAGGATGGCATCGGCTCCCGCTTCGTACAAGAAGCGCAGGTAATCGCGAAGCTCCGGCAGTTCTTCATCATCGACGATCGTATTGACCGTGACATGGATGGCCACATCGCGCAGATGGGCAAAGCGGATGGCCTCGCGCAGGCCCTCACGGTCAAAATTCGCGGCATAGGCGCGAGCACCGAAGACATTGCCGGCCAGATAGACAGCATTGGCTCCATTCTCCACGGCTGCGATCAAGGCTTCCCTGCTGCCGGCCGGTGCTAATAATTCCACCAATTTCATTTCCTCCTATATCAAACCATAAATCCGAAAAACAGCACGGCGCCAGGGCACGTGCTGTCCGTCATTTGTTCTGTTGCTCCGCGGGCTCCTCTAGCGCAGCATCCTGCTGCGGCGGCGCTTCTGCGGCAGAAGTCTCCTGCTGGCGCCTTGCAAGGCTCTCGCGCAACAGTGCCTTCTGTTCTTCATCGAGACTCTCGGCCGCGTCCTCTGTCGTCGGCAGCTGCGGCAGGTCAGCAAGCGACTCGAGGCCAAAGCAGCGCAAAAACGCTTCCGTCGTCCCGTAAAGGATAGGACGGCCGATCACCTGCTTGCGTCCCCGTTCTTCGATGAGGCCGAGTTCCAAAAGCTTCGCCAGCGCTCTCTCGATACGCACGCCGCGCAGCCGCTCGATTTCCGGTTTCGTGATGGGCTGCTTGAAAGCGATGATTGAGAGCGTCTCGAGTGTCGGCGCGGACAGTCGCCGCTCCGTCACCTGGCTGAGGCGTTCGACCACGGGATACGTCTCCTGCCGCGTGACGAGCTGATAGCCGCCCGCCACGTGATGAACGGTGAGGCCGCTGCCGCGCGCAAGCAGCTCCTGCTGCAGCGCCGCAGCCAAAGGCTCGACTTCTTCCGGGGCACAGTCCATCACATGAGCCAAGGCGTCCCTGCCGAGCGGATCTCCCGCCGCGAACAGGACGGCTTCCAGCAGTCCTGTCTCTTTCATATCATGTTGTTCCATGCTCAGGATCCCCTCTCTGCTGACGCACGGCATGCATGGCTCTCTCGAAGTCCATCCCGGGCTGCCAGGCAATCTCCATATCGGCGAACAGATGCGGCTGGCGCACCGTGACAATCCCTTCCTTCATGAGTTCCAGGAGAGCCAAAAACGTCACGATGAGTTCGCTGCGCACTCCCGACACAAAGGCCTCGCTAAAGCGCATCATGCCCTTGCGCTCCGCCAAGAACTCCAGCAGCGAATCCATCTTTTCCTCGATGCTGTATGTCTCCGGTGCCACCAGCACCATCGGGATGGCGGGTTCCACTTTGACCTGCAGGACTGCCTGGAAAGCCGCGACGAGTTCCTCGAGCGGCAGATGCTCCGGCGGCAGGCGGCGGATCGGCAAAGGCAAGGGCGCCCTGCCCACGAAACGCTCCTGCACTACGGCCATATCGCCGAGCACTTCGCTGATTTGCTTGAATTTCTTGTACTCCAGCAGGCGTTCGACGAGTTCAAGGCGCGGATCTTCCTCCTCGCCTTCCTCATCCCGCACGGGCTTAGGAAGCATCATGCGGGACTTGATCTGGAGGAGCGTGGCTGCCATCACGAGGAACGCGCTCGTTACCTCCATGTCCAGCCGCTTCATCGTCTCGAGGGAGTCAAGATATTCGCGCGTCAAAAGCGCAATGGGGATATCATAGATATCGATCTTGTTCTTCTCGATGAGTCGCAGCAGGAGTTCCAGCGGCCCGTCGAAGACCGGCAGATGTATCGTATAATCCTTCATGACGCACCTGCTCAGAAGAACGGTGCCAGGATGAACAGGAACGATGACCAGATGAGGCGCTGCAGCGGGATGAAGATCAAGCTCAGGACCGGCGTCATGATGAGGACGATGAGGATCAGGAAGCTGTAGCGCTCAAGCTGCACGTACTGATAGGCCAGCCTGCCCGGCAGGAGCTGCGCAAGCACATGCGAGCCATCGAGCGGCGGCAGGGGGATCAGGTTGAAGATCGCAAAGTTGATGTTATAGATGATGATGAGCTGCAGGACCTGGTATGCTCCTAACGACGGCCGTCCGGCCATCTGATGATAGGCCAGGAGAACGACGAGCGTCACGAACGCCGTCACGAGATTCGCCGCAGGCCCTGCGAGAGAAACGAGGATATCGTCGCGGCGCGGATTCCTGAAATGACGGGCATCGATGATGACCGGCTTCGCCCAGCCGAACCGCACGAGGAACAGCATGATGAGGCCGACCGGGTCGATGTGGGCAACCGGGTTCAGCGTCAGGCGGCCCATCATGCGCGGCGTCGGATCCCCAAGGGCATCGGCCACGCGTGCATGTGCGTATTCATGGATGACCATCGCGATGATGAGTCCGGGGATACCCGCAACGATATCCAGAAGATCAAAATGAAACATATACCCTCCAAACAACTCAGCCCTTCAGCTGCTGACTGACCATCAGGATGGAAACGACACTCTTCGCATCGATGATGCGGCCGTCCTGGATCATGGCCAGAGCTTCTGCCAGCGGCACCTTGACGACATTGATGAATTCATCCTCATCCGTATGCTGTTTGCCTGGCGTCAGCCCCCGGGCTACGTAGAGGTGGATGCGCTCATTCGAGAAACCGACCGTTGTCGCAATGGTCGTGAGCTTTTCGATCTTGTCCGCCGTATAGCCCGTTTCCTCCGAAAGCTCACGCTCCGCACAAACGAGCGGATCTTCCTCCGGCGAATCGAGCTTGCCGGCCGGGACCTCCAGGGTCACCTGGTCGATGGGATAACGGTACTGGCGCACAAGGATGATCGAGCCATCCGGCAGCACGGGGATGACAGACGAAGCCCCCGGATGCCGGATCCACTCCCGCGTCGCCGTCCTGCCATTCGGCAGCTTGACGGTATCCTTCCTGACGTGCAGCAATACGCCATCAAAGACATCCTCGCTCGCAATTTTCGTTTCCATCAAATCCTCATACATCGAAAAACCCCCTTGTTTCCTTCCCGAGGCCAGCACCAGGCCGGCCAGCCAACAATAAGCAGATCCATTCCAGATCCACTTCATCAAAAACGCTTCCTGATTCAGGATCCCTGCCGGAAGCTCTCTTTCTTCATTTTCGCATGCAGGACCATCTCCCGGGCATTGTCAATGGATGCCGTCGTCATATCGGCACCGGAAGCCATGCGGGCAATCTCACTGATCTGCTCGCGCTCGGAAAGCGGGCGCACCTGCGTGACCGCATGATTGTCCTCGATGCCCTTCGAGATGTAGAGATGCTCATCGGCCATGCAGGCGATCTGCGGCAGATGCGTGATGCAGAGTACCTGCTTGTACTGCGCGACCAGGGCAATGCGTTCGGCGACCATCTGGGCCGTGCGGCCGCCGATGCCCGTATCGATTTCATCGAAGACCATGCTCGGCACCGAGGAATCCCGCGAGGAAGCCACGGTCTTGATAGCCAGGGCAATACGCGAGAGTTCACCGCCGGAAGCCACTTTCTGCAACGGTTTCTCCGTTTCGCCGGCATTGGCCGAAAAATACATCGCCACTTCATCACGGCCATGCGACCCATACTGATCCGCGGGCGTAACGGCGATGTAGAAGCGTGCCTGCGGCATGCCGAGTTCCAGCAGCTGAGTGCGGATGGCAGCCGAGAGATCGTCCGCCGCCGCCTGGCGCAGCTTTGTCAATCGCTGCGCCTTGCGCGCCAGCTCTGCCTCAAGCGAGGCGATCTTCTTCTCGAGTGCGGCAATATCATCGTCGTAATTCTCGATATCGAGCAATTCCTGCTGGACCTTCTGCTGATGAGCCAGCACATCGGCCACCGTCGCACCATATTTCTTGCAGAGCCTATAAATGAGATCCATGCGCTGCTGGAGCGTATCGAGGCGCTCGGGACTGAATTCCATGTTCTCACCGTAGTCGCGCAGCTCATAAGCCGCTTCCTGCAATGAGACAAACGCTTCTTCGACAATCTTCTGCGCATTCTCAAGCGACTGGTCAAAGCGGCTCATATCGCCCAGATCCTTCTTGACCTGGGAAAGGGCTGCCAGCACGCTGAGCCCGCGGCTCGAACCGCCATCAAGAAGATTATACGACTCTTCGACAAATCCGACAATCTTTTCTGCATGTGAAAGCTTGCGGATTTCCGCTTCTAGTTCCTCATCCTCGCCCTCTTTGAGTCCTGCGTCGGTGATCTCCTTATCCTGCCAGTGCAGCATATCGAGGCGCTGTGCATATTCGCGCGAAGCCTGCCGCTTTTCGTCGTAGCGCTTCCTCTGCTCGGTCCAGGCCCGGTAGGCGCATTCATAGGCAGCCAGGGCCTCCGAGAGATCCGGATCGTACGTATCGAGCAGATGCAGCTGGCTCTCCTCTTTGAGCAGGGCCAGATTCTCGTTCTGTCCATGGATGTCCACGAGGAACGTGCCGATGCGCTTGAGCGTGGCCAGCGTCACGTGACAGCCGTTGACGAGTACATTGCTGCGGCCGTTGCGCGTCACCTGGCGCGTGACGATCAGCATGTTCTCTGAATCATCGATGGCTTGCTGCGTCAGGAATTCATGGAGTCCCAGGGATTCTTCATCCAGGGAGAACACGGCTTCCACGCGCAGCCAGTCACAGCCCGAACGGATATTGTCAGCGGAAACGCGCTGGCCGAGGACCGCCCCCAGCGAATCGATGAGGATGGATTTGCCCGCGCCCGTCTCACCAGTCAGGATATTGAGTCCCGGTCCGAATTCCACCTGCACGTGCTCAAGCAGCGCGAAATTCCAGACCGTCAAAGTTTTCAGCATCGCGAATCGATCCTTCCCTCAGCTATTCTGGTCCAAAAGATCCAGGATGCGTTTCTTGATATCCGGTGCCGTCTCCTTGGGTTTGACGACCACCAGGATGCTGTCGTCACCAGCTACCGTGCCGATGATCTCGGGCCATTTGCAGTAGTCGAGTGCCGAGGCCACGGTATTGGCTCCGCCCGGCAGCGTCTTGACGACCAGTACGTTCTCGCTGTAATCGCAGTCAATGATCGTATCGTTGAAGATGCGCCGCATACGCTCCTTGGTGAATGCATAATTTTCCTGCGCCGGCAGGGCATAGCGATAGCGGCCGTCCCCCGTCGGTACCTTGATGAGCATGAGTTCCTTGATATCGCGCGAAACGGTGGCCTGCGTGACTGCAATGCGCTTCTTGCGCAGCTCGGCAGCCAATTCATCCTGTGTCTCAATGATCTCGTGGCGGATAATCTCACGGATCAATTCCAAGCGTCTCTCTTTCATTGAATCAGCCTTTCTTCCTTTCCTGTCCTGGCTCAGTCATTTCTCCACAATTTCGTGCGCAGGATCTGATAGTAATCCTTGTCATCGAATTTGACAATATTGGCCTGCACCTTGGATTTCTGCACGATGACTTCGTCGCCCGGCAAAAGCCGGTAACTTTCCTGCCCATCGAGCGTCACGATGATGTCCTGATGGACAGCAGCGATCTCGATATGGACCACGTCATCTTCCCGGATGGCCAGCGGGCGCATATTGAACGTGTGCGCGCAGATCGGTGTCAGGAGCAGCGCCCGGATATTCGGATTCATGATGGGGCCGCCGGCCGACAGCGAATACGCAGTCGAGCCCGTCGGTGTCGACACGATGAGGCCGTCTGCCTTGTAGTCGATGAGGTGCGACGAATTGATGCTGAGGCCCAGGTGCAGCATGCGCGCAACGCCCCCCTTCGTCACCACGACATCGTTGATGGCATGGCCGATGAAACGCTGCTTGCCGCAGGAATGGACAAAACCGGCCAGCAGCAGGCGATGCTCGATATGATAATCCTTGTCAATGATTTTCTGGAGCTTCGTCTCCAGTTCATCGGGCTCGATATCCGCCATGAATCCCAGCGTGCCGATATTGACGCCGCAGAGCGGGATGGCGGCATCCCCATACCGGTGGCAGACGCCGAGCAGCGTCCCGTCGCCGCCGAGGCAGAGTGCCAGATCCGCAGGGATCTTCTCGATGTCCGGCACGCCATACGACTCCATATCGAAAAAGCGGGATTCATCGAGCGGCATGATGAGCCGGACATCCTTATCCTTATAGAACGCCACGATGCGGTAGAGGATTTCCGCCGCATTGTCCTTGGTGACATTGGGGAATACGGCTATCGTCAGCATCCAATCACTCCTTATTTATCGAGTGCCGCATGAGCGGCGGCCACCACTTCGCGGATGCGTGCCGCTGACACCGTATCCGCGCCCGTCCGGCTCGTGAGATGGATGAGATATTCGATATTGCCTTCCGGTCCCTTCACGGGCGAATACGTAAGAGCCAGCGGGCAGAATCCCAGGGAACGGGCAAACGACGTCACGCTCTCGATCACTTCTTCATGCACGGCCGGATCCCGCACGACGCCTTTCTTGCCGACTTTATCGCGGCCCGCCTCAAACTGGGGCTTGATGAGGGCGACAAGCTCGCCTTCTCCGCTCAGGAGTTCTTTGGCAACCGGCAGGACCTTCGTGAGGGAGATGAAGGCGACATCGATGGACGCAAAGTCCAGTTTCTCGCCGAGCATCTCCGACGTGACATGGCGGATATTCGTGCGTTCCATATTGACGACACGTTCATCGGTGCGCAGTTTCCAGGCCAGCTGCCCGTATCCGACATCAATGGCGAAGACCTTGCGCACGCCATTTTGGAGCATGCAGTCCGTGAAGCCGCCTGTCGAGGCGCCGATATCGGCCGCCACCTTGCCGTCAAGTGTCACGTCAAATTCCTGCATGGCCTTCTCGAGCTTGAGCCCGCCGCGGCTGACATAGGGAATATCGTTCCCGAGCAGGCGGATCTCCGCCTCGGGCTTCACTGTCGTGCCGGCTTTATCGACCTTCTGGCCATCGACCAGCACTTCGCCGGCCATGATCATGCGCTTGGCCCGTTCCCGGCTGCCAGCCAGGCCACGCTCTACCAAAAGGATATCCAATCGTTCTTTTGCCATTCGTCCCCAAACCTTCTATTCTTCTCTTACTGTTCTCATGGATGTTACGTTTGTTATGTTTTTATGCCTGTGGCCCGGCTCCGGGCGTCTCCTTTCTCACCTTGCCATCCGTTCCTGACGGCTCGGCAGGATGCTCGGTCTCGCAGTCCCTGCCAAGAGCCATCAGGATGGCAGCTGCCAGCTGCTGTGGCTGCAGGCGGCAGAGGGACAGGAGTTCCTGGCGGGTTCCCTGCTCGATGAAGCGGTCCGGGATGCCGAAGCGCAGAAGCGGTACTTGGACGCCATGATCGGCCAGGCATTCCGCCACTGCCGAACCAAAGCCGCCGGCCAGGACATTTTCCTCCAGCGTCACCAGCAGCTTCTTTTCCGCTGCATAACGCAGGATGAGTTCTTCATCGAGCGGCTTGACAAAACGCATGTTGACCACGGCCGCTTCTATGCCCTGCCCGGCCAGGAGTTTCGCTGCCTGCTCGGCATGCTCGACCATCGTGCCGACTGCGAGCAGTGCGATCTCGCCTGACTCGTGCAGGACTTCCGCCTTGCCAAGCGGCAGGATGGAAAAATCATCGGTGAGCGTCACGCCGCGCCCGGCTCCGCGTGGATAGCGGATGGCCGACGGCCCCTTGATGGCAAGGGCTGTCGCCAGCATGTGCCGCAGTTCCTCCTCGTCCTTCGGCACCAGCACATGCATATTCGGGATCTGCCGCAGATACGAGAGGTCAAAAACGCCATGATGCGTCGGGCCATCCTCACCGACCAGGCCCGCACGGTCCAGGCAGATGGTCACGGGCAGATCCTGCAGGCAAACGTCATGGATCATCTGGTCATAGGCGCGCTGAGCAAATGTCGAATAGAGTGCGATAACAGGGTGCATGCCGGCTGCAGCCATGCCGGCCGCCATCGTCATCGCATGTTCTTCCGCGATCCCCACATCGAAAAAGCGTTTGGGGTATACCTTGCCAAAAGCCTTGAGTCCGGTACCGGACGGCATGGCCGCTGTGATGGCCAGCACATCAGGATCCCGCTTTGCCAGGGCGATGAGCGCATCGCTGAAGACCGAAGTGTACGAAGGTGCTGCGGGCGCTTTCTTGGCCGGCTTGCCCGTCTGCGCATCAAAGCAGCCGACGCCGTGGAACTTCTCCGGTGCCTGCTCAGCCGGCAGATAGCCTTTGCCCTTGACCGTGTGGATATGGATGAGTACCGGCCCCGTCATGTCACGAGCCCTGGACAGGACTTCTTCCATGAGGCGGATATTATGTCCGTCAATGGGTCCGATGTAATGGAAGCCCATGTCTTCGAACAGGCTGCCGGGCACGAACACCGAGCGCACCCCGTCTTTGAGGTGGCTGGCCGTCTTATAGACTTTGTCGCCGATATGTGGGATACGCATCAAGAGATTGCCCATGTCGCGCTTGGCACGGTTGTACTGCGGCGCGATGCGGATGCGCGAGAGATATTCACTCATGGCTCCGACATTGGCATCGATGGACATCTCATTGTCGTTGAGGATGACGATGAGTTTGGTGCCAAGGTCGCCTGCATGATTGAGCGCCTCGAAGGCCTCGCCGCCCGTCAGGGCACCGTCGCCAATGACGGCGATGACCTGATTCCGGCGGCCTTTGACATCACGCGCGATGGCTATGCCCAATGCTGCGGAGATGGACGTACTCGCATGGCCGACGCCGAACGCATCATAAGGGGATTCAAAACGGTTGGGGAAGCCTGTGATGCCGCCCTGCTTGCGCAGAGTGCCAAACCGGTCCCTGCGTCCCGTCAGGATCTTATGGGTGTAGGATTGATGACCGACATCCCATACCAGTTTATCTTCCGGAAACGAAAAAACGCTGTAAAGGGCGAGTGTCAACTCTACCGTGCCGAGATTCGGTGCCAGATGACCGCCGTTCTGCGCGACGGTATCGATGATCAAGCGGCGGATCTCACCGGCCAGGCGTTCGAGTTCCTGGACGGAAAGCCGCTTGACATCTTCCGGGTTATTGATTCGATCGAGCAATGCTTGCATGGAAACACTTCCCCTTCTTCCTACTTAATTCTTGCGTGCGAGCAAGTAGCGGACAAGATCCCTGAGGAATGCAGCCCGTTCGCCAAAGGGCTGCAGGGCTGCTTCCGCTGCCTGCACGGTTTCGGTCGCCAGCTGCTGCGCTTCCGAAAGCGAAGTCAACGTGACATACGTCGATTTATGATTGCGCAGATCGCTGCCGACTGGTTTGCCGATTTCCTGCTCATCGCCCGTTACATCCAGGATATCGTCCGTGATCTGGAAGGCCAGGCCAAATTTATCAGCATACGTCGTCAGTGCAGAAAGTTCTTTTTCCCCGGCACCGGCCAGGATGGCGCCGCTGCGGATGGCCGCATGGAACAGCGCACCTGTCTTGCCCATATGCATGCTGCGCAGGGTATCCATATCGATGCGATGTCCCTCAGATTCCAGGTCAATGGCCTGGCCGCCAACCATGCCATTCATGCCGGCAGCCATGCTCATCTCGCGCACGACAGACAAGCGTGTCTCAGCAGGCACCTCTGCCTGGCGCAGCATGACCTCAAAGGCCAGCGTCAAGAGTGCATCGCCGGCAAGTACTGCCATGCCGTCGCCATAGACTTTGTGGTTCGTCAGCTTGCCGCGGCGGTAATCATCGTTGTCCATGGCCGGCAGATCATCATGGATCAGGGAATATGTATGGATCATCTCGATGGCACAGGCCGTCGTCAGGAATTTCGTACCATCTGCTCCCACGGCATCGGCTGCCGCCATCAAAAGGATGGGCCGCAGGCGCTTGCCGCCGGCCATCAGGCTGTATTGCATGGCATCATGCAGCGTCTTGTTGAGCGGCTGCTGTGCATCGAGTTCTTTTCCCAGCTGGCGTTCCACCAGCTGCTGTCTTTCCTGCCAAAGTTCCTTGAACATACTACCTTATTCTCCCTCTATATCCAAATGCTCTTCCTTGACCGTGCCCTTCTCCTCCTTGACGAGGAGATCCATGGTCTTTTCCGCACGGTCAAGCGAAGTCAGGCAATTCTTGGCCAGCTGGACTCCTTCCGAATAATTCGTCATGAGGTCCTTGAGGCTCAGGCTGCCCTCCTCCATGGTCTTGACGATCTCCTCCAGTTTCTCCAGGGATTCTTCAAAAGAGAGTTCCTTCTTTCTGGGCATCTTCCATCTTCCTTTCCTGACCAAGCTGACTGTTCTGCTCCTGCTGCCGTTTCCGGCTCGTCCGCGCGCGGCGGGGAGCGTTTTCCCCAGATTCATCAAGATCCTCGATGCGGGCTGCTACCCGGCCATCCTTCAGGACAATCTGGACGCGCTCGCCGACCTTCGCATCCTGCACGCTCGTCACGATCCTGCCGCGCTTCTCGATGATGCCGTACCCGCGGTAAAGGACCTGCAGGGGGTTCAGCATGTCGAGCTTCTCACAGGCAAGCGACAGACGGTGACGGCGCAGCGTGAGTTCCTGCTTCATCGTGTGCTGCAAGGCCTGTACGGCACGGTCAAGCCGCTGCGAACGGCCGGCCAGCAAGAGCTGCGGCTTCTCAAGAGCCGTACTCCTGAGGCAGGCATTGAGGCGCAGGCGCTTGGCATCGCACTGGCGCCTGGACTGCTCACGCAGCCGTGCGGCCAGGCTCATGACATAACGCTTGAGTTCCAAGCGATCCGGCACGGCCAGTTCTGCGGCCTGCGAAGGCGTTGCCGCGCGCTGGTCGCTGGCAAAATCCGCCAGAGTGAAATCCGTTTCATGGCCGACGGCCGAAATCACAGGGATCTTCGATGCATAAATGGCACGCACGACGACTTCTTCATTAAAGGCCCAGAGGTCTTCCATCGAGCCGCCGCCGCGCCCTACGATGAGGACATCGACGGGATACCGTTCATTGAAAAAACGGATGGCTCCGGCAATCTGAGCCGCAGCCTCCTCCCCTTGTACCAGCACGGGCTTCAATACGAGCTGCACCGACGGCCAGCGGCGTTTCGAGACGCGATAGATATCGCGCAGCACGGCACCTGACAGAGAAGTCACGATGCCGATGGTCTTCGGGAAGCGCGGCAGAGGCTGCTTGTGATCCTCATCGAAAAGCCCTTCCGCCGTCAGGCGCGCCTTCCGCTGTTCCAAGGCCAGTGCCAGCTCGCCTACGCCATCCGGCACCATGCGGTCTGCATAGAACTGATAGACGCCATCGCGTTCATACACGGCGATACTGCCGCCCAGGATGACCTGCATGCCATTCTGCGGCTCAAAACGCAAGCCCTGCGCCCTGCTACGGAACATCACGCATTTGAGGCAGGAGGATGCATCCTTGAGCGTGAAGTAACAATGCCCTGAAGCGTACCGCTTGAAATTCGAGAGTTCGCCACGCACCTGCAGATGCGAGAACAGCGTTTCCCGTGCAAACATCATCTTGATGTAGCGCGTCACATCGCTGACACTATGAATATGTTCCACATGTTCCATCATGACCACTCGATCACCTCCAGGCCAGCCGGTCATTCCGACAAGAAAAAAGCCAGACTCAAGTCTGGCTTCCGTCATGTATCACTGCACATTCTTCATGATTGCGCCAAGGATGCCATTGACGTAGCGGCTGGACTCATCCGTACCATACTTTTTCGCCAGTTCCACAGCCTCGTTGATGGCAATATTCGGCGTGAGCTTCTCGGGGGCGAACTGCATCTCATACGTCGCCATGCGCGTGAGGTTGCGGTCGACCACTGCCATGCGTTCCACTTTCCATTCCCGGGAGGCATGGGCAATCTCTGCGTCGATCTCGGCAAGGTGCTGGCGGGTCCCATGGACGAGCGCCTTGACAAAAGCACGGTCATGAGCATTCATGGCCTCCCCCTCTGCAAGGGCTGTATCGATGGCCAGAGATTCATACATCTCTTCCTGATCCGCCTCATCTCCGTGGTTCAAATCTAACTGAAACAGCGCCTGAAGGGCCGCCTCTCTTGCTTGTCTACGACTCATGAATAACCTTCCTTACCTTAAACCTTCCTGTACGCGACGGCGCGTACTCAGCAAAATGATTGTTCCTTACTCCGCCCCGCTCACACGATACGGGCCTTTCTCCTGCTCCAGGAAGCGGGAGATGTTTAGATTTTGTTGAACCGTTCGGGCAGGATCCGTTCCAACAGCGAGAAAATAGTATCCCCCTCGTCGAGCCGTGTGCCGATGAAAAGGCCGACACTGCCGCAGAACAGGACAAAGAGGGTGCGCCAGAAGCCAAAGATCAGGATGGCCAGGCCGATAAAGAGTCCTGCAAAGAGCCCGATGACACGATACGGGCTTTCCTGCCAGATCTGTTCCAAATAGTTCTTGATTTCTTCTTTCATCTTCTGTCCACCACCTCAGACGACGCGGCGTTTCGATGGCAGAGCCGCATCGGAAAGGCTCGTGATGCGCAAATCGAGTGCGACATCCGAGAGTCCCATGACTTCTTGGAGTTCCTCGCGGATCTCCTTCGCGGCAGACGCCGACACCTCATTGACGTTGAGCCCGCGGCCGATCGAGAGGTCAAGCACGAGCTTGAGCTGATCCGCCGCCTCTGCGCCGCGGCCGCTGTGTACGCGATATACCTTGGCCCTAGCCAGCCGGATGCCAGGCAGGCCCGTCGCAGTCTGCTCGACGAGCGAGCGCACGGCGTCAAGCGCCACGCGCACAGCCCCCGCCTCATTCTGCAGCACGAGGTATTCCCCCGTTGCATGCTCCGCGGGACGCGTCCGGCGGAACGAGCAGCAGAACAGCTGGAAAGCGATGAGGAAGACGACAACAGCGCCTGCGATTGTCTCCGGACGCGTGAGTGCATACTGCAGCTCATTGAGCCAGACGGACTCCGGCAGCACGCCGAGGCAGGCCGCCAGCACGACAAGCGACAACGCCGCAACAGACAGGCTGAAAAAAAACAGCAATATACGGTTAATGATCCCCATGGTATCCGCCTCGCTTCAACTCAGCGTACACGCACCTCTTCCGTCTTCGGCGCTTCCTCCGGGAAACCGACCCCCTGTACGTGGACATTGACCTCGACAACCGACAGGCCTGTCATCGTCTCGATGGCCTGCTTGACATTTTCCTGAGCGGCCAGGGCCACATCGGGGATGCGCACACCGTACTTGACGATGATGTAAAGGTCGACAGCCGCTTCCTTCTCGCCGACTTCGACCTTGACGCCCTTGGCGAAATTCTTGCGGCCGAGCATCTCCGCGATGCCACCGGCAATGCCGCCGCTCATGCCCGCAATCCCGTCGACTTCCGTAGCAGCCAGGCCAGCGATGATGCTGACCACTTCATCCGCGATGCGGATGGCACCAAGACCCGAATCTTTCTTCAACAGTTCTTTTTCATTTGCCATGATAAAGGCCTCCTTAAACGAAACGAGCAATGCTCCTGCAGCAGGCAGCTTTGATGTTTCCTTGCTGCACCGACTGCATATTTATACTATATTATTTCGCTAAAAAACACCGTTCTCCTGCCCAAACCGAAAGAAAAATGAAAGAAATACAGCTGCCATACCAGCGAGATGGTATGACAGCTGCTGAAAAAGCGTTTTTTATGCGCGCTCGATGTAGTTGCCCGTGCGGGTATCGATGCGGAGCGTATCGCCCTCGTTGACGAAAAGCGGCACGCGTACTTCGTAGCCCGTTTCAACTTTTGCCATCTTCGTGGCGCCCGTAGCCGTGTTGCCCTTGACGCTCGGCTCGCATTCGATGACCTTGAGGTTGACGGAGTTCGGCAGCTGGATGCCGATGATGCGGCCCTTGAACGTCTGCAGCGAGACCTCCATGTTTTCCATGAGGTAGTTCAGTGCATCACCAAGCTGGTCCTTGTTGAGTTCCGTCTGCTCATACGTCTCCATATCCATGAACGTATACATGCCATCTGCTTCATAGAGATACTGCATATTGCGCGTCTCCAGATGAGCAGCCGGCATTTTTTCGTTCGGGTTGAAGGTACGCTCTACCACTGCACCCGTCTCAACGTTCTTGATCTTCGTGCGAACGAAAGCTGCGCCCTTGCCCGGCTTTACATGCTGGAAATCAACAATCTGCCAGACACCGCCATCAATCTCAATCGTCAAGCCCGTGCGAAAATCCGTACTATTAATCATTCACTAACGCCCTCCAAAATATCATGGTCAATTTGCATGATACAACATAAACATATCATAACGTTTTTATTATAATAAACTTGCGGCATCCCGTCAAGCTTTCTTCCGCCGGCCCGCGCCCGCGGCCGCATGCCGCAGCATCTCCGGGGATCATCAGCAGCCGAGTTCCCGCAACGATTTATCCGATTTCGTGAGCCGCTCGCTGCCCGTTTCCGTCACGAGTACCGTATCCTCGATGCGCAGGCCTCCCCAGCCCGGCAGATAAACACCCGGTTCGTCCGTGATGAGATTGCCGGGGACAAGCACATCACCGGGCGCACAAGAGCGCGAGAGACGCGGTGACTCATGGATCTCAAGTCCCAGGCTGTGACCGAGGCCATGGCCGAAATACTCGGCAAGGCCGTAACGCGCAAGGTATTCACGTGATGCGGCATCGATGGCCTGGCAGGATGCCTGCGGGCCGATGAGGCCGAGGACCATTTCCTGCGCGCCGAGTACCGCCTCATAGACTTCGCGCTGACGCGGTGTCGCTCTGCCCACACAGACAGTGCGCGTGATATCGGAGCAATAGCCCTGGTACTTGGCACCGTAGTCCATCGTCACGAAATCGCCTGCCTCAATGACTTTCTCGGTAGCCGTGCCGTGCGGCATGCTGCCGCGCAGACCGGAAGCCACGATGGTATCAAACGACGTTTTTTCTGCGCCTGCAGCGCGCATGACCTGTTCGAGGCGCGCCGCGACCTCGATTTCCGTCCGGCCCGGACGGATGAACGCAACGATATCTGCAAACGCTTCATCCGCGATCTCACAGGCCTTGCGGATATAACCGATTTCTTCCGCATCCTTGACAGCCCGCAGTGCATCGAGTGTCAAAGCTTTCGAAAAATCGACGCCTGGCATCATGCCCGCAAGCGCCGCATGGTCATTGTAGAGCATGGCATTGCCCTCAAAGCCCACCTGCCTGCAGCCGAGCTTCCCGATGCATTCCGCCGTTTTCTTCAAGAGACCGCCCTTCTGCTCGACGATCTCATAGAGCGGGGCCTGCTGAGCTGCCTGCTCCGTATACCGGTTATCCGTGATCAGCAAGGCATGGTCACGCGTGACCACCAGCGTCGTGTCGTCACCGCGGAAACCGCTGAAATAATGCAGATTGACGTATTTCGTCACGACAACGCCATCGAGGCCTTCCTGCGCGAGCAAAGCGCGCAAAGCCTCCAAACGATCTGGATTCATACAACTATCCCTCCTGACGAAAAATCCCCTGCGGACTGATTTCCTTCTGGACATCAGCCCTTGAGCTTATAGATGATGGCTTCAAGAGCCGCCATATAGCTTTCCGCGCCGAGGCCGCAGATCTGCCCCATGGCGACAGGAGCCAGCACGGACGTATAGCGGAACTCCTCGCGTTTATGGATATTCGAGAGATGCACTTCGATGACCGGCACCTCGATGGCCGCGATGGCATCCCGCAGGGCGATGCTGTAATGCGTGAACGCCGCTGCATTGAAAATGATGTAATCGTATTTGTGATTGGCAGCCTGCACAGCATCGACGAGGACACCTTCATGATTGGACTGCAGGAAATCCATGGCAATCCCGGCTGCGGCTGCACGTTTCTCCATGCGGTCATTGATATCCTGCAGGGTCGTGCGGCCGTAAATCTCCGGTTCCCGCGTCCCCAGGAGATTGAGATTGGGGCCATGCAGCACGAGTATCTTTGGCATAAAAAATCCTCCCAGAAATGCGAAGCAATCAGTAACGGATGACGAAACGCGTCTCTTCCGGCACAGCCGGGCGTTCCTCAAATGTCAATTCCTTGACCTTGATGAAGTAATTGCCTTCCCGCATGAGTACGGACAATTTGTCGACGGCCTCTGGTGTCCCCTGGATCTCCATGTGGACACTGCCATCTTCCATGTTGCGGACCCAGCCTGTCACACCGAGTTCCGCGGCGTGCTGCTGGATGAACATGCGGAACCCGACGCCCTGTACGCGTCCCGTGGCCTTGCCGAAATAACGAACTGTCTTTTCCATGAGTAATCCCCGCTTTCCTTCATTCCTGCCCGGCCCTCCAGGCCAAGGCTCAAGCTTGATAATCGCGACGCAGGATGGTGTACGGCTCCACTGGCTGATCCATCTTCATATAGAGCAGCTGCTGCGGATGCGGTGCCACCGAGATCTCCTCGCCTTCCTCATCGCGCATGGCGCGAATCGTCTGGCGGTAGAGCGGCCCTCGCGGCTGGAACACTTCGATTTCCTGTCCCAGTTTCATATTGTTGCGCTGCTCGACGAGCGCAAAGCCCGTCGCCGCATCGTAAGAACGCACGAGTCCCACGAACTCGGACGTCTGGATATAGGAAGATGTCCCATAGAGCTGGTCATCCTGTGTCGGCTGATGGTAATAGAATCCCGTCGTATATGGACGATGGGACACTTTCTCGAGTTCTTCCAGCCACGCCGGCTCGATGGTGAAATCGTCCGGATGCGCGAAATACGCATCGATGGCCAGGCGATAGGCCTTGACAACACTCGCGACGTAGTGGACGCTCTTCATGCGCCCCTCGATCTTGAGGCTCTCGACGCCGCTCTCGATGACATCCGCGAGATGCGGCAAGAGGCACATATCTTTGGAGTTCATGATGTACGTGCCGCGCTCATCCTCCTCGATCGGGAAGTATTTCCCCGGCCGTGTCTCTTCGACAAGCGCGTACTTCCAGCGGCAGGACTGCGCACAGCTGCCGTGGTTGGCATCGCGTCCCGTAAAATAATTCGAGAGCAGGCAGCGGCCGGAATACGAGATGCACATCGCGCCATGCACGAACATCTCAAGATCCACATCGCATTTCGCGCGGATCTCGCGGATCTCCGCCAGAGACATCTCCCGGGCCAGGACCACGCGCTTGGCGCCAAGTGCCTGCCAGGCACGCACCGTCGCCCAGTTCGTATTGTTGGCCTGCGTACTGATGTGGAGTTCCATTTCCGGCACGACCTCGCGGCACATCGTAAAGACGCCTAGATCCGCCACGAGCAGGGCATCGGTGCCGATTTCCTGGAGATACCGCAAATAATCCGGCAAGGCGTCAAGATCGCGGTTATGCGGGAAAATATTGACGGTCACATAGACTTTCTTGCCAAGCCCATGGGCAAAATCCATCGCGTCCCTGAGTTCCTCGCGGCTGAAATTGCCGCCGAAAGCCCGCAATCCGTAGGCCTTGCCGCCAAGATACACGGCATCGGCACCGTAGAGCAGTGCCATCTTCATCTTTTCCATATTGCCGGCAGGAGCCAGAAGCTCCGGCTTTTTCATGATCAAAACGTTATTTCCTCCGTGTCACCGCCAGGCCGTCCCCGCGTTCAAGGATCTCAGTCGAGAACCCCGGCGTATGATTGACTAATGTGATGTATGCGCGCAGCCGCTTGACGATGGTGCGGTAACGGCGCGGCGCCCGCTCCGGCCCGAGTACATAGCCGCGGAACAGGACGTTATCGGCCAGGATCGTGCATCGCGGAGCGAGCAGCGGCTGGATCTTATGGAAATAATCCACATACTGTCCCTTGGCCGCATCGATGAAAACGAAATCGTACGGGCCTGTGAGTTCCGTCAGGATATCCCCGGCATTGCCCGTCCGCAAGTCCACGCGGCCCAGAAGCCCTGCGCGCGCCCAGAAGCCTTTGGCAAGCTGCGCGCGCTCCTCGCTGAGTTCGAGCGTCGTGACCGTCACATCTGCTGCGCCATGCAGCAGCAGGAGCAGCGTCGAGTAGCCAATGGCCGTGCCGATCTCCAGCACGCGATGCGGGCGTTCCTGCTGCACGATATCGAGAAAAGCCCGGCGGCCGCGTTCATTGATGATGGGGACATGATGCCGTGCAGCATATGCCTCCATCTCATGCAAAAGGTCTTCCATTCTTTCATCCGTCCGTCCCGTTTTATCCTTGGGGACGGTACAATCCGCATTCATATTCAACGCACCTGCTCTACAATCGCCTCATGATCGGCGTAATTCGTGGAATAATGGTTATGGCCCTGGCGGTCAGCAACGAAATACAAGTAATCCGTCGCAGCCGGATGCAGGACCGCTTCAATGGACTTGAGGCCCGGATTCGCAATCGGTCCCGGCGGCAGACCCGTCACCTGATACGTATTATACGGCGAATCGATCTTCGTATCCTCGATGGACACATCTTCCTTCGGGGCTGCCATGAGATACTGCAGCGTCGTATCCGACTGCAGCGGCATGCCGAGGGACAGCCGCTTGAAGAATACTTGCGCGATGATTGGCCGGTCCTCGTCGTACCGGGCTTCTTTCTCAACGAGGGAAGCCAGGGTGATGAGATCGTGGATTGAGAGGTTCATCGCCGCTGCCTGCTGGCGCATCTCCGGCGTCAGCCGCTGCTCAAAGTCCTCTGCCATCATCTTCATGATGCCCTCCGGCGTTGCCGCATCACCGTGCAGCTCATACGTATCGGGAAACAGGAAGCCTTCGGCTGCAAACTGGACATGCGGCTGTTTCTTCATATAGGGATACGGGGCAAAATCCTTGGCTTGCGCCAGGAATTCCTGTTCATCGACAAGGCCTGCATCGGCCAGGCGCTTCGCGATTTCCCGCACGCTGAAGCCCTCGGGGATCGTGAACCGGATGACGGTCGTATCGCCTGCCACGAGCTTCTGCAGGACGGTTTCCTCATCCATGTTCGCCTGGAAGGCATACGTCCCCGTTTTGATCTGACTGCCATAACCATGGACTCTTGTGAGCCACCAGAAACGCATCTTGCTGTCGATGACGCCGAGATCCACGAGTTCTGCAGCGATATCATTGGCATTCATGCCCGGTTTGACCATCACATAGATGCTTTGATCCGCATCAAAGGAGGCACGCTTTGCTGACGGACTGCCGCCAAACAGATAAAGGCAGGAGATGCCACCGGCCAGGAGGATCACCAAGATGGCCGCCACCAAGCCCTTTTTCCAGCTCATTTCCCGGAAAAACGCAACGCAGCGATCCCCAAGGGATGCTTCTGTCCCCTCAGCCTGCGAAGACGTCTCCTCGTTTGCCGACGGCTCTGCAGGTGCCTCGCCGCAGCGCACGCCCTTCCTGATCCGGGCAAGAAAATCCTGTCCCTGCTGCCAGAATTCCTGCCATTTTGTTTTCCATTCGTTCATATTCATTGCTCATTATAAGGAAAAGGCCGCCACCCAACGGGTCGGCAGCCTGTCATGACACCTTATTCCTTCTCAGCCTCATCGACCAGGGCATCGTACGCCTTCTGGACCGCTTCAAATTCTTCATCCGACGGCTCGATATACTCTTCTTCGCCCTCATCATTGACGACAATCTTGGCAATGATGACATCTTCGTCGCCATCTTCGCAGCCACAGCCGCAGCCAGCCGCGTGTTCTTCGTCCTCACCATGGATACCGACGAGCAGTGCATAACGCTCCTCATCCACCGGGATGATCATCTCTTCCCTATAATAGTACTCATGCCCGTCCTCATCCGTCATGACTACGACTACATCTTCTTCGTTCATCATTTCATCTGCCACAAGAACCACCTCTTCCAAAAATATTTTTTCTTACCTGAGAATTCATTACTGTCTTCATTGTAGCGTATGGCAAGAAAGCTTGTCAACCGTCCACGCCGCCCGAGACGCCCAAGAGCTTTGAATGCCAAGGCAGCCCTCAAAGTCAGCGCAGGCTGTCCAGATACCCCTGCAGGATAAAGACCGCGGCCATCTTGTCAATGACTTTCTTGCGCTTGCGGCGGGAAACATCGGCCTCGAGCAGCGAACGCGTTGCCGCCACCGTCGAGAGGCGTTCATCCCAGAACTTGACTTCGACCTCCGGGTAACGCTCCTTGACACTGGCCATGAAATCCTTGACGATCGCACAGCGCTCGCCCTCCGTGCCATCCATATTCTTGGGCAGGCCAGGAACGAGCGAATGGGTCTCATATTCCTTCATGAGCTCGCCGAGGCGCTTGAGATCCTCCTCCAAGGATTTGCGGTGAATCGTTTCCACCCCCTGCGCCGTCAGGCCCAGGAGGTCGCTGACTGCGATGCCGATGGTCCGGTCACCGATATCGAGTGACATATATCGTTTCATTATGCTTCCTTTTCCTTGTCCTTTGTCAGATACGAACGCACGAGTTCTTCCAGGAGCTCATCGCGTTCCAGCGTGCGGATCTGGCTGCGCGCATCATTGTGGCTCGTGATATACGCCGGGTCACCGGAAAGCAGATAACCGACCAGCTGATTGATGGGATTGTAGCCTTTTTCCTCCATCGCACTGCAGACTGAACGGATGATCCGCTCCGCCTTGTTCTCATCGTTGCCGAACCGGAACATCATTGTTTCTTCACTGACCATAAATATCCCTCCGAAGCACTTATTCGGGTTTTCCCGTTATGTTGCTTTCTATCTTATCATATTTCCACATCGATTGCTAACATCGATTGCCGATCTGCTTGTCATTTTACGCTTCAATCCTATAGTTTGTCTGAAAGGCATCATTTTTCTATATGGCTTCCTGCACAGCCCGAGCCCTTCTCCGCTTGATAATAAGGATAAACGCGTTGCACTAGAAAATACGGCAGCAAACACTGCTGCATATTCATGGCATATCCATCTAAGCTACAGTCCATATCATCGCCAAGGAGTCTCTATGAAACAAAAAGCCTTTCGAGCAGCAACTTGTGCAGCTGGTATTCCGCAAGCAAAGACTGCCGCCAGATAATGCTGACGGCAGTCTTCGTTTTCCTGCTCATGGCTGCATCCCTACCACAGGTACAGCAGGGATGCCAGGGTATCATTATATTCTCAGCCGTGATCGGATTTCAGGCCGGCACCGCACATGGAGATCAGCACATCGGAGAGCGGGCCATGCTCCTGGCAGTACGCCTCATACCCGGCATAGATGGCGGCCGTCGTATGCTCACAGTAAATGCCCCGCCGTGCCAGCTTGCTGCGCGCAGGCAGGATCTTTTCTTCCGGGATCGCCACGCCCTTGACATGATAGCGGTACACATAGGACAAGATCTCGCCACTGCGCATGGGCAGGCCAATGGAAATCCCTTCGGCCAGTGTTGCAGAAGATGTTCCCGGGCGAATCTGCGCAGCATGTTCCGCCATAGCCTGGAGCAAGGGCTGGCAACGTTCGCTCTGCACGAGATAGAGCTGCGGCATGTGCGGGATGAGGCCGCTCTGCAGCAGATGTTCCAGGCCTTTCACGATGCCCAGGAACAAGGTGCCGTTCCCCACAGGGATAAAAATATGTTCGGGGATGCGGTGCAGCTGCTCATACGTTTCATAGATGTACGTCTTGGTTCCTTCATAGAAGAAGGGATTGTAGACATGGTTCGCATAGTAGAGCTGCTTCTCGCGTGCGGTCGCACGGCAGACATCGGCACAGTGGTCGCGATTGCCCGGGATGATATGCGCCGTTGCGCCATGGGCCTCGATCATGCGGATTTTCTTATCGGACGTCCCTTCCGGCACAAAGATATCACAGGCGATGCCGACTCTCCCACAGTATGCGGCCACGCTGTTGCCCGCATTGCCGCTGCTGTCCTGCACGACACGATCGACGCCGATGGCCTTGGCATGGGCAATCAGGACTGCAGCACCGCGATCCTTGAAAGAAAGCGTGGGCATGAAGTAATCCATCTTGAACCATACCCCTTCCTGGAACGGGATGATGGGCGTCATGCCTTCGCCAAGAGTAACGTCTCTCCAGGTATCGCCCGTCAGAGCCATGAACTTGCGATAGCGGAAGATGCTCCAGGTATCCCGGTCGATATCCTCAAGCGTGAATTTGGGCGGCGTGTACGAAAGTTCCCAAAGACCGCCACAATCGCATTTTGATTTGCGGGTATGCGTATCTTCTTCCCGCCCGCAGGCCGTACAAACGAATTTCATCATAACGCCTCCTCATTTTCCTTCAACAGGCAGTTCTGCCATCGCTTCGATCTCGACAAGCGCACCGAAGTGCAGCGTACGGGTGGGTACGACGACGCGCGCCGGCATATGGCTGCCAAAGAAATCAGCATAAACCGCATTGACCTGGTCCCAGAGTGCGATATCCGACAGGTAAACCCGGCAGAGCCCGACATCTCTTTTATCCGTTCCTGCGCGCTTCAAGACAGCTTCGACATTCTGCAGCGAGCGTCTTGTCTGGACCTGCACGTCGCCCGGTACCACTTGATTGGTCACGGGATCAAGCGGCAGTTGTCCAGATACATATAAGATGTTGTTCATGACGACTCCCGGGGAATAATGACCTTTATTCCTGGAACCCTCCGGCTTGGCAATGAAATCCATACCGTTTCCTCCTCTTTATTCACATGACGATAGAAGTCACCCATTTCCCGCTCACTGGATCTTGCCGCGGCAGGAAATCGGCAGGATAGCCTTGACAGTCTCCCCGTCCAGCAGGGCAGCTTTGTCGTAAAGATTGCAGACCGGGCAGATATGCACGGGGATGATGCGGACTTTGTCGCCGATCTGGACCCGGTCATGGAAGCCGCGATCCAGGATGATGGCATGTTCATCAAACAGTGAATCAATGGAAACACCCGGGAAATCATACAGCATGCCCATCCCCCGCGTCGAGCAGATCCCCTCGGTGCGCGTTTCTTTGGTCAGTCCCTTGGCACCGACATCCAGGATAGTGCGCGTGTCCGTCGGTTTGCTGATCACGGTGGCCAGTACCGTTGCCGCACAGCGTGACCAATCGTCGATGGCATGGCCCTGCGCAGCATCCATCAAGGCATACGTGCCGGGACGGAGTTCGGTGATGCCAGGCAGGATATCAATATGGTTCATGAATGTCGGCGTCGCACCATAACTGACCACTTCACAGTCCATGCCCTGCTCATGCGCCAGCTGAGCAAAATGGACCGTCCGCTGCTGCGCCTTTGCCGCCAGGGCTTTGCATTCTGCCAGATCCTTGGCGCGATACGTATTGCCATCATGAGAGAAGAGTCCCTTGAAATGGATGTGCGGACAGGAACGGATGGCTGCCAGCAAAGCCAGGAAATCCTCATCGCGGATGATGCCGGATCGTTCTTCTCCCACTTCGATCTCGACCTGCACGGAAACGCATACGCCGGTTTCGGCAAAGACTGCCTCGGCGCCCGTGACCTGGCAGGGAGCATCCACGCCGAAAGAAAGCTGGCATCCCGCCTTGACCAAGGCTGCCATGCGCTGCCATTTCTGGACCCCCACGATCTCATTGGCAATCAGGATATCGGCTAGCCCCGCCCGGGCCATTTCTTCCGCTTCGCCCACCTTGGCCACAGCAATGCCGCAGGCTCCCTGCTGCATCTGCATCTGCGCGATTGCCGGCATCTTATGCGTCTTGGTATGCGGGCGCAGGGCTACATGATGCGCATCGGCATAGGCCTGCATATCCGCCAGATTCTTGCGCAGCCTCTTTTCATCAAGGAGCAGGTACGGCGTATCCAAATCCATATAATGCATAAAGCAGCCTCCTTATAGAAAAATATATTTATCATATAAAAATTTATATATCAAAGGTAAAATTCAATCGTCCGCGTCCTGTGACTTTTTGCGCAGTTCATCCAGGTAGCTGTAAACCGTGACTTTGGTGATGCCCAAGCGTTTGGCCACCTGCTCAATGCTTCCCTTCACCTGGAAGATCCCCCGTTTCTGCATGAAACGGATCTTTTCCAGCCGTTCTTCCCGGGTCAAGAGTCTCACATCACAACCAGCCAGGATGTTGTCCACCAGCGACATGACCATATCCTCGACACGGTTCCCGTGTTGCGTCTCATGTGCAGCAACAGGTTCGGGCGGTTTCGGCATCAGGGACTGCAGGAATGCCATCTGCTGCGTGATCCTGGTCGTATCCAGATTGATGCACATCGCGCCGATCAGATGATCTTCCTCATCGCGAATAAACAGCGAAGAAGAACGGATCAGGCGGCCATGCTTATGAAAATAGTCATTGACGGCATAATCCTGTTCCGGGCCATCTGCCTGCATGACCTCCCGCACCAGGTGTTCTATGCCCTGCCCGATGCGGCGCCCTGTCACCTGCCCATTGGCTACGTAAACCACAGAATGTTCCGGATCCGCCAGATCGTGCAAAACCACTTCGCAATCCTCGCCAAAGGTAGCGGCCAGCATATCCGCCAACGGGATGTACCGCTTCAACAATGGGTGCATATCGTTCACCAGTCCTTTCGCATTCATTATATAAAATCTTATTGATATTGTCAATGTATATAATTTTTTATACGGCAAAACCTGACTCTTTGTATATTGTACACTTGCCAAAAGAAAGAGGAAATCCTTCTTGTATCACGAATAATAGAACTATAAGGTATATCTTGTATTCTTTCATAATATAGAGGTGAGTATTATGGCAACGGAAAAAACTTCCACATCCTTCGCCAAAAAGTATGGATTGCTGCTGGCCGCTTTGGCCATGCTGGCGATATTCCTGCTGCCGACGCCAGCAGATCTTACCACCGGCGGTCATCGGATGCTCGGCATCCTGGTATTTGCCATCATCGTCTGGATCACAGAGGCTGTCAGTTATCCAATCAGTGCAGCCATCATTGCGACCTTGATGATCCTCTGTCTGGGCATGAGTCCCAATCCCGCCGCACCGGATAAAATGCTCGGTACATCAAAAGCCGTCGGCATGGCGTTTGGCGGCATCACCAGCAACGGCGCGGTACTCGTCGGCGCCGCACTCTTTCTCGCGGCAGCTATGATGCACACGGGTCTTGACCGGCGCATCGCTCTTTTCATTCTCTCCAAGGTCGGTGCCAAGACCAACCGCATCCTGGCCGGCATGATCTTCGTCGGTTTCGTCCTGGCTTTCTTTGTCCCGAGTACTACTGCGCGTGTCGGCTGCATCGTCCCGATTGTCCTCGGCATCATTTCCGCTTTCAAGATGAAGAAAGACAGCCGCTTCGCCGCGCTGCTCATGGTCGCCACCATCCAGGTGGCCAGCATCTGGAATATCGGCATCAAGACGGCAGCAGCGCAGAACATGGTAGCGCTGGGCTTTATCGAGAAGCAGCTCGGCGCCACGATTTCCTGGGCGGAATGGTTCATTGCCGCCGCACCGTATGCCGTCATCATGTCGATCCTCCTTTATTTTGTCTGTCTCAAGATGCTGCCGCCGGAGACGAAGGAAGTCGCGGGCGGCGACGAGACCGTCCGCACCGAGCGGGCTGCACTCGGCCCCATGAAGCCTGCGGAGAAAAAGCTCATGGTCATCTCCATCGGCCTGCTCTTCCTCTGGGTCACGGAAAAGACGCTGCATCCGCTCGATACGACGACTTCCACGGTCATCGCCGTCACGCTCATGCTGCTGCCCGGCATCGGCATCATGAACTGGAAAGAAGCACAGTCACGCATCTCCTGGGGTACCCTGATCCTCTTCGGTGTCGGCATCAGCATGGGCTCGGCCCTGCTTTCGACCAAGGCCGCGGCCTGGCTGGCCAACCAGCTCATGACCGTCTTTGGCCTGGCAGGCATGAGCGTCTTCCTGGTCTTTGCGATTCTCGCACTGTTCCTCATTGTCGTCCACCTCGGCTTTGCCAGTGCCACGGCCGTTGCTTCCTCCATGATCCCCATCATGATTGCCGTACTCCAGGGACTCGGCAACGACGCCCTGAACATCGTCGGCATCACCATGGTCCTGCAGTTCGTCGTCAGCTTCGGCTTCATCCTGCCCGTCAATTCGCCGCAGGGCATCCTGGCCTTTTCCACCGAGACCTTCTCGGCCAAGGACTGCATCAAGGTGGGTCTGCCCTTGACGATCATCGGGTACGTCCTGATGCTGATCTTCGCACAGACGTACTGGCATGTACTCGGCATCTTCTGATTGCGTAAAAGAATATCCCCACAAGAAAAACCGTCAGGAACGGGATTGCTGTTCCTGACGGTTTTTGTATCACGATGTTATATTGCTCAGATCATATCATGCTCGATCATGTACTCAGCGATCTGCAGGGCGTTGAGAGCCGCGCCTTTGCGGATCTGGTCGCCGCAGACCCAGAAGTTCAGACCATGCTCGATGGACTCATCCTTGCGGATACGGCCGACTTCGACATCATTCTTGCCGGACGTGAAGAGCGGCATCGGATAGATCTGCTCGTCCGGATTGTCGCGGACGATGGCACCCGGGAAGGCATCGATGGCCTTGCGGGCAGCTTCCACGCTGACTTCATCCTCAAACTCGACATTGACGGATTCGGCATGGCTGCGGTAAACCGGCACGCGTACCGTCGTGGCCGTGATGCGCAGGCCGTCATCCTCGAGGATCTTTCTCGTCTCGTTGACCATCTTCATTTCCTCTTTCGTGTAGAGGTTGTCATAGAAGACATCAATCTGCGGGATGAGGTTGAAAGCAATCTGATAATGCTTCGGGAACTTTGCGCCCGGCAGGATATTGGCCTGCGGCTCGCGGCCGGCAACGATATCCTCGACCTGCTGCTCAAGCTCGGCCATGGCTTCCTTGCCGCCGCCCGAAACAGCCTGATACGTCGAAACGACGATGCGCTTGATCTTCGAGAGATCGTAAAGCGGCTTCAAGGCCATCATCATGATGATCGTCGAGCAGTTCGGGTTGGCGATGATGCCCTTGTGACGGGCAATGGCCTGCGGATTGACTTCCGGAACAACGAGCGGGACTTCCGGATCCATGCGGAAAGCGCTGGAATTGTCGATGACAACGGCACCGGCCTTGACGGCTGCCGGAGCGAACTGCTTGCTGGCTGCACCGCCGGCAAACAGGGCAATCTCGACATCCTTGAAGGAGTCATCCGTCGTCTCCTCTACCGTGTACTCTTTGCCCATGAACTGGATCTTCTTGCCAGCGCTGCGCTTGGAAGCGAGCATTTTCAGATTGGCAAAGGGGAAATTGCGCTCTTCGATGAGGTTCAGGAATTCCTGGCCTACGGCACCGGTCGCGCCGAGGATCGCTACGTTGTACTTCTTCATGGTAATCGTTCCTTTCTGCATACATTCCGGAAAACGTCCCGGATGAGTTCCTTTTTTATGATGATAGTAGAACCGGCAAAGGGATGGCTCAGTCGAGCAGCTTGTCGAGGCCGACCGTCAGGCCCTTGAGGCCGCGGACCTTCTTGGCAGCGAGTACGACGCCCGGCATGAAGGATTCGCGATTCATCGAATCGTGACGGATGGTCAGCGTCTGGCCGAGGCCGCCGAAGATGACTTCCTGATGCGCGACATAGCCCGGCAGGCGCACGCTGTGGATATGCATGCCTTCGTAATTCGCACCGCGGGCACCCGGGAGCTTCTCGAATTCCTCAGGATTGCCCTGCTGGTGTTCCTTGCGGACCTCGGCAATCATGGCAGCCGTCTGGATGGCCGTGCCCGATGGAGCATCGAGCTTCTTGTCATGATGGAGTTCGATGATCTCCACTTCCGGCATGTACTTGGCAGCCTGGCGCGACAAGACCATGAGGAGTACGGCGCCAATCGCGAAATTCGGAGCGATGAATGCCGGCGTATCGTATTTCTCAGCAGCCTTGGCGATCTCAGCCTTCTGCTCATCGGAAAGGCCCGTCGTGCCGACCACTGGCGAAGTCTTGTGTGCAAGCGCCGTCATGACGTTGTCAAAAACGACATCCGGGCGCGTGAAATCCACCATGACTTCCGGCTGCAGGCGTTCCAGTGCTGCAGCAAGATCCGTTTCCACGAGGATGCCATTGGCCGGCAGGCCGACCAGTGTCCCCGTGTCCGCGCCGCCTCTTATATCCACGGCACCGACGAGTTCAAGCCCGTCTGCTTCCTGCACGGCTTTCAAAACTGCCTGTCCCATGCGGCCACAGGCTCCATTTACGATTACTGTTGTCAAGATATGCGCCTCCTGTTACGCGTCCACGCGGCATTCCCCTTTTCGGATTTCCGACAAACGTTCGCGGAGAATGCACGCATTTTTACATGTATTATACACATTATTGAGCGTCCTGACAAGCCTTGTGCAAAAAACTATGCAATATGGCATAAATCACGATTCCGTGATGTGCCGGAACTGCTCCTGGTACTGGAGTTCGAGTATCGGCAGCACGAAAGCGAGGTCCTCCTGGCGCCTGAGGCTCTCCAGGGCTGCCTTGCGCGCCTCGATGAGGATATCGCTGTCCTTGAGGACATCGGCAATCTTGAGATCCGGCAGGCCATGCTGCATAGAGCCGAAGAATTGTCCCGGGCCGCGCAGGCGCAGGTCCTCTTCAGCCAGCTGGAACCCGTCGGCTGTCTTCTCCATGATATTGAGCCGCTCACGCGCCTGCTGCGTCTTGCCCTCTGAAACAAGGATGCAGTACGAGGCGTAAGAGCCGCGGCCGATGCGCCCGCGCAGCTGATGGAGCTGCGAAAGGCCGAAGCGGTCGGCATGCTCCACGACCATGATGCTCGCATTCGGCACATTGACACCGACCTCGATAACCGTCGTCGAGACCAGCAGCTTGATGTCACCCTGATAAAACGCCTCCATCACGGCTTCCTTGTCGGCAGGCCGCATCCTGCCATGCACGAGCCCGCAAGGCATATCCTGGAAGATACCGTAGCGGAGTTCATCATAGATCTCTTCCGCGGAAGGCAGCTTGCTCTCCTCATCCATCTCGATCAGCGGGCAAACGACATAAGCCTGGCGTCCCTCCTCCAGCTGGCTGTGGACATAGCGGTAAATGAGCGGCCGCCGATCCGGCCGGCGCACAAAGGTACGGATGGGCTTGCGCCCGGGCGGCAATTCGCGGATCAGCGAGACATCGAGATCGCCGTAGACGGTCAGCGTCATCGTGCGCGGGATTGGCGTTGCCGTCATGACGAGTACATCGGGGACGCAATCCCCTTTCTTCTCCAGTGCTGTACGCTGCGCCACGCCGAAGCGATGCTGTTCATCGGTGACGACGAGCCCCAGGCGATGGAAATGCACCTCTTCCTGGATCAGTGCATGCGTGCCGATGACGATATCCGTTTCATGGCGCAGGATCTCCTGATAAACGGCTTTGCGCTGCTTCTTCGTCAGACGGCCGGAAAGGAATGAGATGCGGATGCCAAATGGCTGCAGCTGACGGCAAAAAGACTCATAATGCTGTTCGGCCAGGATTTCCGTCGGAGCCATCATCGCCCCCTGGCAGCCGTTCTCCACGGTCTTGACGAGTGCCAGCATGGCAATGACTGTCTTGCCGGAGCCCACATCCCCCTGCACGAGGCGGCGCATCGGCAAATCACGTTCCATATCCTGGCGGATATCCTGCCAGGCACCATCTTGATCATGCGTAAGGGCAAACGGCAGGCTTTTTTCCACGCGCTGCAGGAGTACCCCATCTGCGCCATGCCGGATGCCTTTGGCACTCTGCTGCAGCTTCTGCTTGAGGAGCATCAGGCCGCACTGGATGAGATACAGCTCTTCAAAGGCCAGGCGGCGCCGCGCGGCCTTCAGCGCCGTGAAATCCTTGGGGAAATGAATGGTTGCCAGTGCCTCGCGGCGCGCCATCAGATGGTATTGCCGGCATACGGCTGCCGGCAGGACCTCCGGCAGCTCCACCTCAGCTGCCAGCGCCTCCTTCAGCAATTTGCGGAAGAATTTCTGGTTCAGGCGTTCCGTAGCCGGATAGACGGGCTGTATGCCGCATTGCGCAGCAGCATCTTCCTCCTCCGTCAGGATCTGGAAGGAACTCAGCTGGCTCATCGCAAATTGCCCGCGGCCGCCGAATGCATAGGACGCCCTGCCCGTCACGAAGATGCGGCGGCCGACCTGCAGCTGTTTCTTGAGATAGTTCTGATTGAACCAGGTCACTTGCAAAAAGCCCGACCCATCGCTGATCAGAGCAGTCAGGATGGTCATGCCGCGCCGGCCGCCCTGGCGTTCCTGCAGCTTCGTGATGATTCCCGAAATAGTCTGCTGCTCCCCGACCCGGAGGTCTGAGATACGCGTCAGCACGCTCTGATCCTCATACGTGCGCGGGAAATACGTCAAGAGATCGTATACCGTCACGATCCCCAGACGGTTGAGTTCCGCCTTTTTCTTGGGTCCCACACCTTTTATATATTGAATGGAATCCGTTACTTTCATCTATCTCCACCTGTCTTTCATACCCGGAATCTGTATCGCCGCCAGTCCATTCTCCCGCCTTGCGAAAAGAGCCGTCCTGCCGGAAAATCCCCAGCAGGCGGCTCACAGGCACTCAACGATTGAGTTTCTTCTCAAGTTCCATATAATCCGTCAAGTCGACCATCAGCGGGGTCACGGCAATGTAACCGGCCTCAACCGCATAGATATCCGTCGGCTTGCTCTTATCCGTATCGAAGATCTCGCCGGCTACCGTATAAAAGACGCGGCCGTCCTCACGCAGTTCACGCTGAAACGCATTATGGTAATCGCGCTTGCCCTGGCGGCCGAACACGAATTGCGGCCGCCCGCCCTGGAACGCTCTCGGGAAATTGATGTTCCAGAATAGCGGCTGCTTTTCTTCGGCCAGGATGCGGTCAAGATGCGCCGCAAAGATCTCTGCGGCTTCTTCATAGGAAATGGTACTGTCCATATCCAGAGAGATGGCAAACGAGGAAATGTCGTGCAGGATGCCCTCCATAGCTGCACCGACCGTCCCCGAATACAGGATATCCGTCGCGAGATTCGCCCCGTGATTGATGCCCGAAATCACGACATCTGGCTTTTCCTCGGCGATGGCCTCCAGATAGAGCTTGACGCTGTCCGTCGGCGTACCATCAACCGCCCAGGCCTCGATGCCGTACTGGCGGCAGAGGCGTTCTCCTTTCAAGAGTTCCATGGGACGCCCGACATTCAGCGCGTGAGCCATGCCGCTCTGCTGACGCGCCGGAGCCGAAACGATTACCGTATGTTCTTTCGTCAAGGCTTTGACCAGCGCTTCCAAGCCGCGCGCTTCAATGCCATCATCGTTCGAGATCAAGATCCGCAAAATAAAACCTCCATTCGTCCTGTTATCTGGATGGAAAGATACGAAAAGGCTCCCTTGTCACCAAAGGAGCCATCTAATCAAAATGGTGACCCACCACGGAATCGAACCGTGAACCTACTGATTAAGAGTCAGTTGCTCTGCCAGTTGAGCTAGTGAGTCATGGTGACCCACCACGGAATCGAACCGTGAACCTACTGATTAAGAGTCAGTTGCTCTGCCAGTTGAGCTAGTGAGTCATC
>JAQYBD010000090.1 GCA_029338835.1 Selenomonadaceae bacterium | reverse complement strand
CAATGGAGCTGATTATAGGACTTGAACCTACGACCTGCTCATTACGAATGAGCTGCTCTACCAACTGAGCTAAATCAGCAAAATATGGAGCTGATTATAGGACTTGAACCTACGACCTGCTCATTACGAATGAGCTGCTCTACCAACTGAGCTAAATCAGCATCTGTCACTTTTCGCAACTGACAGGATATAGTATATCGGTTTTGGCGCCCGGTGTCAACTGGTTTTTTAAAATTTTTATGGGAGGGGAAATTTATGCGATTCTAATTGGAAAGTGGACGGGACTCCCTTATAATAGTATTTGACAAGGTACACTATTATAAAGGATGGTGTTTCGATATGAGGAGAATCGCGATGGCCTGCCTGGCCTTGCTGACGTTCCTGACGATCTGCTGCCTGTGGCCGGGGGCGATGGCCGGAGCAGCACCGCAGCGCATCGAGGCAACGGGGGTTTACATCATGGGGGACAATGACTCCCCGAAGATTGCGCGCGACGCAGCCCGTCAGGAGGCCATGCGCGTGGCCGTGGAAAAAGCCGGTGTTTACGTTGAGAGTTATTCGCGCACGAAGAATATGCAGCTCACGGAGGACGATGTCAAGATGATCTCAGGGGCCGTACTCAAGGTCATCAAGGAGGATTCGGTGCCGGAGCTTGCGGGAACGACCTGGAAATATACCGTGCATCTGGTGGCCGAAGTGGATACTGACAACATTGACCTCAAGACCATGATGGCCAGGAAAAATGAACTGGAGAAACTGCAGCAGGAGCGTGATGCGCTGAAAAAACAGAATGAGGAACTGCTCGCAGAATATCAGAAGGCCAACGGGCAGGAGAAGAAAAAACTCGGCACGCGCCTCGAGTCGAGCTACGATTACGAGAAAATCTTTGACCGCAGCATGGGCTATATCCAGTGCAGCGAGTACACGCGAGCCATTGACGAACTCACGACGCTTATCGGAGACCGCGCCGTCAAGGGCAATCCGCGTGCCTATGCCTATTACCTGCGTGGCCGGGCGTATTACGGTCTCAATCGTCCGCACGACGCGCTCGAGGATTTCAGCATGGCCAATAGCACGGAACATGACAATACGACATATCCGGTATGGCGCTGCCATCAGTATGAGGGCTTGATCTATTACGATGAAGGCCGTTACGACGAAGCTGTGCGTGAGCTTGAGATTGCCTGGAATTATTCCGACAAGCGTGATCAGGCCCTGGCCGATGATTTGCGCACGGCGCGGCTTGCTGCTGAACGCGTGAAAAATCCACAGCCTCAGCAGCAGGAGGATCCCGGCTCAGGCGACAATGGCCGGATCAATTGGACAAAAATCCTCACCGACATCATCATCCATTCCATGGACAAGGGAAATAATGGCTGATTCTATGGCAGGCAATGGGGCTCCCGCGCAGCGGGAGCTATTTTTTGGCTTGACAGATACCCCCTGGTGGTATAATATAGAATACCGTTAGGGGGTATCTGTCATGTGTGGATGTGAAAAGAAACAGAGCGTGACTGCTGAAACCGTGGAAGCAAAGACTTGCAGCGGCTGCGTCAAGCATAAATACCGTGACAAGGACAGCAAGGAGTACAAATGCCTGGTTTCGCGGCTCAAACGCATCGAGGGGCAGGTCCGCGGTGTCTGCAAGATGGTTGAGGATGACCGCTACTGTGTCGATATCCTCACGCAGGTCAGCGCGATTCAGTCGGCGCTCAACGCGTTCAACAAGGAATTGCTCGCACAGCACATCAAATCGTGTGTCGTCGAGGATATCCGTGCAGGACACGATGAGGTCGTCGATGAACTCGTGGCAACGCTCCAGAAGGTCATGAAGTAAGATGGCCAATCGTTTTCCCGATAGCCACCAAGGAGGCTGAAATCCAAGATGAAAAAAGAGAAATTCACAATCACGGGCATGACGTGTTCGGCTTGTTCAGCCCGTGTGGAAAAAGCCGTCAGCAAGGTTGACGGCACAAAAGATGTCAGCGTGAACCTGCTGACGAACAGCATGCAGCTCGCGTATGATGAAACGAAGACGAACGTGCCGGCCATCATCGCAGCTGTCGTCGACGCCGGTTACGGTGCTTCCGTCAAAGGGGCGGAGACAGCGAAAGCCGCAGCGGCTCCACAGGAAGATCCTGTCAAGAAGAGTATCGCTGAGATGAAGCATCGTCTCGTCTGGTCCATCCTTTTCCTGTTGCCGACACTTTACATCTCGATGCACGGACTGTTCCAGAAACTCTTTGGCCTGCCGGTGCCGCAGCTTGTCAGCCAGATCTTTGATGGTCCCGAGAACGCCATCACATTTGCGTTCTCGCAGTTCCTGCTCGTGCTGCCCATCATGTATCTCAATCGCCATTATTACATCGCGGGGTTCCGCAATCTTTTCCATGGAGCGCCGAATATGGACAGCCTTGTCGGCATGGGCTCGATGGCTGCGGCACTCTTTGGCGCTTTTGCCATCTTCCGCATGGGCTGGGGCTTTGGCCATGATGACTGGGCGCTGGTCACTGAGTACAGCACGAATCTCTACTTTGAATCAGCCGGCATGATTGTCACCTTGATCACGGTGGGGAAATACCTGGAAGCCCGTGCCAAGGGACAGACGAGCAAGGCCCTGGAAAAACTCATGGATCTCGCGCCGAAACAGGCGACTGTCGTGCGTGATGGTACGGAACAAGTCATTCCCGTTGAGCAGCTGATCGTTGGCGATGAGCTTGTCGTGCGCCCCGGTGAGCGCATCTCTGCAGATGGCGTCGTCCTCTCGGGCACGACGAGCATCGATGAATCGGCCATCACGGGAGAACCCATTCCCGTTGAGAAACAGCCGGGAGACAAGGTGACCTCGGCGACCATCAATAAACAGGGCTTCATTCATTTCCGTGCGGAGCGCGTTGGTGCAGATTCGACCATCAGTCAGATCATCCGGCTGGTCGACGAGGCCAGTGCCTCGAAAGCACCGATTGCACGCATGGCCGACAAGATCGCGGGCATCTTCGTGCCGGCTGTCATCACGATTGCCGTGCTTGCCGCCGGGGCCTGGCTGGCCATGGGCGCGAGCGTAGAATTCGCGTTCTCCATTGCCATCTGTATCCTTGTCATCTCCTGTCCCTGTTCGCTCGGCCTTGCGACGCCGGTCGCCATCATGGTCGGCACGGGCAAAGGGGCAGAAAACGGCATCCTCATCAAATCCGGGGAAGCCCTTGAGGTTGCACAGGCCGTTGATACGGTCGTCATGGATAAGACAGGCACGATCACCGAGGGTCGCCCGGAGGTCACGTCGGTGATGACGGCCGCCGGCATCTCGGAGCGGGAACTCCTGGCAATCGCCTCCGGTCTTGAGCAGGGCAGTGAGCATCCGCTCGCCGAGGCTGTCATGAATTACGCCGCAGAAAAGAAAATCACGGCAAAAGCCATGACTGATTTCAAGGCTCTCTTTGGCCGCGGCGTGGAAGCGAAAGCCGACGGGCATACTTACTGCGCAGGCAATGCCAAGCTCATGATGGAGCGGCAGATCGATCTTGCCCCGTATGAAAGCCATCTTGGCGCACTTTCCGATGACGGCTGCACGCCGCTGATCTTCTCTGAGGACGATCATGTGATCGGCATCCTTGCTGCTGCCGATGTCGAGAAGCCGACAAGCAAAGAGGCCATCGCGCGGTTCCGTGAGATGGGCATCGAGGTCGTCATGCTGACCGGTGACAATGAACGCACAGCGGAAGCCATCCGCCGCCGCATGGGCATCCAGCAGGTCATCGCAGGTGTCCTGCCGGAAAACAAGGCCGCGCATATCCGGAAGCTCCAGGCTGAGGGCCATAAGGTCGCGATGATCGGCGACGGCATCAATGATGCACCAGCCCTTGCGCAGGCAGACCTCGGCATGGCCATCGGTGCCGGCACGGATGTGGCCATCGAGAGCGCCGATGCCGTCTTGATGAAAAGTGATTTGCTCGATGCCGTCAGCGCCATCCGCCTCTCGAAGGCCGTGCTGCGCAATATCAAAGAAAACTTGTTCTGGGCGCTCATCTACAACGTCATCTGCATCCCTGTCGCAGCGGGAATCCTGTATCCGGCTTTCGGCATCAAACTTTCGCCGGTCGTTGGCGCTGCGGCGATGAGCATGTCGAGCGTCTGCGTCGTCATGAATGCCCTGCGCCTGCGCTTTTTCAAGACAGACCGCGGTGAAGCCCTGGCGGAAGCCGCAGCTCATAAACACGCCGAACCGGCCTTACCGGCTCCGGCAGACAATCATTCTAGCAAACAGAAAGAGGAAGATACCATGGAAAAAACGCTTACAATCAAAGGTATGATGTGTGCCCACTGCCAGAAACACGTCCACGATGCACTCGCCAAGATGGACGGCGTAACGGCTGTCACGGTCGATCTTGAGGGCGGCAAGGCAGACGTCAAAGCCAGCCGCGA
>JAQYBD010000089.1 GCA_029338835.1 Selenomonadaceae bacterium | reverse complement strand
AGAGCAGCTCATTCGTAATGAGCAGGTCGTAGGTTCAAGTCCTATAATCAGCTCCATATTTTGCTGATTTAGCTCAGTTGGTAGAGCAGCTCATTCGTAATGAGCAGGTCGTAGGTTCAAGTCCTATAATCAGCTCCATTGAAAAGCAAGGCTTCCGGATACGGAAGCCTTTTTTGTATCCAATTTTATTCCTTCTTGAAAAAGGCACAATCCCCTCCGGCAAAGAAGGGGATTGTGCTTTTCCTGATAACAGATAAAGGGCAAAGCGTTCCGGGCTCAAACCTTATTCCGGCGATAGCGGCAATAGCCCAGCCAGAGGACGAAGAGCCAGGCCGGCAGGAACAGGACAGCCAGCTGCATATCCGGGATCTGCGATACAAAAAAGACAACGCCCGCCAGGAAAAGCAGTGACAGATAATTGGCCCATGGATACAGGATGGCATGGAATTTCGTCTGCTTGCCATGTGCCTGGCAGTAAGCGCGGAATTTCAGATGCGTGATGCAGATGACCACCCAGCTGATGACCGCTGCGCATGTCGCAATCATCATGAGATACATGAAGACATGTCCCTGCAGGAAATAATTGAGTGCAACGACAATCAGCGTGATACCGGATGATACCAGGATGCCGCGCACCGGCACGCCATGTGGTGAAAGCTTGCGGAAGAAGGCCGGCGCCTCACCAGTGCCTGCCAGGCCGTAGAGCATGCGGCTGTTGCTGTAGATGGCGGAATTGTAGACGGAGATTGCTGCCGTCAGCACAACGAAATTCAGGATATGCGCCGCTGCCGGCACACCGACATTATTGAAGATCTGTACGAAGGGACTGGCCTCCATGCCGACTTCATTCCAGGGCCAGAGTGCCATGAGTACGACCATCGTGCCGACGTAGAAAATCAGGATGCGCCAGATGACCTGATTGATGGCTCGCGGGATCGTGCGATCCGGATCCTCTGCTTCACCGGCCGTGATGCCGATGAGTTCGATGCCGCCGAACGAGAACATGACAACGGCAATGGAAAGAGCCAGGCCCCAGATGCCATGCGGCAGGAATCCGCCATGTTCCCAGATGTTGCTGAAGTTCTCGGGGAACGGCTGCCCGCTCGAGAAGATGAGGCCAAGCCCCAAGAGTATCATGCTGACGATAGCGGCAATCTTGATGAGCGCCATCCAGAATTCCGCCTCACCATATGCCCGGACGTTGACAAGGTTCAATGCCGTGATCGCCAGGAGGCAGACCAGGGACGATATCCACTGCGGCAAATCGGGGAACCAGAAATTCATGTAGATGCCGACTGCCGTGAGCTCCGCCATGGATACGAGTACGTAATTGAACCAATAATTCCACCCCGAGAGGAAGCCCGGGAACCTGCCCCAGTACTTCGTCGCATAATGGCTGAACGAGCCGGATACCGGCTCATCGACGGCCATCTCCCCCAGCATGCGCATGATGAGGAAAATCACGATGCCGCCAATCAAGTAAGCGAGCATGACGGCAGGACCGGCAAGGGCAATGGTCGAAGCGGAACCATAGAACAAGCCGGTACCGATGGCGCCGCCCAGAGCGATCATCTGCAAATGGCGGTTCTTGAGGCCGCGCTTCATGGTTGTATTCTTTACATCCTCCATAGATTCATCTCCAATCAAGAAAATATGATTTCATTATATCATCATCGGACAATGGTTTACAATTTATCAGATAGAAGAAAAAGCTGCCAGCCACAGGAGTTTTCCATACTCTGCAGCTGACAGCTCCTTTGCCATCAATAACGCTGACGATCCTTGAGCGCTCGCTCAATCTCACGCTTCGCGGCTTTCTCGTGAAGATCCTGCCGCTTATCGTAATTGTGCTTGCCCGATGCCAAAGCCAGTTCAAGCTTCGCCCGGCCATGCTTGAAATAAATCTTCAAGGGGACCAGCGTGAAGCCCTTCTCACGCGTCTTGGCAAAGAGCTTCACGATTTCCGCCTTGTGCATCAGGAGCTTCCTGCGGCGCAGGGGCTCGTGATTGAAAATATTGCCCTGATCGTACGGGCTGATATGCAAGTTCTCGACGAAAATCTCGCCGTTCTGGATGCTCGCATAGCTGTCCTTGAGGTTGGCCCTCCCATCACGCAGGGATTTGACTTCCGTCCCCTGCAGAGAAATCCCGGCCTCGAAGGTTTCATGTATGAAATAATCATGACGGGCTTTGCGGTTCTCACAAACCGTCTTGATTCCCACATTCTTTCTTCCCATCGTATCACCTGAATGGTTCTTTATCCTTATTCCTCACAACAGGCAGTCTTCCTGCCGAGCTGTCATTTGTTGGGTGTCGTGCCGCCTTCCGTCTTGCGATGCGGACGCGGACGGTTCTTGGACGATGCAGCTTTCTGCTTCTCAGCCCTGGCTTCTTCCCGCATCTTGCGTTCATGATATCCCGGCGGATCCGGCCAAACAGCACTGTTGAGTCCCGTCACCTTGACGCGATGATAATCGCGGCCGGACTCACCGCGTGCCTCATCGCGGCGTTCCCGGCGATTGGGCTTGCGCTCCGGACGGTCACTGCGTTCCAAGCGGTCGCGATCCTGCTTTTCACGTCCTTTTTCCTTGCGCCCTTTGGCCTGCTTATGCTCCGGCTGCGACAGTTTTTCTCCCGAAGCACCGCGGTTCTTCTTGCGCCCGCCGTTTTTCGGACGCCGTTTCTGCTTGGGGGGTTCCTCCTGCAGCAGCAGCGATTCGGCAATAATATCGTCTTCCTTACGGCGCGGCGGGCGGGCCGGAGCTTTGCGATCCTCTTTTTTATCCCGAGCCTTGCCGCCTGTCTTCCCGCCTTTGCTGCGGCCGCCGCGCACAGCATTCTGCATGGCCTGCGGGTCGTAGGCACCATTATCCTTCAGCACGAAGTCAAGATTGCGTTCTTCGACATTGGCACGCACGAGCAGGACGTCCACTTCATCGCCAAGACGATATGCTTTCTTCGTGCGTTCCCCGATCATCGCATACTGCTCTTCCACGTATTCGTAATAATCATTGACCATGGTCGACACATGCACCAGACCCTCAACGCCGTTATCCAGCTCGACGAAAATGCCAAAAGCCGTGACGCCGCTGATGATACCGGAGAATTCTTCTCCGACGAACTGCGCCATGTATTCGATTTTCTTCATATCTGTCGTCTCGCGCTCCGCCTCGATGGCAATGCGCTCACGCTCCGAAGCGTGTTCAGCGATGCCCGGCAGCAGAGAACGCAGTTTTTCCTGGCGTTCCCGCGGGATGGATCCCGTCGCGAAGGTCTCGCGCAGCAGGCGATGGACGATGAGATCCGGATACCGGCGGATTGGCGAAGTAAAATGCGTGTAATACCGGGCTGCCAGGCCAAAATGCCCGAGGCTCAGCTCACTGTAGCGCGCCTGCTGCATCGAGCGCAGAGCCACAGTGCTGATGATGCGTTCCTCTGGCTTGCCTTCCACCTTCTCGAGGACTCGCTGAACATCCATCGGGGCAATCTCACCATTCTGATCCTGCCGGACGAACAGGCCAAAGGTCGACAGCAGATTGTTGAGGCGTTCGATTTTCTCTGTCGTCGGCTGTTCGTGGACGCGATACATGAACGGCAGATTCTTGGTATCCATATGACGAGCCACGGTCTCATTGGCCACCAGCATGCATTCCTCGATAATGGATTCCGCCAGCGAGCCCTCACGCTTGATGAGTGCTACCGGATGGCCTTTTTCATCGAGCTTGACCTTGACTTCGGGCAAGTCAAAATCGATGGAACCACGACGATGGCGCTTGGCTTTGAGCGCATGGCGCAAATCCGCCAGGGTCTCCAGCATATCGCGGATATCCTGGTTATCCGCATAGAAGGGTTCCTCATGATCCACGAGTACTTTATTGACGATGTTGTACGTCAAGCGGCGATAAACATGGATGACCGCCGGCACGATCTCATAGCTCAGGACTTCGCCATCCGGAGAAATCTGCATCTCGCAGGCCATGGACAGACGATCTACCCCTGCATTGAGGCTGCAGATGCCATTGCTGAGTTCTTTCGGCAGCATCGGTATGACGCGGTCAACGAGATATACGCTCGTACCGCGTTCATATGCCTCGCGGTCAAGCGGCTGATTCTCGCGCACATACCAGCTGACATCGGCGATGTAAACGCCGAGGAAGAAGGAGCCATCTTCATTGCGGCGCGCATAAACACCGTCATCGAGATCTTTGGAGTCCTCCCCATCGACCGTGACAATCGGGAGATCCCGACGGTCACGCCGACCACGGTATTCCTCCGGGGACGGTTCCTGCTCCACGGCAGAAGCGGCAGCCTGTACATCTTCAGGGAAAGTCTCAGAAAGATCGTACTGGCGCATGACCGACAGGACATCCACGCCCGGATCTCCCACCTTGCCGAGAACCTCTATGACCTTGCCCTCTGCATTGCGGCGCCGATCCGGCCATTTCGTGATCTCGACGACAACCTTGCTGCCCGTTTTCGCGCCATGGAAGGATTTCTTCGGCACGAAGATATCCTGGCTGAGTTTCGTGTTGTCCGGCGTCACAAAGCCAAAGGTCTTGCTGCTCTCAAAGGTACCAACAATCTTCTCATTGGCACGTTCGAGGACACGGATGATCTCGCCTTCGCGCGAACGGCCTTCTTCGACAGCTGGAGACACGCGAGCCACGACCCGGTCGCCATGCATGGCAGTATTGAGATCGGATCCCGGTACAAATACATCCGTCTCCTCTTCCGAAGCACGCACATCCGGGATAATGAAGCCGAAGCCTTTGGCCGTCATCGACAAGCGGCCGACCACCAGATGCATGCGGCTCGGGATGCCGTAAAGGTCGCTGCGGTTCTTGATAACCGCACCTTCTTTTTCCAAAGCCTCGAGAGCCGCATCAAATTCCACCAGCTCTTCCGGTGTCAGCTGCATCCCCTCTGCCAGGTCTTCTGCCAGCAGCGGTTTATAAGCCTCCTCTTTCATATAGGCTAAAATACGTTCTTTTAAATCCATGTTCTTCTCTCCACTACTTCCTTTATATATCTTTTATCGAGGCCTGTCGCTGTCCGTCAGCCGCGCCAGGAATGACGCCGCAGCGGCAAATACCTGTTCTCGTTCTTCGCCCACAGGAATCAGATGGCCGGAATGCTTGAGCCAGACAATCTCTTTCTTGCCGCTGCCAAGATGTTCACGGATATAGATGGCACTCTCCGCATCGGCAGTCCGATCATTCAAGCTGTGCAGGATCAATGCAGGCACGCGGATCTCTGGCAGGATGGCCTTGGTTCGCTCCATGAGCCCCAGCAGCTCATGAACGCCCGTGAGCGGCATGGAGCGGTAGGTATGATTGACTGCTGGAGGAACGTCATGCAGGCGGCGTCTCGCTTTCGGCACAAAGACGCCTGCACACAGCCGACGCGGCGGCAGCTTCGCAATGCCGCGCTCTTCAGCAATGTATATGGGAGCGGACATCGAGATGACTCCCATGACCTCCTGTTCCGCTGCCAGCAGCAGCGCGAGCAGCCCGCCCATGGAGTGCCCGCCTGCCACCACACGATCACAGCAGCCGCGCAGCAATGCATAACCATCGCGGACAGAATCGAGCCAGTCCTCGCCCGTCATATGACTCATGTCCTCTGCCGTAGTGCCATGGCCAGCCAGACGAACGCCCAGTACCGTATACCCCTGTGCCTGCAGATACTTGCCCATGAGCAGGAGTTCGGCCGGCAGACCCGTAAAACCATGGATGAGGAGTACGCCCGTCCTGCCGCCCGGCAGGAAGAACGGTTCTGCACCTGACATGATCACGGGCAATCCCCCCTTTTCAAGAAAAGTACCCCCGCTCAGCAGCAGGGGGTACAATCAAGCCGATATCAATTCGTCATACGGGCAATCACCAGCGTGATCACCGCAAACAGGACCGCAAAAACTACCGTCACACGAGCCAGCAAAGCATCCATGCCGCGGGCTTTGCTGGAAAAGACCGTATCGGCGCCGCCGCCCATACCGCCCATACCAGCAGATTTTGCCTCCTGCCCCAGAACGGATGCAATGAGGATGATGGCGACGATAGCGTCCAATATCATCAAAATGGTAAGCAAAAATATGGCCTCCCTTTTCTCTTACACTTTCTCCCCTATCATAACATAGATAGGCCGCCTTCCGCAAGGAAAAGCGGGGCTTTCTCTCCCATTAAAAATGCGCAGGCCACAACGAGTCTGCGCATCTTCGGAGAGGCCAAAGCCCCTTCTTCTCATAACCATCTGCATGCACGAGCGTCATGCAGGAATCTAATCATCACTGCTGCTTCTCTGGCATCATCGCAGCTCTCTGCTTGGACAAGGGAATGCCATTATAGCATTTGCTGATATACTTTGCGGAAAGATAAAGCGAGTCATCTCCTGTCGTGATCGAATAGATTGACTCGTGGACGACAGCCGCATCCTCGTCAACATTGAACTCTGCTCGATGCCACTCTTTTCTCGGTTTTGCCGTATCCAGCCAACCCATAGATACGTCCCCCTTTCTATCCAATTCTATCTAAATCATATCATATTCTCACTTGTTTCACAAGATATGCGTCGTGTTTTCTGAAAAAAATATTCACTATAAGCAGACTTATATTTTGTTCAAAAAGACACCCATGAAAAATACATACAAAAATGAGGAGAACCATACGGTTCTCCTCCCAAAGTGTCAGAATAGGAACAAAATCAGATCTTGTAAACGCGAATCATATTCGTGTTGTTGCCGACGCTCGTCTTGCTCTGGAGCTTGATGCCGGAAGTGATGATCGTCGTGTCGCCACGCTTCACAAAACCATCCTTGACAGCTGCCGATACAGCATTGGCAATCATTTCGTCAACATCGCTCCACTGCGAGCCAAGGATCGGATATACGCCCCAGCGCAGATTCAGCTGACGGACAACCTTCTCATGCGGCGTGTAAGCGACGATTGCTGCTTTCGGACGATAGCGGGATACAATCTTCGTCGTGTAGCCGCTGTCGGTCGGCGTGATGATGGCCGGAACATCGAGTTCGTAAGCCATCTGTACCGTAGCATGCGCAACGGCGCGCGTACGGCTCTCGCTGTGTTCGAAGCCACGCTCAACAAAGAGATTCTTATACTGGAGGGATTCTTCGATGCGGCAGGCAATGCGGTTCATCGTGGAAACAGCCTCAACCGGGTAATCGCCGGAAGCCGTCTCACCGGAAAGCATGATGGCATCCGTACCATCGAGGATGGCATTACCAACATCAGAAACCTCAGCACGCGTCGGGCGCGGATTGCGCTCCATGGAATCGAGCATCTGCGTAGCAACGATGACCGGTTTACCGGCCTTGTTGCACTTCCGGATGATCTCTTTCTGGATGAGCGGAACATCTTCTGCCGGGACCTCAACACCGAGGTCGCCACGAGCGACCATGATGCCATCGGACACCTCGAGGATGGCATCGAAGTTCTTGACACCTTCAAGGTTCTCGATCTTCGGCAGGATTTCCATACGGCCATTGTGTTCCTCGATGAGCTTGCGGATGGCCAGGACATCCTCCGGACGCTGGATGAAGGAAGCAGCAATGAAATCCATGTCCTGCTCGCAGCCGAAGATGATGTCTTTCGCATCCTGCTCGGAAATCGGCGGCAGACCAAGGGAAACGCCAGGAGCAGCAACGCGCTTCTTCGTACTCATCTTGCCGCTGTTCTGGATTGTCGTGATGATATCCTTGCCCTTGATTTCATCAACTTTGAGTGCAACGAGACCGTCGGAGAGAAGCAGTGTGTCACCCGGCTTCACTTCCGTGTAAAGGCCTTTGTGGTTGACGGATACATGCGTCTCATCGCCCGGAATGTCTTCATACGTCAGCGTGAACTTGTTGCCCTTCTCGAGCATGACTTTACCGTCTTTGAATTCGCCAAGACGCATCTCCGGGCCCTTCGTGTCCAGGATCAGGGAAATGACCTTACCTGCCTTCTTGGCTGCCTCACGAACCATCTTAATGCGGCCAAGATGCTCTGCATGGTCACCATGGGAGAAGTTGAAACGTGCGCAGTTCATGCCGTTGGCAATCAGCGCATCGATAACTCCCGGTCTCTCCGTGGCAGGTCCCTGCGTGCAGATAATTTTCGTCTTCTTTAACATGTGTGAATCCCCACCTATTCCTTTTTCTAAACTGTTATATTCAGACGGAAGCTGATGTTGTCTGTCGGTGTCGCTGCTCAGCTTCCATCCCGGCCTGTTTTATGAGGAAATCGGTTCCTCGTACACCTTTATTCTACACTGTTTATGAAGATAAGTAAAACGCTTTCCAGCAAATTTGTTCAAAATAAATTTATTCTGAAAAGTTGTCGTCATAATCTTTATTTATTGCTTATGTTTCCTCTGCCAGATAAGGAAAATCATAAAAATCCGCACCAAAACGGCAAATGAAAGCTGGCAGATATCTCTTGTTTATTAATTTTGCAAAATTTAATTTGACAAAACTACACAGGCATTGTATAATATGACCATACCGATAAAACAGTAACAAGAACATAACAGGAGCATTATCATGAATATTTACGATTTCACCGTCAAAACCAATCAGGGACAGGAAAAATCCCTGGCCGATTACAAAGGGAAAGTCATGCTGATCGTCAACACGGCCAGCAAATGCGGCTTCACGCCACAGTTCGATGAACTCCAGAAGCTCTACCTCACCTACAAGGATCAGGGACTCGTGATCCTGGGCTTCCCCTGCAACCAGTTCGCGGAGCAGGATCCGGGCAGCAATGCTGAGATTGAACAGTTCTGCCGTTACAATTACGGCGTAACGTTCCCGATTTTCGCCAAAGGCGATGTCCGCGGAGAGAACGCACAGCCGCTCTTCCAGTATCTCACCAAGGAACAGGGCTTTGCCGGTTTCGATGAAGATCATCCCAACGCTGCCATCCTCCAAGATGTCCTCAAGAACAAGTTCCCGGAAATCCTGGAAGGTGACGGCATCAAATGGAATTTCACGAAATTCCTCGTCGATCGCGAAGGTCACGTCGTCAAGCGTTTTGAGCCGACCAAAACCCCGTCCGCCATTGCCAAAGACATCGAAGCACTGCTCTGAGCCGCTTCAAAAAATACGCCGTACCTTGCAGGCAAACTGCAGGGTACGGCGTATTTTCATGGCGACGATTTCCTGTCAATCAATATATGTAACGGGATTGCCCTTCACTTCCAGGACACGGCGGTTCGGCAAGCCATCCGGCAGAGCCGAATACCCGAGACTCAGCGAAGCATAGACGCGTTCATCATCAGCCATGCCGAGTTCCCGCAAATAAGACAGCAGGACCGGATTCTCATTGAGCCAGCGCAGCTGGTTGATCCAGCAGCTGCCCAGGTCGAGTTCATTGGCGGCCAGCATCATGTTCTCCATCGCACATGCAGCATCTGCCATATTGTTGCCATAGTTCTTCTTATTGGCCACGATGATCAGCACCGGAGCATTGTAGCGGAATACATAGTCTCCTTTTTTCGCACGCTTGATGGCACCGATGATATTCTCTTCTGTTTCCGGGGTAAGCTCCATCTTGGCAAATTCTTCCCGTACCAGCAGGGTCAGTTTTTCCAGCACCTCGGGGCTGCGTACGACCAGGAAATGATTCTGATTCATCCGCTTGCCGCTCGGTGCCAGGCGCCCGGCTTCAATGACCTGCTCCAACAGTGACTCCGGCACCATGTCCGGTTTGAAATTGCGCGTACTGTGACGCGTCGCGATACAGGACAACGTTTCCATGAAAATCCCTCCAGTCTATGCTGACTTGCTATTTCTTTTATTTTATACCATTCTCAGACGAAAGCAAATGCCCTGGCAAAAACGGTGCTGTAGAAAAGGATACGGTCTATGTTATAATGGCATCATAAGAAAAGG
>JAQYBD010000088.1 GCA_029338835.1 Selenomonadaceae bacterium | reverse complement strand
CACGGGCGATATGGTCATCTATTCGGATGACTGCATCGAAGTTGTCGACCTCAAGTATGGCAAGGGCGTGCCGGTCTCGGCGCTGGGCAACACGCAGATGCGGCTCTACGCGCTCGGTGCGCTCGATGCCTACGGGTATCTCTACGATGCCGACAAGGTGCGCATGACGATCGTGCAGCCGCGCCTCGATGCCATCTCGACGGATGAGATCAGCACGCAGGAGCTGCTCACCTGGGCGCAGGAGGTCGTCGTGCCTGCCGCGCGGCTGGCCTACGCGGGCGAGGGCGAGAAGGAGGCGGGCGCGCACTGCCGCTTCTGCAAGTGCCGCGCGACGTGCCGGACGCTCGCGGAGTATGAGCTGCAGGGCGTGAAGGAAGACTTGGCGGCATCGGACCTCACAGAGGCGGAGATCGCGGATATCATCCAGCGCGCAGGCCGCATCAAGAAATGGCTCACAGATGTCGAGGAGTATGCTCTGCAGGCGGCAAAGGATGGCAAGGTGTGGCCCGGCCTCAAGATGGTCGCCGGGCGCAGCATCCGCAAGATCGCGGACCCGGAGCGAGCGGCCGCCATCCTCGAGAGCCATCACATCCAGGATATCTACAAGCCGCAGGAGCTCAAGACGCTCACGGCGCTCGACAAGCTCGTCGGCGCAAAGAAGCTCGCGGAGCTTCTCGGCGATGTCATCATCAAGCCTGCTGGCAAGCCGACGCTGGTGCCGGAGAGCGACAAGCGCCCGGCCATCGTGCCGGATACCGAGGCATTCGATGATTCACTTATTGCAGAAACGCAGCGCAAAGCTGTTTGATTTTTAGGAGGTATTTTCATGAAATCCATCAAAATGACGACGGGACTTGTACGTCTCAGCTATGCCCATCTCTTCCAGCCGGCCGAGGACCTCAGCGGACACGAGAAGTACAGCGCGTCGCTGATCATCCCGAAGGGCTCCAATACGGTCTCCATCTACAAGGATCATGTGAAGACGCTGCTCGCGGATCCGGAGGCCAAGGCCATCCTCAAGAATCTCTCGGGCGTGGATGACGGCCTGCGTGACGGCGATGAGAAGCGCCCGGACGATGATGCCTACGCCAAGGCGTACTATGTCAACGCGAAAGCAAACACGGACCACAAGCCGAAGATCCTCGACCGCGACAGCAAAGAGATCGTGGATCCTGATGAGGTCTACAGCGGCTGCTACGTGCAAGCGGTCCTCACGCTCTACGTATACAACACGAGCGGCAACAAGGGCATCGGTGTCAGCCTCAACGCAATCCGCAAGATCAAGGATGGCGATCGTCTGGCCGGTACTGTCGTATCGGAGTCGGATTGGGATGACAGCCTGCTCGGTGATGTCGATGAGCTGATGTAAAGGAGGCGTCGCATATGTCGACCTTATGCATCGACATTGAGACTTACAGCGACGCGGATATCAAGCTGGGAGTCCATAAATATGTGGACTCCCATAATTTTCGCGTTTTGCTGTTGGCCTATGCCTTTGACTCGGAACCTGTCGAGGTCGTGGACCTTGCCCGCGGCGAGTCGATGCCGGAGCGCGTCATGGAGGCGCTCTATGATCCGGCTATCACGAAGACGGCTTTCAACGCAAACTTTGAGATTACCTGCCTGCGCAAGATCTTCCCTGACCTGCCTGATGGCTCGTGGGAGTGCGATAGCGTGCTTGCCCTATATCATGCCCTGCCGACGTCTCTGGACGCCGTAGGCAAGGCTCTGGGGCTGCCACAGGATAAGATGAAGGATGCGCGGGGCAAGCGCCTCATCACGTATTTCTGCAAGCCCTGCCGACCGACGAGGAAGAATGGCGGCCGGACGCGGAACATGCCGGACGATGCGCCGGAAGATTGGGACATCTTCAAGGAGTACAACCGCCAGGATGTCGTGACGGAGCGGGAGATCCGCCGCCGTCTGCTCTGGCTCAAGCCGGGCGAGCAGGAGCATCGGCTCTGGCTCGTCGACCGGGCCATCAATGGCCGCGGCATCGGCATCGACCGCAAGCTCGTCGAGAGTGCCATCGACCTCAACACGGAGATGGCGCAGGAGCTCATGGCCAAGGCGCAGGAGCTTACGGGGCTCGAGAACCCGAACAGCATCCAGCAGCTCCAAAGGTGGCTGCGCATGAATGGGGTGAAGCTCACGGGGCTCACGAAGGCCAACGTGGCCGAGGCTCTGCAGGATGGCCATCTCCATCCTGTCGTACAGAAGGTCCTGCGCATCCGGCAGGCACTCGGCAAGACGAGCATCAAGAAGTATGAGGCGATGAAGAAGTCCATCTGCGAGGACGGACGCGCGCATGACCTCTTTCAGTTCTACGGGGCGGCGCGGACGGGGCGCTGGGCTGGCCGAAATATCCAGCTGCAGAACCTGCCGCGCAACTACCTCGAGGATCTCGATGCCGCCCGCGAGACGGTCAAAGAAGACGACTATGGCTGGATGGCCACGATGTACGAGAATGTGCCGGATGTCCTCTCGCAGCTCATCCGCACGGCGCTCGTGCCTCGTCCAGGCAACCGCTTCATCGTGGCGGACTTCTCTGCCATCGAGGCTCGTGTCATCGCCTGGGTGGCGGGGGAATGCTGGCGGCAGGACGCCTTTGCTGAGGGCGCGGATATCTACTGCGCCTCGGCCAGCCAGATGTTTCACGTGCCCGTCGTCAAGCATGGCGTCAATGGCCACCTGCGCCAGCGCGGCAAGATCGCGGAGCTGGCGCTCGGCTACGGCGGCGGCATCAATGCGCTCAAGGCGATGGGGGCCGACAAGCTCGGCCTCTCGGATGCAGAACTTGAAGATATCGTCACGAAGTGGCGCGAAGCGAGCCCGTCCATCCCGCGGCTCTGGCACAAGATCGAGTCGGCGGCGATGCGTGCGGTCCGTGCGACGGCACTAAACGATGACGGCAAGGTCTACCGGATGGATACGGGCAAGAGGGAGCTCAGGAAGTTCCCAGTCACGGGCGATATCTACTTTGCCCGTGTGCATGACTGCCTGCTCCTGCACCTGCCGAGTGGCCGCTGGCTCGTCTACCCGAAGGCGCGCATCGGCGAGAACCGCTTCGGCAGTCCATCCATCATCTATGAAGGGCTGGAGCAGACGACGCGGCGCTGGGGTGATCTTGAGACGTATGGCGGCAAGCTGACGGAGAACCTCATCCAGGGCATCGCGCGGGACTGCCTCGGTGCGGCCATGCTGCGCCTCGAGGCGGCGGGCTACAAGATCGTCGCGCACATCCACGACGAGGTCGTACTCGATGTGCCGCAGGACTTTGGCTCGCTCGCGGACGCCATCCGCATCATGGTGCAGAATGAACCCTGGAACGAGGGCCTGCTCATGAACGCGGACGGCTTCGAGGGCGCGTACTACAAGAAGGATTGATTCTCATGAACGATACTCTTTTTTATATCGCGGTGGCGCCGAGCCGCCAGTCAACGAACTGGCGCAACGTCAAGACGAGTTGGCAGGATTTCCTGCAGGATCATCTGCTGACGCCGTGTCGAACGAATGAGACAATGGCGGAATACGCGGCGATGAAGAAGCCGGAGAGGGACCGCGTCAAGGACCAGGGCGGTTTTGTGGGCGGCTACCTCGAGGGCGGCCACCGCAAGAAGGAAAGCGTGAAGCTGCGCCAGCTCATCTGCCTTGATGCGGACAACATCCCGAAGGGCGTCGACTTCCCCGCGATGGTCGCGGAGAAGGGCGGCGTGCCGTGCTACGCCATCTACCCGACGCACAGCGCAACGCCTGATAAGCCGCGCTACCGCCTCGTCATCCCCTGCAGCCGCCAGCTGGCGCCGGAGGCGTATGAGCCTGCCGCGCGCATCATCGCGAAGCGCATCGGCATCGAATACTTTGACCCGACGACCTACGAGGCCTCGAGGCTCATGTACTGGCCGACGTGCCCGAAGGATGCGCCGTACCAGTGCCTGCACTTCGAATCTCCTGATGGTGCCTGGGCGGATCCCGACGCGCTCCTTAATGAATACGAGGACTGGCGCGATGCGTCGGCCTGGCCGATCGGCCAGACGGAGACGCAGGCTCATGCGCGTACCATCAAGCGGCTGGGCGACCCTCGCGAGAAACAGGGCATCGTCGGCGCTTTCTGCCGGGCCTACACCATCACGGAGGCCATCTCGGCTTTCCTGCCAGACACCTACACGCGGGTGGATGGCACTGAGGACCGCTACACCTACGCATACGGCACGACGACGGGCGGCGTAATCATCTATGATGATGACCTGCATGCCTACAGCCATCACGCAACGGACCCCATCAGCGGCAAGGATGTCAACGCCTTCGACCTCGTCCGGCTCAACAAATTCGCGCAGCTGGATGAGGACGTGGACGAAAAGACGCCGGTCAACAAGTATCCGAGCTACACGGCCATGACGGCCTTTGCCCGCCAGGACGAGAAGGTCAGGGGCATCCTCGTCGAAATGGCCGCGCAAGAATTCGACGATGGCCTGCTGGACGATGCGGGCGAGGACGGGGACGATGACAAGAAGGCCATCGCCGAGGCCCGCCATGCGCTCCGCATGAAGCTTGACTGGACGGCCAAGATGACGCGCATCCTCGCAACGGCGAAGAATTTCCTCATGATCCTGAACCTCGACCCGGAGCTTCGCGGCATTGCGGCGCTCGATCATTTCAGCCACCGTATTGTGCTGCGCAAGGATACGCCTTGGCGAAAGCTGCGGGCGGGCGAGAATCCCGTCTGGACGGATGCTGATGATGCGCAGCTGCGCAATTTCATCGGCACGCATTACGGCGGACTTGCCAGCAAGGCGCTCATCGACGATGCCTTCACCGAAGTGACCAGCAAGAATGCTTTCCATCAAGTCAAGGACTGGTGGAAGAATCTTACATGGGATGGCGTGCCGCGCGTCGGTCGGCTGCTCATCGACTACCTCGGCGCGGAGGACAATGCGTACACGCGCGAGGTCACGGAGACGTTCTTCAAGGCTGGCGTGGCACGCGTCATGCGGCCCGGAACGAAGTTTGACTGCTGTCTTGTGCTGACGGGGCCGCAGGGCATCGGCAAGAGTACGATTCTCGCACGGATGGGTGGCAGATGGTTCAACGACTCCATCGTCTCCATCAAGGGCAAGGACCCGCTCGAGCAGCTCATCGGCTCGCTCATCATCGAGCTTGGCGAGATGCAGGCGGCGACGCGCGCGGAGAACGACGAACTCAAGGCTTTCATCTCGAGGCAGACGGACAAGTTCCGTGCGCCATACGGACGCCGGACGGAAGAATACCCGCGCCAATGCATCTTCGCGGCGACAACGAATGATGATATTTTCCTCAAGGACCGCACGGGTGGCCGCCGCTTCCTGATCGTGCCCTGTGCGGGCAATGCCGCGCGGGATCTCTGGCAGGAATTCACGCCTGCGGAATCGGCCCAATGTTGGGCTGAATGCATCGCGCTCTACAAGGAAAATCCCAGCCTGGAGCTCTCGAAAGAGTCGCGAGTCGCCGCCCGTGAGATGCAGGAGTCGCATACCGAGGGCGCGGAGCTATCCGGCCTCGTCGAGGCTTACCTCAATCGCGCGCTGCCGCAGCTCTGGGACTCGATGGGCCTTGAGGAGCGCCGGGAATGGCTCGATTCTCCGGCCATCGATGAGCGGGAGGAAGGATACGTAAAGAGGGAGCGCGTCTGCACGCTGGAGATCTGGTGCGAGTGCCTGGGCAATTCGCAGAAATCCATGCGGAATCTTGATGCTCGGAACCTCAATACCATTATGCAGCATATGCCAGGCTGGAAGCCACACCGAGACGGCAAGAGCAAAAGCGGGATGGTCCGGTTCCCTCTTTACGGTCGGCAGAGGGCTTATGACCGCGTGAAAACGCCGAAAAAGTCCGCGCTGAATGAACAGAATCAAGAGGATGAAAAGGAAAGAATCGTTGACGATAGTGTCAACAGAGCTGTCAACGATTTGATGTAGGGTGAAATATCGGTGTCAACGATTTTTCTTCTGTTGACGTTTTGTTGACGGATTGTTGACGCCGATGAAGCCTTATACAGCAATGGTTTGAAGGATGTCGTCAACAGTGTCAACAATTTTTTCTTATAAAGTTATTTTTTTTAAAATAGAGCGTATACGCGCGCGCGAGGACTTATATGACGCTCTAAACTCTCTATTTTTGCTTTAGTAATAGAAGTTGAAAAATCTGTTGACATTGTTGACGTGACCCTAGATTTTTACTTTAGGAGGTGTCCTCTGTATATGAACAAACTGGAACGCGATATCGAGAAGAATCTCGGCATGATTCTTGAGGAGTGGGATTGTCTGTATCTGAAATTCGTCAGCCCGGGTCATGCAGGCGTGCCAGACAGGATCATCCTGACGCCGGGCGGCCATGTCGTCTTTGTCGAGCTGAAGCAGGTAGGCAAGCAGCTCCGCCCGTTGCAAGTATTCTGGCAGAAAACGTTGAAACGGATGCACTTTGCGGCTTTCGTCGTCAGTGATGATGACTCGGCGCGCAAGTGCCTGGGCTATGTCCTTGAGGTTCTCCGACAGGAGGAAGATGCGGAGATGAAGGAAGGGTTGAGTGAATATGATATTTAAGCCGCATCCGTATCAGGCGGAGGCCGAGCGCCGTATTCTCGAGCATCCCTGCTATGGGCTCTTTTTAGACATGGGCCTCGGCAAGACGGTCATCACTTTGTCTGCGATTGCGGAGCTCATCTACGACCGCTTCGAGGTGCGCAAGGTGCTGATCATCGCGCCAAAGTCTGTGGCGGAGTCGACCTGGCAGGACGAGGCGAAGAAGTGGGAGCACACGAAGTGCCTGCGCTTCTCAACGGTCCTGGGCTCAAAGGCCGAGCGCGAGCGGGCCTTGATGGCCGACGCGGATTGCTACGTGACGAACCGCGAGAATATCGTCTGGCTCATGGAATACTATTTCTATGACCCACCCTTTGACATGCTGGTCGTCGACGAATCGTCGAGCTTCAAGAATCCGCAGGCCAAGCGCTTCAAGGCGCTGCGCAAGGTGCTGCCACTTTTCAGTCGCCGCGTCATCCTGACGGGCACGCCAGCACCGAATACGTTGATGGACCTCTGGAGCCAGATCTACTTGCTGGACAGAGGCAAGCGCCTCGGCAAGAGCATGACGATGTACCGCAATCGCTGGTTCGTGCCCGATCGGCGCAACGGCTACGTCGTCTACAGCTACAAGCTGCGGGATACGAGCTGCGAGCGGGGTATCTATGACGCCCTGGGGGATACGTGTATGAGCCTCAAGGCTGAGGATTACATCACCCTACCGGAGCGCATCGACAATGTCATCCGCATCCGGATGCCGCCCGAGTCGCGCAAGGCCTATGACAGGATGCACCGCGACTTGATACTCGAGATGCAGGATACGGAGATCACGGCGATGAGCGCGGCGGCTCTCAGCAATAAACTGCTGCAGATGGCCAATGGGCGCGTCTACGATGACAAGCATCAGGTCGTGACCCTGCATCATGCCAAGCTTGACGCTCTGGCGGACATCGTCGAGGCGAATCCGGGGAAGCCTGTCCTCGTATTCTATGCCTACCAGCATGACCTCGATATGCTGCTGGAGGCTTTCCCCAAGGCGCGGGTCTTGCGTGGCGCCGAGGAGCTGCGGGACTGGAATGCAGGGCGCATCGAGATCTTGCTGGCGCATCCAGCAAGTACGGCCTACGGACTCAATCTGCAGGCAGGAGGCCATATCATTGTGTGGTACGGCTTGACCTGGAGCCTCGAGCAGTACCAGCAGGCCAATGCGCGACTCTATCGGCAGGGACAGAAAGAGCCGGTCATCGTGCATCACCTCGTGACCGAGGGCACTATCGATACCAAGGTTATGCAGGCACTATCCCAGAAAGCGGCAGGGCAGGACGCCTTGATGGATGCCGTGAAAGCAGAGATAAGGAGAGGATAATATGGACAAGAAAGAAATCCGTGCCTATCTTGATAAGGCTTTAGAGCGTGAGTATTCGCGCGGCGAAAGGGATGGATATCAGAAGGGTGTGGCGGACGGATATCGGCGCGGTAAGGCGGCCGTTATACTGCCGCATCCTTGCGACGGGCCACTCTATGAGGATTGGCGTTGGTCACAGCAGCTCGATAAAGTACGTGAAGAATTTGAAGAGGTTGTGGGTGCTTTTGATAGTGTACGAGATTGTACGGAAAAGCATCTTGGTATGAACGTTTTTCAGGAGCGTCGCGACCATTTGATGCGAGAGTGTACGGATCTGATTGTAGCTACAACGACTTTTATGGACAGTATGTGGTGTGATGAGGACGAGCGCCAGAAATTTCTGTACGAAGTCAATGAGCGCAACGCCAGGCGTGATGATGGCCGGCGTTTCAGGAAGGAGTGATGGCTATGTGCGAGGTAAAGCCAATCTTGCTAGAAGGCAAGAGGGCAATAAAAGTTGGAAACCGATGGATATACACGAAGCCAAAATATTGGTATACAGATTGCCGTGGGTGCCCGCATAATACGAAGAATGTCCAGTGTGCTTTTAAGAATGGTTGTACCGAAGATTTATTTCATTCGGATGTGTTTGCGGTGATTGGCATATCTACAGGGAGTACCTATCGTGACGGCGTAAAGCACGTTACTTGTTCTGTTGGTAAAGATCTTAATCCTTGGGCTGATTACGGGATGAAGGAGGATGAATCATGAAGGAAAAGCATTTAGCCAAGCTCAGTGAGATTGAAGAAACAGCTGTCCTCGGTATGAAGCGGCGGTACTGCCAGAAGTATACGGAGTGCGCTTGCCTGGGCTGTCCGATGGAGGTCGATACGGATGAGAAGCTTGACTGTGCGCTGCTGATTGTGCTGGAGGCACTCAAGGAAGAGAGGGAAGCCGAGGCACGATGTTGAGCTGAAAGAAATGATGGTACGCCAGGGAGGCGGCGCGTCTCTCTGGCTTTTGCGCGGGAGGAGATATCGTGAAAGAGCTTAAGGAATACAATGACTACGTTGAAATCGTGAAGCGCTACCTGAGCCAATATGGCCGGATGCAGGGGTCGGCGGAGAGTATGCGCATGCGGGCCAAGACCATCCGAGAGGAGCTTTTGGAGGGATCTGATATTGCGGCACCGATTTCCAAGTATGGGGACCAGGCTGGCGGCGGCTCACCGGAGCTCAATGCCGTGGAGGCAGCCGCCGATCGGCGCACGAAGAAGGCCAAGATGGCGGCATGGTGCGATGCCCAGGCGGACGCCATCGAGCACCGGCTGAAGCTTGTCGACCATGCACTTTCCTGTCTCGGCGATCGGGAGCAGTATCTGCTGAGGGGCTACTATTTCGAGCGGAAAACATGGGTGGAACTAGCAGTGGACCTGTACATCTCGGAGACATGGGCGCGGAAGATTGGCGGGCGGGCTGTGGAAGCGATGGCGGCCATCATCTTCGGCGAGGATGCTGTCCCCGAGCAGATGGCGTTTCACTTCGCAGAGCTTTGATAAGTCACAGGATTCTGTGGATAAGTACAATGATAAAAATACTTCCGCTTTTGTGCCGCTTTACTTCCGCTTTTGTGCCGGATTTTGATAAAGATCTGTGAGATAATAGTAGCATCGGATGTCTGGATGAGACGGACGATAACTCTCCAAAACCATACCATACATCATGGGCGGGGCACTTTCATAATGGCGTTCAAATCCTTGCAATTTCTTGCGATACGCGCTATCCCGCCCGGCATGGCAGCTAGGTTACGTGGCAAACCGCTGGGCCCGCAAATCCCAGCAAGCGGGGTTCGAGTCCTCGCGCTGCCGCCATCATGGCGCAAGCGAGGAGACGACACTCGCAAACGCCGGCATTTTACGCTGGAAGCCAACACCGGCAGAATTCCCCCCCCCTTTTTTTTCCAAAAGTTTCCTTACCGGCAGGCCTGAAACCTATGGCCTGTACGAATACTCGAGCACTCACAGCGTGGGTGCTTTTTTGATGCATAAAATAAGACTAGGGGGGAGTGTAAAATAGTTTGTGTAAAAGGCCTTTACAAGTCAACGTCGGTTCTGGCATACTGACAGAATCACTCGCAACCGCAAAGGATGAACACAATGGCAAAACGAAAACGCGAACTCACGCCCGAACAGCAACTAG
>JAQYBD010000087.1 GCA_029338835.1 Selenomonadaceae bacterium | reverse complement strand
TCTCCACGGCACCTACCTCCCCTGCGGGAATGCCATGGGCGTCCTCTTTGAAGCAAAAGACGAAAAGACATTCTATCTTGCTGGCGATACCATCTGGTATGAGGAAGTCGCTGCAACCATTGAGAAATTCCGACCAGGAGTAATCGCCCTCAATGCCTGTGCAGCGGAGACTCTCGAGAATGGCCGTCTGATCATGGGGGATGAAGATGTCTGGAATGTGTCACTTGCAGCTCCTGATGCCAGACTCTATATCACGCATATGGACAATGTTGCTCATGCATCCATCACTCGTCATGCGATGCGCGGCCGACTGGCCTCTCGTGGCGTCGTGAATTACGATATGCCAGCCGATGGCGAGAGCGTTGTATATTGATGGATACCAATCAATCAAACTATTTGACTGAGATTTGCGTACAAGTTCGACAGATTCGTTTGCATGTGGTAACAAGATTGTGCTGTGGTAATTTTTGCGTTGTCAATCATCTGGAATCCTAGTAACGTCCATCGCACTGTGCTTGTTGCGATAAACTATACGTACAATATACAAAGAGACTGTTGAATCCTTATAAATAAGGGCTTTTCGGCGTCATTCAGTTCTCGAAGCGTTGATTGCTCGTTCGATACGAACATTCAGATCCCATCGGTCATTGGCCGATGGGATTTTTTGCGTTGTCAATCTTGGCAAATCCTAGTAGAATGAAATAAGAAGGCAGAGAGCCTATTGCGGAAAAGAGCTGGGAAAGCAGCTTGAAGAACGGACGTGCAGAAAGGCAAGGTCATGAGAGATATTTCGGGGAGAATTTCAGGGGAACATGGACCAGAGAGAGGAGGCACGGATATGCTGCGAGACGTGGCAGGAAGTTTGACGGAGGGCAACCGGATGCTGAAGACGCTGATGGATGCCGTGCCGATTGGCTGCTATGTGCTGCGGCCGGATCATACGGTACTCTACTGGAACCCTGCGGCAGAGCAAATCCTCGGCTTTTCAGCAGAAGAGATGCAGGGCAAGCGGTGCGTGGAGATGCCGCTCGGCTGTTCGTTCACGGACAGCAGCCATATCGGTGCGCATTGTCCGGCCATCATTGCTTATGCGACGGGCAGGCCCAAGACGCTGGAGATGTTCATGCGTCACAAGGACGGCAAGGACGTCCTGCTGCGCAATACGCTCGTGCCACTGGCGGACGCGGATGGCAAGGTCAAAGAACTCGTGGCTTTTTTTGTGCCGCTGACGGAGGAGAATTATGACCAAAAGCTGGTAAAGGCCATCTACGAGACGGCCACGCAGGATCCGCTCACGTGCCTGCCCGGGCGGAAATTCATGGAGGTCTGCCTGGATGAGGCGATGGAGATCTATCGGCGGACGGGACAGCCGTTTGCCGTACTCTTTGCCGATGTCAATAATTTCCACGACATCAATAATACATATGGGCATACTGCCGGTGACAGTCTCTTGCGTGCGTTCGGGGTTGCCCTGCGGAAGTATGGCCGGAAAGCGGATACGTTCTGCCGCTGGGGCGGCGATGAGTTCGTGGGCCTGCTGCATCTGAGACAGCCCGAGGACATCCGGGGCGCAGCACGGCGTCTCCTGAAGGTTGCCAACAGCTGCGAGGCGACGGAGAATGGCAAGACGATAACCTGCCGTGCAGCGATTGGCATCACGGTAGTCCGGGAGGACGATACCATCAAGTCCCTCGTATCCCGTGCGGATCTCTACATGTATCTGGCCAAGAAACGCAACGAAGACCAGATTGTCACGGACTTTGACCGATAACGATCGATGAAAGGAAAAGGAAGAATATATCGCATATGACTGTTTTTATGGAAGCCTATAAGACGAGACAGGAAATCACTGTGGAGGAGCTGGCAATGCTGCCTCCTCATGAAGTCTATCTCATCGATATCCGCGATGAGGTGGCCTTTGAGCGAGGTTCGCTGCCAGACGCGCAGAATCTCAATCCGCTGGAGCTGCAGCAGGGTGGCTGCGATCTGCCGGAGGACAGGCTCATCGTCTGCATCTGCATGTGGGGCAAAATCAGCCTGGGTCTCGCGCAGAATCTCCGCGAGCAGGGATATACCGCTGTTTCCTTGCAGGGAGGCTATGCGCTCTGGCTGCAGCGGAAACTGGAGCGCGAGGCGGCCGAGGCGGCAGAAGATGCAGAGCGCCTCAAGCGCATCGAGAATTCCCTGCGCAAGAAATATAAGCATAAGATTGCCAGCAAATTTGTCGAGGCTGTCTGCAAATTCGACCTCGTGCGCCCGGGTGACAAGATTGCCGTCTGCATCTCAGGCGGCAAGGATTCGATGCTCATGGCGAAGCTTTTCCAGGAACTCAAGCGTCACAACAAATTCCCATTCGAACTCGTCTTCCTTTGCATGGATCCCGGGTACAACGAGATGAACCGTCGCATCATCGAGGAGAATGCGAAGCTGCTGCATGTACCCTTGACATTCTTCTCGACGGATATCTTCGAATCGGTCTTCCACGTGGAAGAATCGCCATGCTATCTCTGTGCCAAGATGCGCCGCGGCTATCTCTACCGCAAGGCGCGTGCGCTTGGCTGCAACAAGATCGCACTCGGCCATCACTTCGATGATGTGATTGAGACGAATCTCATGAGCATGCTTTACTCCGGTACCATCCGCACGATGATGCCGAAGGTCAGGAGTACGAGCTGTCCCGGCATGGAACTCATCCGACCGCTCTACTATATCCATGAAGCAGACATCAAACGCTGGCGCGATGACAATGGCCTCTATTTCATCCAGTGCGCCTGCAAATTCACTGAGACGTGTTCGACTTGCCACACGGATGGCACGACGGACTCCAAGCGTCTTGAAGTCAAGAAGCTCATTGCCAGGCTGGCCGAGACCAATTCCCAGGTCCCCGGCAATATCTTCCATGCACTTGAGAACGTCAATCTTGACACCGTCTTGAAGTACAAGCAGGCAGGCAAAGAACACAGCTTCCTGGAACAATATGATTGATCATCCGGCCCCTTCCGTATTTTAGCGGCGGGGCTTTTTTTTTGCTGCTGTCGCGGCAGTTTGTACATCGATTTTGCGTTTCATGACAAATAACAGCCCTTTTGTGACATTTTCGGTTAGGACGTCTGAATGTGTGCTATCCTAAGGAAGAACGGAGTATACATTTTCTTTGGTTTCCCTGCATTCGGATTAGGAGCATCACAGCGTGATTTTTGTGTGACATCCCCGCAGGTACTGGAAATGGAGGCGCGAATCATGTTTATGGATGCAAATAATTTCAAGGGGCAGGCAGAGATCCTGGCCCGTAATATCAATCACGATTTTTATGAGAAGCGCAAGACCATCGAGGAACTGCTGGATCAGGCAGATCCCCGCGGTTTCAGTTGGATTGGTTCGGCTGAGCATGAGATCTTTTACGATTTAAAATCAGCCAAGCGGTATTTCAGCGAGCAGCGCCGCACGATGGCGGTGCCTCCCCTCGATATCCACGATGAGAAGTATACGGCACAGATCCTTACGCCGGAAATCTGTGTGGTCATCTGTGAATACGTCGTCGAAACGCCGCCTGATACGGAGCAGGTCATCAGTGAGCATCAGCGCGTGACATTCGTTGTGCGTCAGGATGAAGACGGCAAGATATGGATTTGCCACATCCATACATCCAATCCTTGGGCTCTCATGCGCCAGGACGAATACTTCCCGACGAAGATCGGCCGGCGCAATTATGAATACATGGAAGAACTCATGCAGAAGCAGAAATTCAAGGAAATCAAGGAGCTGACGAAGCGACAGAACCAGATCCTCTTCCAGGTGATGCAGGGCAAGACGTATGTACAGATTGCCGAGATCCTGGGCATCAAGGAGCGCACGGTGCGCTATCATATCACGGAGATTTGCAACCGCTATCACGTGGCGGGCCGCAAGCAGCTCATGGCATACCTCTTTGAGTACTCTTCATCGGTAGACGAAAAGCCGGCATCTGCTGGCAGCAGCATGACAAAAGAATAAGAGGCAGACTCCAGGCGACGGGGTATGGGAATTAAACGGAAATCAGCAGTCATAGTATAGCTGTTTTTTCTCTCATTTCACTGTCGGTTGTGACAGGGACGTGGAAACTTGAATTCATTATAATGAAAGCAGAAACTGGGAAATGGAGGATTTTTGCCATGTTCACAGATCAAGAGTGCTTCAAGAAACAGGCGATGGTCATGGCCCGGAATCTGACGCATGACTTTTATGAGAAGAAGAAACCGGTGAAGGATATCCTGTCGGCAGCGGATCCGCATGGTTTCAGCTGGATTGGCGCGGGCAAAAACGAGGTTTTCTGTACCTTGGGCATGGCCTGCCAGTATTTTGCGGAGCAGCGCCGGGAGCGGGTCGTGCCGCCCGTCGAGATCCAGGACGAGGTATATGAAGCCCAATTGCTCGCGCGCGATGTCTGCCTGGTCATCTGCGAATATCTGCTCAACGTCACGCCGGAAACGGGGAAGATCCTGAGCGAATGGCAGCGCAAGACCATCATCGTGCGTCAGGATGAGGAGGGCAAGTGCTTCATCAGCCACATCCATGCCTCGAATCCCTGGTCGTTCATGCACGACGAAAAAGTTTTTCCGGCAGAGATCGGCCGGCGCAATTTCGAATACATGACAGAACTACTGCGCCAGAAGAAATTCCAGGAGATCCGGGAACTGACGAAACGGCAGAACCAGATCCTCTTTCACATGGTACAGGGCAAGACATATCCGCAGATCGCGGCAGCACTTGGCATCACGGAACGCACGGTGCGCTATCACGTCAATGAGATCTGCGCACGTTACAAGGTATCAGGCCGCAAGCAGCTCATGGCATACCTCTTTGAGCAGGTCCTGACCATCAGCGAAGAGCATCTGACTTCATAATAATCGGAATATAGGAAAGATAGTGGGAATAAAGAAACGAGGAACACCATAGGAGGCAATCACTCATGACGAATCAGCAAATCGCACGTTTACTCCTGACCATCATCTTGGGCGGCTGCGGCATGACGGCGGCAGAAGCGGCACCCGATATACCGTCTGACCGTCCGGCCAGCTATAACGATTCGGGCGTCCAGCTCAGCCGGACGCGCCAGTATCTTGAATATCAGTACACGCAGCACCGCTTGGCGGAGGAAAAGGCAGCCGCACAGGTGGAAGGGCAGAGACCGGAAACGCCTGCCAACGAAGAAAAGGTGACGTTCCATTTAAGCCGCGTGGATATGCCGGCTTCAAGCGTCCTCAAGGCGGAAGAAATCGAAGCCGTCACGCAGGAATACGTCGGCAGGGATGTGAGCATCGAGAATCTTTACGCACTCGTGGCGAAAATCAACAAGCTCTACGATGCGAAGGGCTACTTGACCTGCCGTGCCTATCTGGCACCGCAGACCATCCATGATGGCGTCGTGCGCATCGAACTCATCGAGGGAAAGACGGGCGAGGTCAAGCTGCAGGGCAATGCGACGACGAACGATTACTACATCCGTGACCGTGTATCCCTCAAGGAGGGCGAAGTCGCCAATATCAACGAACTCAACCGCGACCTCCTGCGTTTCAATGCGACCAACGATGCCCAGCTGCGCATTGCCATGAAAGCCGGAACGGCAGCGGGCACGACGGATTATGTCATCACGGCCATCGAGCCGCAGAAAGAGGTCTTCGGCATCATGGCCGACAATGCCGGTTACAAGACGAGCGGCCTTTACCGCGGCGGCGTGTACTGGCAGGACCGCAGTCTGACGGGCAACCGCGATTCCCTGTTCCTCAGCACCCTGTTCTCGCAGGGCACGAAATCCTTTGCCGGAACCTATACGGTTCCCATCGACCATCAGGGCAGCAAGGCAGGACTCTCATACAGCACGAACAGCGTCCATATCACGGACGGTGCCTTGGAGCCGCTGCGGGTACGGGGGCATTCGTATGCTTACGATTTGTTCCTGACGACGCCGGTCAGGACGACCGAAACGGTCAAATCGGAAATCGGCCTCGACTACAATTACCAGAGTTCGCATACGAGCTTTTATGGCATGCCCTGGGTCAATGACCGACTGCACAGCTTCCAGCTGTTTTACGACCAGATCGATTACGGACGTTCGACCATCTGGTATCAGAAGCACGGCTACCGCTTCGGCCGCTACACGAACATCGAGGACACGAGCCGCACGTATGGCAAGTATGAACTGACGACCTTGTTCCAGAAGCAGTTCCGCCATGGCCAGTCGTGGAATCTGCGCCTCAATGGGCAGCTCTCGAGTACGCAGTACCTGCCGTCGGCAGAGATGTTCTATCTCGGCGGCATGTACAGCGTCCGCGGCTACAAGGAAAGCCTCATTGGCGGCGATGGCGGCTTCCTGGCAAGTGCCGAGTACAACTGGCCCATCGCGAGGGATCATCAGATCAACGCCTATGTCTTCCTCGACGGCGGCCGCGTCTGGGGCCGGAGTGCCTTTGACGACCGCAATCTCGTCGGCACGGGCTTCGGCCTCAAGGGCAATCTCGGCCAGCATCTCTACCTCAATGCGGCCCTGGCCTTCCCGTTGATCCGCACGATCAACGACGAGGAGCAGAGCCGGACACGCGTCCATTTCTCACTGAACGGTACATTCTGACTGCATGGATCATATATACGGATAAATCGTCGGCATAATCATTCCATTTAAAAGGAGGCCATTATGAGTTATTCACGCCATATCAACCGGAAAAATGAGCGCCTTGGCGCCAAACATAAAGCAGAAGCTGAAAAAAGCCAATTGACGTACAAGGTGCTGTCGACATTGCTGGCCGCAGGGCTCGTGATGAGCCCTGCAAGTGTCCTTGCAGCCGATAATCCGAAAATCACGGCTGCCAATGGCAAGGATTACACGGCTAATAATAATGTCTTTGAGATCTACGCCCAGAAGTACAGCGGCGAGAACAATGCCGTCAATCAGTTCAAGAATTTCCAGCTGGATGCCAATAAGATTGCCAATATGTATTTCCATACGGAAAAAGACACTAGGGAAGCCCAGAACCTGCTGAACTTCGTGGATACCCGCATCGATATCAACGGTACGCTGAATGCCATCCGCAACAAGCAGATCGGCGGCAACCTGTTCTTCCTGAGTCCTGGCGGCATGGTCGTCGGCAAGAGCGGCGTCATCAATACGGGATCCCTCTATGTCATGGCTCCTTCCTGGACCCAGGACCTTACGGATAAGGATCAGAGATCCTATGAAATCCTGAAGGGGAACTTTGCCACCGGTGCCTATGGGGATACGGAACTGGAAGCCATCAAGAACGGGACTGCCAACATCCGGATCAATGCCAGCGGCACTATCAGCGTGCTGGGCAAGATCAACGCCACCAATGAGGTGAAGCTCTATGCCGGCAAGGTGGCTGTGGGCAAGGATCTGACCGGAGATACCAGCGATGGTACGACTGTCGGCGGCATCGAAAAGGGAGCGGCCATCACCACGGGGGTCACGGATTTCTCCCAACTGGTGAACCTGAATGACCAACAACAGAAAGACATGGGACTGACGACCAAGCTGATTGCTGCGCAGGACGGCAGCGGGGACGTGGTCCTGTC
>JAQYBD010000086.1 GCA_029338835.1 Selenomonadaceae bacterium | reverse complement strand
GAAAACTTCAGATCATCAGCATCACGCTAGAGCGGGATGACAATGCTCAGCTCATTTTCGAAAGCTTGAATTCAACGGGCTTGGCGCTTGAAGAAGGTGATAAGATTCGAAATTATATTTTGATGGGACTTGCTCCAGCGCAACAAGAAGAATATTATGCGAAATATTGGGAGAAGATTGAGGTTTATACATCTGGACAGACAAGCCGCTTTGTTCGTGACTACATCAGTGTCAAGACACAAGTAACCCCAACAATCTCAACGGTGTATAAAGCATTCAAAGAATATACAGAAAAGCATCAGCTCCTACTTGGCGAACTCTTGGCAGATATGAAAAAGTATGCAGCTCTATACAATAGATTGATTTCAGGCAAGAGTGGATTAAATGATCAAGAGCTGGATGATTGCATGGATCGACTGAATCGGCTCGATGTGACGGTCACTATGCCATTCTTTATGGAAGTACTGCGCTTGAATCAAGATGGGAAAAAGCTTTCTACCGATGATGTGAGACGGATTTTTTTAATTACAGAGACATATCTGTTCCGGCGCAATATCTGTGATGTACCGACGAATGCTCTCAACAAGATATTCTTAAATCTGAATCGTGAAATCCTGCATTATGACAACACGGCAGCTGATTATGTGGATAAGTTTATATATGCATTACTTTCCAAAAGGGATAGAGGAAGATTTCCTGATGATAGGGAGTTTTCACAAGCATTATCGACTAAGGCTATCTATCCAATGCGCGGTAAATATAAAGATTATCTTTTTGAGCGCTTTGAAAATTATGGGACTAAAGAAACAAAGGATGTCTACACGTTACTCGATAATGGAACCTATAGCATCGAACATATCATGCCGCAAAGCCTGTCGACCGGGTGGAAGCAAGCTCTTGGTGAGAATGCAGAAGAAATTCATACTACTTGGCTGCATCGTTTAGGAAACCTGACTATCACAGCGTATAACTCGGTCATGAGCAATGCATCTTTTCGCCAAAAACGTGATGCAGAGCATGGTTATCGTCATAGTGGTTTGCGCATGAATCAGGAATTGGCGAAGCAAGAGCAGTGGGGTGAGGAAGAGCTAAAAGAGCGCAGCGATGCTATGGTGAAGAAAGCAGCTGATGTCATTTGGAAGATGCCTAAAACAAACTTCAAGCCAAAGGAAAAAGCCTTTGATTCCTGTACCCTTGATGATGAAAACTATGTTTTGAAGGGTCGCAACATCTTTAAGTACAGCTACCAGAATGCAGAAATGGCAGTGGATAGCTGGCAAGATATGTATGTACATGTTGTCAGATATTTGCATTCCTTGGATCAATCTATTCTGACAGAACTTGTCTGTCAAAAGGACGAAAATAATATCCTGAAATCATACTTCAGCAATACTACAGATAAAATGCGTGAACCCATGGAGTTTGATGATCATATCTATATGGAGCGAAATACGAATACCAAAATGAAGATTTCGGCATTACGCCGTTTGTTCCCGTTGTATCATCTTGATCCGATGGATTTGGTCTTCTATCTGAAAGACGAAAAATCAGAGCCCTCGAAGGATGACAGCAAAGGCGACATCCGGATGAGATACTGGAAGTATGCCTTGCCTCTTCTTCAGCAAGAAAATACGGACAACAAGTGCTTTGATAATGATAATCCGCATCTAAACTCTTCGATGAATGGTTACTTTGGCGTAAGTGACTTCAACATCTATTGCCTTGCACTGCTGCATGAGGCACGTGTGGGGCTTTATCTTGGCAAGCCGTCAAAGGCAGAGAATAAAAGGGCCTTTGACTTCATTTATCGGCATAAATCAGAGATCGAGACGAAGATGGGAGTACCATTGCAGTGGAATCGCTTTGATGATGGTAAGGCTTCGATGATTACGATTTCGCTTACAGATGTCAATCTTGAACACGAACAAGACTGGCTTGTCATGGCAAAATTTCATGTGGAGTGGAGCCGGAAGTTCGTGGACATTCTTGTTCCTATTGTGAAAGACTACATCCATTCTGTTGCTATTCAACCATAAGGCAGAAAAATAACTCAAATGTCAGATTCAGCGATGCGTCTGTCTGATTCGACAGGAACTGCCGGAAGCGGCAGCGCACCGACGGAGCCGACTCCAGAGCCAGCGGAGCGATGTACTGTTGCCTGGTACCTTACCATCGTAAATGCAGTAGCCATTGAAGAAGGCTTCACGTGCATGGACGCAGCATCTTGCTTCTTGCCGAATCCGGCCGCGAAGCTGTTGCTTTGTTGATGATGTGGAGTGTGGAGGAACGACGAAAATGGAACATAATGCAGAACAAGAACGCGAAGCCGTTGCCGTAGAACAGCGCCTGGTCCCGCTGTCCGATTTTATCCGCAAATACCAGGACCGTGAGCGCTTCATCGGTTATTGCCGGGCCTGCCCCAACTACGAGACCGTGTGGAGCTGCCCGCCGCTGTCTTTTTCCCCGGAGCAATACTTCCAGGGCTATGAGCGGATTGCTGTATTCTGCGCGTATATCACGTTGCCGGCAGCGGTCAGAGAAGCGGCCAATACCCCCGAGCTTGTCCGGAAGACGGGCTATGACATCGTCATCCGCGTCAAGAAGAAGATGGAAGACCGCCTCAGAGACATGGAAGCGCAGATCCCGCACAGCATCAGCCTTTCCTCCGGGGGCTGCAACCGTTGTTGCCGCTGTGCGCGCCGCAAGGGCGAACCCTGCCGGAAACCGGACATCATGCGGTATTCGCTGGATGCATTCGGCTTTGATCTGACTGCCATTGCCAAGGACCTTTTCGGCATCGAGCTTGAATGGTGCAAGGATCGCTTGCCGTCGCATTTCACCCTGATTCACGCCCTGCTGCTGCCGCCGGGGGCAGAGTGGGACTGCAGATGATCTTTGCCGCATAAGGTGCCGCCGCGTCGTTTGCGGGGATTGTCCCTCGCTTTCCGCAGGCGCAGATGGCGGGGATGTTGCTTCTGTGCTAAAATATACGATATATCATTGATACGATTGGCATATTTGTCTGGAGAATCAGAACGATGTAATGGGGTGCAGAAACATGGAAGATAGCTTGCTGAGCAAGATCCAGCCTGTGGTGCAGAAAACGGCGCAGGCCATTGCGGATGTGATTGGTCTGGAAGTAGAGGTGGCAGATTGCAATTTTATCCGCATTGCAGGAACGGGAAAATATCATACGCAGTTCGGCGAACTGATGAATGCGGGCTTCGTCTATAGGCACGTCATGGCAACCAAGCAGCTGATCCTGATCGAGCATCCGGGCTTTCATGTCCTGTGCGAGCCCTGTCCGAATTACCAGCACTGCCCGGAGCAGATGGAACTGGCAGCACCGCTCGTCCTGCATGGCAAAGCGGTCGGGGCAATCGGTCTGGTGAGCTTCACGCCCGAGCAATCTAAGCATTTCTTTCAGAATAAGGAGTGGATGATCCAGTTCCTCACGAAGATGGCAGAACTCATCGTCAGTAACCTGAGCTGCGTGGAGCAGGAGGGACAATCCGTAAAGGCTGTGCCAAATCTGAATCTGGCATCTCTGGAAAAGGAGACGATACGGCGTGCCCTGGCAGAAGTGAAGGATGAGGCACGCAAAACGGACCGGACGGATAAGGCAGCCTCTCTTCTGGGCATCAGCCGGGCGACACTGTATCGAAAAATACGTGAATACAATTTATGAACGAGCATTTTGTGATTGACATATTTCTCAAAATGAGATATATTTATCTCAGAAAGAGAAAAGCAATGGCGCTGAGAGATGGATCTCAGCGTCTATTTTTTTTAGGAGGATGATGCTATGCAAGCAGCAGCTTTCCCTCGTAGGCCGGATGCCTGGCAAGCTCCGGTCTGGCTGAATGAACAAACGATACAGGAGGTGCGGCAATTCCATGCATCGTTCCCGATGTATCGGCAGACCCCGCTGCGTGATTTGAACCATCTGGCCGGGCTCCTGGGCATCCGGAAATTCCTGGTGAAGGATGAATCGTATCGCTTCGGCCTCAATGCGTTCAAGGTCCTGGGCGGCAGTTATGCCATCGGCAATTATCTGGCCAAGAAGTTGGGCGTCCCCTTAACGGACTTGCCGTATGAGCGCATGATTTCCGATGAGATTCACCGGGAATTGGGAGAAATCACGTTCATTACGGCTACGGATGGCAATCATGGCCGGGGCGTTGCCTGGACGGCCAAGCAATTAAAGCAGCATGCGGTCGTCTACATGCCAAAAGGGACGAGTCCGGAACGTCTGGAGAATATCCGGAACGAAGGAGCCGAAGCCTCCATCACGGATCTCAATTATGATGATGCCGTGCGCAAAGCAGCGCAAGAGGCCAAGGAAAAGGGCTGGGTCCTCGTGCAGGATACTTCCTGGGATGGCTATGAGGATATTCCCCGCTGGATCATCCAGGGCTATGGCACGATGGCTCTGGAAGCCTATGAGCAGCTGCCGGAAAGACCCACGCATATCTTCTTGCAGGCAGGCGTTGGTTCCATGGCGTCTGCTGTAAGCGGATTCTTCGCTAATGTTTATCCGGGAGAAGAGAAACCCGTCATCGTCATCGTGGAACCCGAGCAGGCGGATTGCATTTTCCGCACGGCACAGGCCGCCGATGGCAGGCTTCATGCGGTGACGGGCGATATGCCAACGATGATGGCAGGCCTTGCCTGTGGGGAACCCTGCCGCCTGGGCTGGGAGGTACTGGCTGGAGCGGCCGATTATGCACTGCGCTGTGATGACAGCATTGCCGCCAAAGGCATGCGGCTCCTCGGGGCTCCTGCCGGTGACGATTCTCGCGTCATCTCGGGAGAAAGCGGTGCGGTCACGAGCGGCGCAGCTATTTCGCTGCTGATGGATGAGCAGTATGAGCAACTGAAAGAAAAGCTTCGTCTGGATTGTCATTCTGTCCTCCTCTGCTTCAGCACGGAGGGAGCGACGGATCTCTTGAATTATCGTCGTGTGGTCTGGGATGGCGAACATGCCAGCCTTTGAGAAAGGAAGGGCAAGTATGGAACAGGAACGCAAGGAACAGGTAGTAGGATTTTGCCGGGAACTGATTCGTATCCCGAGCCTTTCCGGTCAGGAAAAAGGCGTGGCCGAGCATCTCATGGCGTTCATGAAAGCAAATGGCTTTGATTCTGCGGCAGCAGATGATTACGGCAATGTGATCGGCTGCATCAAGGGAAGACGTCCGGGGTCGAAACTCTTGTTTGATGGCCATATGGATACCGTGCCGGTGCCAGATCCCTCGGCGTGGCAGTATCCGCCTTTTGGGGCAGAGCTACATGATGACCGCATCTATGGACGCGGCACATCGGATATGAAGGGCGCATTGGCAGCCATGACCTCAGCAGCCAGCTTCTTTGCCAGAGACAGCAGACGGGATTTTGCCGGGGAAATCTATGTAGCTGGTGTTGTGCATGAAGAATGTTTTGAAGGCGTTGCCTCCCGGGCCATCAGTCAGCAGGTCCATCCGGATATCGTCGTCATTGGCGAAGCCTCAGGCCTCAACGTCAAAGTCGGTCAGCGGGGCAGGGCTGAGATTGTCCTGGAATCCTTTGGCAAGCCCTGCCATTCGGCCAATCCGGAAAAAGGCATCAACGCTGTGTATAAGATCACGAAAGCCATTGCAGCGCTCCGCCAAGTGGAGGTACCACATCATCCGGTACTTGGCGATGGTATCCTGGAACTTACGGATATCAAATCATCGCCGTATCCGGGCGCGTCCGTTGTCCCTGCATACTGTAAAGCGACGTATGACCGTCGCCTCCTGACGGGAGAGACGCCGAGATCGGTACTCGCACCGCTGCAGGCGGCCTTGGACAAGCTGATGCAGGAGGATCCGGAGGCTTCCTATAAGATTTCCTATGCTGTGGGCAAAGAGACGTGCTGGACGGGAAATGAGATCACCGGCAAGCGTTTCTTCCCGGGCTGGCTTTACGACAAAGAAGAACCGTTTGTGCAGAAGGTCGTACGCGAGCTGCAGGCAGATGGATTTCGTCCAGAGATCACACAGTATAATTTTTGCACGAATGGCAGCCATTATGCTGGCGAAGCTGGCATCAAGACCATCGGACTGGGACCATCGCGAGAGAATCTCGCCCATACGATTGATGAATACATCGAAGTAGATCAGCTGTTAAAAGTAACGCAATGCTATGAAGATGTCATGAAAGCATTGCTGGCATAAATTACCTTTTATAAATTATAAAAATAAATTGTTCACAGCAAAGGCGCTGCAATACGGATCATGATGATTCGCATGCAGCGTCTTTTTTGATAAGGAGGGAGTTACGATGACGGTTTCATGGATTGTCATTGCAGTCGTGATTGCCTACATGGGCATCATGCTTTTCGTTGGCTGGTATGCCAAGAACAAGATCTCGAGCAACAAAGATTTCATGGTGGCAGGGCGCCGCCTGGGTCCAATCCTCATGGCCGGCACCTTGGCTGCCACGGAGATTGGCGGTGGCAGTTCGCTGGGCGTTGTGCAGCAGGGCATGGGCAAATACGGCATCAGTTCAGCCTGGTACGTCATTGCCATGGGCTTTGCTTTCGTGATCTTGACGTTCCTGGCGCCAAGATTCCGTGATGCCAAGGTCAAGACGGTGCCGGAGTATTTCCGCCGCCGTTACGGCAGACTCTCCGGCCTCATCACGGCGGTCATCATGCTGCTGCCACTCATTGGCCTGACGGCCGGTCAGATGATCGCTTCGTCCGTTATCCTTTCGACGATGCTGGGCATCAGCTTCCGCGCAGCCGTCATCCTCATTTGCGGTATCGTGACGCTTTATTCGGTCATGGGCGGCCTGTGGAGCGTTACGCTGACCGATTTCATCCAGGTGTTCTTTATCGTCTTCGGTATGGCGATTGCCATCCCGTTTGCGTTTAATCTGGCTGGTGGCTGGGATAACGTTGTGGCCAATGTCCCACCCGAGACGTTCAATCTTTTCGAGGGATACAGTGTCGTCGATGTCATCGGTCTTACCATCATGTACATTGCCACGTTCACGGTCGGACAGGAAGCCGTATCGCGTTACTATGCCGCACGTGACGGCAAGGCGGCACAGCAGGGCTCCATCGCAGCTGCCCTTATCAATTTTGTCTACGGTTTTATCCCCGCCATCCTTGGTGTGACCGTCCTGGCCCTGGTCAATATGGGAATCTTTGATCCAGCTCAGTTCCAGAGCGTCGGTTCCCGTTATGCACTGCCGGTTCTCGCTGTTCATGCGATGCCGCCATTGATCTGTGGCATCCTGTTTGCCGGAGTCATCTCTGCTACGATGTCCAGTGCCAGCTCGGATCTTTTGGGCGCAGGTTCCATCTTCGCCAATGATATTTATCGTGAATACATCAATCCGGAAGCTACAGATGAAATGGTCATGAAGATGGCGCGCACGGTCATGGTACTCTGCGGACTCTTGTCGCTAGGCGTTGCGCTCTTCAATACGTCGAGCATCATCACCATCTTGATGTTCTCGTTCACGTTCCGCGCGGCCGGTGCTTTCTTCCCGTATGTGTTGGGGCATTACTGGAAGGGCGCTTCGACGGCAGGGACGCTGGCTTCGCTGCTGGTCGGCACGATTGTGGTCATTTACGTCCAGAACCTTGCTGGCGGATCCCTCTTCGGCATTCATGTCAGCCAGCCCATCATCCCGGGGCTGCTGGCTGCGCTGCTCTCTTTCCTGGTTGTCTCGAAGCTGTGCCCGCCGCAGGAGGAGACGACGGAACTCTTGCCGGATGTTCATGAATCGTAAGGATTGAAAAAGGAGGATTCTTATGCGGACACAGATACGTAATGTCATGATTGTGGATGGCAGCGGCGCTAAGCCGTTTCCGGGCAATATCCTGTTGGAAGATGATACAATCAGCCGGATTGATTCAGAGGATATACCTGCTGATGACGTGATAGATGGGCATGGCCTGTACGCTGCTCCGGGCTTTATTGATACGCACAGCCACAGTGATCTGTGTGTGCTGACGGAGCCGGAACTCCGGCCCAAGGTCATGCAGGGCATCACGACAGAGGTCCTGGGTCAGGATGGCATCTCGATGGCTCCTTTACCAGAGCCGTATATCAGTTCCTGGCGAAAAAACCTGGCGGGACTCGATGGCGACAGCAATACGATTGACTGGCATTATCATACGACGGCAGCCTATCTTTCGGCTATCGAACAGGCAAGGCCCGCTATCAATGAAGCCTATCTGGTGCCGCATGGCAACGTGCGCATGGAGGCCATGGGACTGGCGGACAAACCGGCAGAGCCGGAGAAAATCCAACGCATGCAGGAAATCCTGCGCCGGGAACTGGAAGCCGGAGCCTACGGGCTCTCGACCGGCCTGATCTATATCCCGTGTGCTTATGCACAGACGGAAGAATTGGTCGCGCTTTGCAAGGTTGTTGCTGAATACGATGGCGTTTTTGTCATCCATCAGCGCAGTGAGGCGGATACGATCCTGGAATCGATGCAGGAGGTCCTGCGCATCGGCCGGGAATCTGGCGTCAGGGTGCATTTTTCCCATTTCAAGGTATGCGGACGGCAGAACTGGAAGTACCTTGACGGCATGCTGAAGCTCCTGGATGAAGCCAAAGCGGAGGGCATACGCGTTTCGTTTGACCAATATCCCTATGTCGCCGGCAGTACGATGCTCGGTGTCGTGTTGCCGCCGTGGGCACATGACGGCGGCACGGATCAGTTGATGACAAGGCTCAAGGACCCGGCTGCACGAAAGCGCATGATCCACGATATCGAGCATGGGATTCCGGGCTGGGACAACTTCATCGCCTTTGCCGGTTTTGAACAGATCTACATCACCAGTGTCAAGACGAAAGCCAATCAGCCACTGGTTGGCCTGTCCTTGACGGAAATGGCGGAGAAGCGCCATCAGGATCGCTATGATGCCCTGTTTGATTTGCTTTACGAGGAAGAGAATGCTGTGGGCATGGTTGATTTCTATGGTACGGAAGATCATGTCAAGACCTTCATGCAGCGGCCGGAAATGAATCTTTGCACCGACGGGCTGCTGGCCGGTAAGCCGCATCCGCGCGTTTACGGAGCATTTCCGCGTTTCCTTGGCAAGTATGTGCGGGAAGAAAAAGCACTGACCATGGAACAGGCGATATATAAGATCACGAAGAAACCTGCGGCAACACTCGGCATCAAAAAGCGTGGCGAACTGCGCCCCGGGAACTATGCGGATCTTGTCCTGTTCGATCCGGCGACCATCCGGGATAAAGGAACGTTCGTGGATCCCACGCAATATCCGGAAGGCATCCGGGATGTTTTTGTCAACGGCGTCCATCTGGTCCAAGATGGCATTTATCAAACGAGTCAGCCGCGTAACGGGTATGTATTGAGAAAATAAGAATCTTGAAGATACAAAGAGGGTTATATGCGGATATGAGCATATAACCCTCTTTGTGTCAACAGATTGAAAATAAAGTGGGTAGGAGGCCAGTATCCTGCAGAGCCTTGATGAACTCCGTGACGCCGATGGACACGACGAACCACAGGGCGTCGCCGACGGCGTGACGGAACACATCAGGGGCGACCGCGTAGAGTCTGGGCTCTCCTGGAAGAGCTGCCAGACGAATCTTTCCAGACGGCTTTCACAGCGAGAAGCAGGAATTATCTTTTTTTTGTAGAATTGTTACCTTGTCAATCAGAAACACATGAGCTGAATACAAAGAATAGATGAAATCGGCAGGGATTGACTTTCCTGCCAAGAGAAATGAGTGGATGGTATGGAATTCAAGAAGTCGTGGGAGGCGTTGCGAGGGGGGCATGCGGGCTTTTATGACCTGCTGCGCACGATTTATGGCGGTGAGGATCCCGTCGATGCCAGGATGACGCGTGCCAGGCAGGCACTCGAATACATGTTGCAGGTGCGCTGCCGGAGCCTGCAGCGGGCGTATACGGATATCCACAAGACACTAGGGATGCTGCAGCAGCAGGGGGATATGGAGGATTTTTATGCATTGCAGGCGCATATCGTGCGCGCGATTGCCAATTCCTACATCCATGCGACGCTCGCAAGCCTGACGCAGAGCCAGGCACAGGCAAGCAAGGCGCAGCAAGACCTTGATGAAGTCAGACGGGCCTTGTGCGTGGTCGTTGACTGGTTCCTGGAGAAAGAGGGGTTGTCACAGGAGGAGGCGTCGTCTCCGGGAGAGGCGACCATCCGGATTTCGGAAAAGCTGGAGCAGGAAAATGAGCCGGCAGGTGAGGAGAAGGATACGCTTCATGCGGTCGAGATGGATTTTGCGCTTGATGACGCAGAGGAACGGTCGTGGGATATCTGTGGGGAGTGGACGAAGTTCTTTACGGGGATCCAGTTCTCGAAACGGCTTTTCCGCAATGTGCCGGATGATATCCTGCGCCGCTGGGTCAAGGTGATGCCGCGCATCCTGCATCGCTATTATCTGGTGTTGACGCGCTCGGAGAGCGGGAAAAATGACATCAAGTACCTCAAGGGAGCCGACAGACGCCTGGCCGGGCGCGTGACGAAATGCCGCCTTGGAGGGAATTACCGTTTGCTCTGGTGTCTGTCGCCGGATCACGTGTTCAACATCCTCGGCATCGTCCGCCACGATGATCAGGATACGTTTGCCGCGGCCAGGGGCGTCATCGGCAAGGAAGGCCGGCTGACGGGCTATGTACACTGGTCGCCGCGGCGTTTCTTGCGCCGCCTCTACAGCTGCCAGATCCAGAATCGTTATGCGCGTCACAGTCTTGAGACGATGCTGATCCTCGAATCGCGCTTCAATTACGATGAGACGCAGCGTCTTGTCGTGAGAAGGGCCGGCGGCGTGGCGAATCTGTCTGTGGTCGGCAACGCGGGCTCCGGCAAGTCCGTCGTCGGCTTCCACTGGATTTCCAAGCGCCTGGAAAAGCAGGAACACTGCCTGTATCTCACGATGTCGTCCAATCTCGTAGACCGGCTTTCGTCGTCTTATCATGCGGAAATGGATACGGACGGGCAGGAGAAGACGATCCTGCCGCTGCCGGGCGATCTCGTGTTCAATAAAGACTGGCTCATCTTCACGGATACTTTCTCATTCCTGCACAATGTGCGCAAGGTGCGCGAAATTGAGGAGACGGGCAAGATCCGTTTCATGGATCCGCAGCAGAGCTTTCATTTCTTCCGGCAGGTCTGCAAGGATATCAAGTCGGGCTGGGGCAAGCTGCAGGAAGCCGGCATGACGCAGGACGAGAAGATCATGCTGGCCTGGCGCAAGATCCACGGCATCATCAAGGGCTGCATCCCGAACAAGAACAACCTGGACTACGGTCAGGAACCGCTGCTGATCCGGGACCGCCTGGGCATGGAGGAATATATCCGCCGTGAGCGCGATGTGAGCAAGCAGCACCAGCTCAGTGAACAGGCCCGCGAATTCCTGTACAAGCAGCTCCTTCCCCAGTATCAGCGGGCGTTGCAGGAGCGGCAGCTGGGCGATGACAACGACTTGGCACGCTTTGTCCTGCAGCACAGCACGCCGCGCCAGAAATGGCAGGCGGCCTTCCTCGATGAATGCCAGGATCTCACGGAAGTAGAACTTTTGGCACTCGGCTACCAGCTCAAGCACTGCGCGCACAAGCTCATGGCCTCGGATCGCTGCCAGATCATCCAGCCGACGCTCTTTGACCCCGCACAGATGCTGACGGATATGAATCGTCTCGGCAAGGTGGATTTTGCTGCTGCACCGGCAGAGAGCCGCCAGTCGCAGTATTTGCACTACAATTACCGCTCGACGCAGGAAATCGTCACCTTCCAGAATTTCATCATGGCACGGCTCGCACGCGCGCAGTCGCTGCACGAGGAGGAGAAGGTCCCCATCCGGGCCATGGAACACATGCATGGTGAAAAGCCCGTCTGGATCAAGCAGGGCCGTGAGAATGCCGCTGCGCTGCAAACGCTCCTCGCGGAACTCGACGAGACGAAGCTCATGCCGCTCATCGCGGACAGGAACCAGCTGACAGCGGAGGAAGCGGGGCAGCGCGGCAGCCTCGACGACATGGCGGCCTGCAAGGGCCTCGAGTACCCATCCGTGCTGCTCGTCGATATCTGCTCTGACATGTACCGCACGTCTGCCGATACGGCTTGGCCCTGGCGGTACTTCTACGTCGGCGCGACGCGCGCGCAGAAGAAGCTCGTGATCTATGAAGAGCGGGAACTCCAGTTTGCACCGGCCATCCATGATTTTGCCAAGGAGGCTGCCAGGGAAGGGATCATCTCTTACTGCGAGGACTTGCAGGCCGTGAAGCCAGGCAGCAGCAAGACATGGCGGCAGTGGCTCTTTGACTGGCTCTCGGATATCACGCAGGAGGACCGCATCGTCATGGCTGAGAACTATGAGCAGGCCGGGCGGTTCCAGGCGGCTGCTGCGATCTACCACGAGCTGCTCGCCGAAGGCTACGAGGAAGAATACATCCGCTGCCAGGGGCGGGCTTATCTTGAGGCGAAGCAGTATGAAGAGGCTGGCAGGATCTACGGCCAGTCCGCGCATGCCCGGATGTATTGGGAGGACATGATGCAGCATTACCCGCTGCCTGGCCCTTCCTACCTGGCCATCGCGATCCTTTTGCTGAAGCCGGATGAGCCGGGAGCCTGGCGGGAGCTGCGCGAACGGTTCCAAGCTGACAGGAAAGCGGAAAAATGGCAGGACTGCCTGCAAAAGGCCCTGCAGCAGCAAGCGGTCCGCCGGGCACTCGCGCTCTGGCAGCAGACGCAGTGGCAGCAGCTCGGGAAGCTGGCTGAAGAAACGCTGCACCTGTTGAAGGACTGAAGAAAATAGGGGAAAGATGGAGGAATATACATGGTGAATGCAAAGCAAGAAGGAGAATGGACGCCGGATTTTGACCTGGATCAGTTTGCCGATGCGACGGAGAAGATCCGCCAAGCCATCACAGGCACGAATCAGTTCCTGGCGAGTGTGCAGTCCTGTGTCGATGAACTCGCGGCCAAGGTGACTGAAGCCAAGGATCAGGAAATCCTGCAGGAATACAACGAACGCCTCGGAGATATCGACACGGCGACGCGCAAACTCTTGGAGCAGTTGACGCAGAAGAATGCGGACATCATCGGGAATCTCGATACGACGCTGGAAAAGGTCAAAGAATTAGCGACGAGACAGCAGGAAATCGAGCAGGCGGCTAAAGACCTCGGCCAGCTGACGGCCAAGATGAAGGATTGGCAGAAGCTGACGAAGGCCGCGGCGAGCGTGCAGCAGCAGGTGGCAGCGCAGGAAAAGCAGCTTGCGGCGCTGGAGCAGGCAGCAAAGGAGGCCGCTGTCCGGCAAGAGGATGTCAAGGCAAGTGTCGCGGAGAATATCAAGGCGTTCCAGGAACTCCAGAACTGGCAGGAAACGCTCGCTTCCTGCCAGTCGGCACTGACTGCGGTCAGCGGCACGCTGCGGGAGGGCACCGCGGCACTTGACGGGCAGACACAGAAGGTGTCGGCGGCACTCGACCATGTGCAGCGGTACGACGAGCGGCTGGAGAAGCTTGAGCAGCATCTTGCGCAGGGCTTTGGCCAGAGCAAGCAGGAACTCGATCATTTTGGGGAGGTGATGATGGGGAGGATCAGCTATCTGCTGGAAACGATGGATAAGAAGCAGGGAAAGAACCAATGGTCCCAGCGTTATGATGAGGAGGTGAAGCGCAACGCGGACCTGCAGGAATGCCTGAAGCAGTCGGAGATGAAGCTGGCGAAGATCCGGGAAGTCCTGGCCCAGGAACGCTGTCCCGAACCGCCGCAGGAGATTGACCAGACAGATCTCGAGAATCTCAACAAGCTGTTTAACAAATGGCAGGAACTGGCTGCGATTTCCAGCAGGATACGCAAGATCACAGGCTTTGAGAGATAAGAAAAAGGAAGTGGTATTATGGGAATCAAACCGGGCGGCATAAAACCTGCCGGGGAAAAAGCATCAGGGATTCATCCTGCACAGTTGAAGAAAGGTGGTAAATGGGGCGTCCTCCTTCTCGTGGTGCTGGTACTCGGTGCCGTTTATTTCTTCTTTGGCAAGGACTATATGGCTCTGCACAAAGATTTCAGCCCCACGCCGAAGGAATACACGGATCAGGTACTCGGCGCCTACCAGAAACGCATGGCGGATTACCGGGCCATGCAGTCGGGCAAGACGGTCGTCGCCGGCACGGGCGAACGCTATGTTATCGCCGACCGCCTCTGCCTGCGCCGCGATGCCAGCACGAACCTCAAGCCCATGGGTGAACTCGTGGCCGGGGCCAAAGTCCAGGTACAGGACTCCTCGAACAGCGAGTGGTACCGCATCGCCAATCCGGCCGCTGGTCTGCAGGAGAGGCAGCAGGGCAAGAAATATCAGTATTACAACGGTGCGGGCGAACTTGTCATCGAGTCGGACAAGCCGCTGCGCGACATGCCGGATGTCTACGTCGCCGCGCGTTACCTCGGGACGCAGGCACCGGACCTTGGCAGCTCCGCTCTGCCGGAGAACCCGCAGCATCCGTTTGTCTTCGGGCTGCAGTTCTACAACGATCAGATTGCCAAGATGCTGGCCATCGATGTATGGCAGAAGATGGGCAGCGAACTCCAGAGCCGTGGCTATGATGGCGTCAAATTCGTCAGCACGGGCAGCGGCACGGACAAGAACGCCGGCACGGAGCAGAAGATCAGCAACCACGAAGTTGATGGCATGCAGACGAGTCCTGCCTGCTACAGCCGCATCATGAACGGCAAGGAAGACGGCGTGGCCTTTGCGATGCAGACCTTCAAGAACGATGGCGAAGCACACGACTACAGCGGCTACGTCATCGTCAACAAGGATTCAGGCATCAAGTCCTTGAGCGACCTCAAGGATAAGAATATCTTCACGGGCAAGGACGGCTCCATGTCGTCGTACACCCTGCAGATGCGCGCACTCGAGAAGCTCGGCCTCAAGAAAGGCGACCTGCATCTTTATTCCGGCCTTTACCATTATCAGCTGTTCACGGCTGTGGCCGAGCAGACGCCGATGGATTTCAGCGACCCGAAGAACATCCATGCCGCCGATAACGGTGTCAAAGCCGATGCGGCTTTCGTCGGAGACTTCGTCCTGCAGAGTTCTCTGTTTGAGGATTTCGCGACGAACAAGAAGTTCGGCCTGAAAGTCTACAAGAATGCCGCCGAACTCAATACGGCCAGGAACAATGTCTACATCCTGCCAATCACGATGGAGCGCATCCCTGAGCAGCCGCTGCTCCTGAGCAAGAAGCTCTACGATGATACGGCGTTCCGCAACGAGTTCCGCCAGGTCCTGATGGACTTCTATGATGCCCAGAGCGAGAAATACGGCATCGCCGAAGCCACGCCGGATGTCTACAAGAACATGCCGCCGCAGGAATGAGTCTGCGTTTGTCGAAATAAAAAACACCGCATAGCAGTCATGTTGCTGTGCGGTGTTTTTTATGGCCATAGGTGCCGAAGCGCTGCTGTTACTTCCGGCGCGCGAGGATATAGACGGCCGTGAGGATGAAGATGGTGCCGAGCAGGTCAAAGAGGCCGAAAGCGATGTGCAGGATGGAGACGGAGAGCAGGATGGCGGCGAGGGGTTCCGCTGAGCCCAGGATCCCTGTCTCGCCGGGCTGGAGGTACTGCAGGCTGCCAAGGTAGCAGACGAAGGCGATGACGGTGCCGAAGAGGATGATGTAGGCAAAGAGCAGGGCGGAAGTCGTGTTCCATACACCCGTGAAGACGAGCGGATGGGAGACGGGGAGAAAGAGCAGGCCACCGAGGAACATGCCCCAGCCCGTGATGAGCGTCGGGCGCCATTTGCGGATGAGACGCTTGGGCTGGACGGTGTAGAAAGCCCCGGCCAGGGCCGACAGGAGTCCCCAAAGCAGGGCCGCCGGCGAGATGGCGAGTACGGAGAGATTGCCGTGCGTGACGATGAGGAAGGTGCCGGCCACGGCCAGCAGGACGCAGACAAGCTCCAAGGGCCGCGGCGGCTTGCGGGTCGTCAGTGCCGTGTAGAAGACGATGACGATCGGCATGAGGTATTGCAGCACGGTTCCCGTGGCGGCATTGCTGTACTTGATGGCTGCAAAATACGTGTACTGGACAGCCAGCATGCCGAAGATGGCAAAGGCCAGGATCTCGATGGCGTCGCGTTTTTCCCGGAACAGTGCGAAGAGGTCCCGGCGGTAGCAGATGCCATCGATGACGAGCAGCAGGAGCCCTGAGATCAGCAGGCGCACGCCCACGAGCCATTCGGTCGGGAACGCGCAGTCCTGCAGGACGTACTGCCCGGCCACGCCGGAGCCGCCCCAGAGCATGGCTCCCGTCAGTGCGAGCAGGATGCCCCTGCGCCTTGCATTGGCGGCAGGAACCGTCGAAGAAGTAGTCACAATATCATCCTTTCTTTTGCCGGAAAAGATCCGGGACTATCCGCAGCTCTTGCCAGATTCATGGGATTCCCGGGATTCCCGGCAGGTACCGGCTTTCTTTAGCGTTCGCTGGCAGGGTCGTAAGTATAGATGGGACGACCCGCGAGATCGGTCAGGTGAATGGGATTGAGCATGAGCTTGTTGTCCTTGATGCGCAGGGCATCCGTCGTGACGCGGAAGCCGCTGAAGGTGATAGCGACATCGTAGAAATGCAGGTCGCGGTACGCATCGGTGAAACGGCCGCTGATGCTCTCAAACGGGATACGCCGGTACTGGCCTGCCCCTGAGACGAAAGAGCCGGACGACACCGTCTCTCTGGCTGAGCCCTTCGATTCGATGGCGAGATCCATGTCGACGCGGCAGTGCAGGCGGCTCTTGGGCAGCGCGATGCCCGTGTCGAGATCCGTGCCGTGTCCGTAGAGGTGATAGACGCGCGTGTCGAGGTCGTAATCGCCGTAGGCAGCCAGGTCGCCGTCGTAGACGCTGGCCGTGACATCGCGGAAGGAGAGCAGCGAATTCTCATAATAGACGCTGCCGTCGACATCCGTGAAGTCGAGAGCCGGGATATGGAGTTCGTCCATATGCACCGTTCCCGTGCCGATGGGGTGAGAGACGGGACCCGTGAAATACGTGGAAAGCGTCATCTTGTCGTGGATGTTCATGCCAAAGCCCAGAGACGAAGGGTCGACCTGGTAGAGTACGAGTGACGTATCGCACGTCGGTTCCGGCTGCTGCGTGAAATCCACCTTGCCGTTGAGTGCGATGGCATCGCCAATCATCGTGCCGCCGAAGCCGCCGATGGAAAGAGCCAGCTCCATGTCCCGATTCGTGTCCCCGTTCATGGCAATCTGGACGTGGCTCATGAGGTAGTGGCGGTCGCGGTAGAAGACCTCCATGCGGCAGTCGTGCGCATTGAGCTTGAGGCGGATACGCCGTCCCGCCCGGTTGAAATTCCGCCAATTCTTCTGCAGCTTGTGCTGACGCCGCTGGCGGCGCCATTCCCCGACGGCGCGGCGCTGCTCCTCGTTGAGCGAATCGAGACTGACCTTATTGCGCCAGTCGTCGTCATCGGCATCTTTGACCTTGTCGAGATCCGGCGAAGGCCGCACGAAATCCATCTGCATCTTGTCATTGAGATGGATGGAGATGGCGGCATTGTTGACCGTGAGTTCTTCGATGGTCGTTGACTTGAAATCCCTCGTGAGGACATCCCAGACATTGACGCGGAAGTCGCCGCTCGGGATCGTGAGGATGGGCTCGCCGTCCGGGTCGTACCAGGCGAGATTGTCGAAGTAGACATGGCCTGTGATGTCTGAGATCATGCGGTCGACAGTGATCGTGCCGCGCAGCATGTCCTGGTTTTCCATGGCGTGGTTGAAGATCAAGGCTGCGCCGCGCGAGAGGATCTCGAGCGCGATCAGCAGCAGGATGATGAGGGCCAGCAGCAGGCAGGCGGCGCGCCGCAGCCAGCATTTCTTGCGTGGCGTGAGCAGCGTCTGCAGGCCGTTGGTTTCAAAAGGCAGTGACATGACAATTCCTTCCTTGTCTTGCAGGGCCTTAGCGGGTCTTGCAGGTTTCTTCTCCTATTGTATCATGCAGGCAGCGGATTTTCATCTCTTTTGCCTGCCAGATTCGCTCCGCCGCGTTTTCCTGCCACGAGTGCCTGCCGCGTGCCGTGGGGCAGTTCCCGCTCAGCAGGTGCCATTCTTTTTCCTTTTCGCTTTTTTGCCCGGAATATGGTAGAATAGAAGGAGAATTGATACAATTTTTACCGATGTGTTGTTGCATGCACAGTTGTGCATGCGTTTGATGAAAGTGGCAGAGAAAGGAGCGGAGACGGGGATGATGAGGAGGAGGCACCGGAGATGGCTGCGGGCGGCAAGTCTCGGCATCGGAGGGTTGATGGTGATGACCATGGCGACGGGACGCGGGCAGGCCTCGGCCATACCGCTGCGCGGGGTCATCGAGGGCTTCTACGGCACGCCCTGGCAGGAAGCGCAGCGCCTCGACATCCTGGACTTCTGCCGTTCGCAGCAGCTCAATGCCTATATCTATGCCCCAAAGGACGATCCCTGGCATTGCGAGCGTTGGCGCGAGCCGTATCCAGCGGAGAAGCTGCAGGATCTTGCGCAGCTTGTCAAGCGTGCCAAATCCGATAACGTGCAGTTCATCTTTGCCGTTTCACCGGGACTCGATCTTGCCTTTGCGGGAGAAGCCGGCAGAGAAGACCGGGCGGCCATGCTCGAAAAACTCGAGCGGATGTATCAGCTCGGCGTCCGCGACTTTGCCATCTTCTTTGACGACATCCAGCAGAAGGACGGCGCACAGCAGGCGGCGTTCCTCAACGCCATCCGGCAGGAACTTTACGCACGCCATCAAGATCTCGGCGTCTTCCTGACGGTGCCGACGGAGTATTTCTACCAGGATATGGTGACGGCGGACGGGCAGCGCAAGCCGTATACGGACGCCTTTGCCAGGAATCTTGATCCCCGCATCCTCGTCCTCTACACGGGCGCTGGCGTCGTGCCGCCGGGCATCACGGACGAAGCGCTGCGGCAGGCGGAGACGCTCTATGGCCGGCCGCTCGGCATCTGGTGGAATTATCCTGTCAACGATTACCTGGAGAGCAAGCTGGCTCTGGGACCCGTGACGGATCTGCCGCGTGAGGGAGATATCCCGGCGATTTTCTTCAATCCGATGAAATACGAAGCTCTCTCGAAGATCGCGCTGGCGACGGGAGCGGCATATGCACGCAGCCCGCAGGCGTATGACCCGGAGCGGGCCTGGCAGCAGGCGATTGCCGAGCAGTACGGCTCGCTGCACGAGGACATGGCGCGCTTTGCGGCTCATTCGCAGCATCTGGAGAACGACTGGGCAAAGATCGGGCGGCCGGATGGCGAGGCTCTGCGGCAAAAGACAGAAGCCCTGCTGCAGGACTGGCCGGACAGCGCGACGGAAGAACGATTGGCCGCTGTTTCTGAAGAACTCCAGATCCTGCAGGCTTCCTGCCGCCGGCTCCAGCAGGGTCTGCCGCAAGAGGTGCGGGATGAATGCCGGCCGCAGCTCTTGCAGTTCCGGCGCATCTTAACGGCCGACGAGACAGCACTTTCGCTGCTGCGCGCAAAAAAAGCAGGGCAGTCTGGCGAACAGATTGCCCTGCACCGGTCTCTGCGGGCGCAGTACGGGAAGATCAAGCAGGAAGAAACGACAGCCCGTCTCTCAGAATCGTCCGGTGTCGCATTCCTCGCACGCGTGCTGGCCCTGCCATGAAGGACGCCTCAGGAAAGCGGCAGCAGGCGTGCGAGCATGAGGCCGGCAGCTGCCATCGCGAGCGACAGCGCGACATTGGCGAGTACATTGAGTACAGCGAGTACGACACTGCCGCCGTGCAGCAGCGTCACCGTTTCAAGACTGAAGGAGGAGAACGTGGTAAAGCCTCCGAGGAAGCCGACGGTCAGGAGCAGGCGCATGGGCTCTGAAAGGAGGGCGCCAGTGCGCTCTGCGATGAGCAGCAATATGCCCATGATGAACCCCATGAGCAGGCTGCCGAGTGTATTGACGAACAGCGTGCCGAACGGGAAACTGCTCCCGAACACAGCACCGATGCTTGTCGTACTCAGATAACGGCAGACGGCGCCGAGACCGCCGCCCACGAAAACAAGGAAGAGATGTTGCATAAGACCTCCGATTGCAGGAATGCCAGACGGCCGGTGAGCCGATGGCGCAAAAACGTGGAAATGGAATGGCTCTATTATACGCGCCGCCGTGGGCTTTGGCAAATCTCTTGACATACGACATACCATGACAAAGGACAATATCACTATGAGAAATGAAAAGGAACGAGCAAGGCAGGAGCGCCTCAAGAGGCAGCGCCGCCGCAAGAAACAGCTGGAACGGGCCATCCGGGCCCAGGCCATCCATTGCGACAGGCTTGCCAGCCTGCACCCTACCGGCATCGTATCGTTTGATCTGGAACTCGCGGGGCCATTCCCCGATGATATCATCGAGATCGGCGCCCTGCGCCTGGATCTTTCGACCGACACGGTGGAATGCTTCCAGCGGCTCTGCCGCCCGCGGACCTTCATCAACCGCACGGTGCAGGACATGACGGGCCTCCTCAAGGAAGACCTCCGGCATGAGAAGACCCTGCCGGAGACGCTGCCGGGCTTCCTGGACTTCGTGAGGCCGGATGATATCGTCGTCGGCCATGCCATCGGCGACAACGATCTCTTGAGCATCAACCTGGCACTCTTGCGCATCAACCGGGACCAGCACACGGAAATCTGCTTTTACCCGCGTTATCTCGACACCGTGCGCCTCGCGCAGCAGTTCCTGCCGAAGAACCACAAGTACAACCTCGAGGTGCTGCTCGAATCCTTCGGTTGGCAGAACCGCGAGAAGCACCGGGCCCTGGCCGATGCCGTCGCTTCCTACGTGTTGCTGCAGGAACTCCTGGAACTGGGCCGCTGCAAGCCTGCCTGGCTGCCCGACCTCATGACCCGCCGGGGCGGCCCGGAACTCGTCCACACGTACCTCAAACGCCTGCCCGATGCATGAGGCGATTCCCTTCCGCGAGCGAAACGGGGTGCGGGAATTGTGCGAACTCCGCTTCGATTGTTCGAATATACAAAGAATTTTGTACCAGAATACGACAGGAATGTATTTACGAACGGGACAAATCACGCTATACTATTATACGAAGGGGATAGGTTGGCTGCCGAAAGGTAATTATCTTGCCAATTCCAGTCAGGATCTAAGACTTGAACGCCAACCACGAGTCATAGAGACAGGAGTTGGCGCCCTTCATTCGTGTCAGCAAAAGCCGGAGCCCCCGCGGTTCCGGCTTTTTTGCATCCCGCATCACCCGCAGCGGACTAAAGCCACAGGATGTGAAAAGAAGTTGCATATTTTGCCGCATTTCTGTTAAAATAGGGGACATATTTCAAGGAAAATCGCAGCATATTACCTGCCGTACTGCCGGGTCTTTCTGCGAAGGGCAGGCAGCAGCTCATGGGGATGGTATGATGATGGATATAACGTGGAATCGGGTAAAGGAGGGCGCATGAGCATGATGGAGGAATTGCCGAGCATTTCGCAGCTGGAATGCTTCATCCTCTATGGACGCGTGCAGAACTTCACGCAGGCGGCCAAAGAGGCGAATATCACGCAATCGGCGTTCAGTGCGCAGATGAAAAAACTGGAGACGACCCTGGGCGTGACGCTCATCCAGCGTTCCAAGCGCGGCAGTCATCTGACACCGGCCGGGGAACAGTTCCTCGCGCGCATCACGGACTGGATGGAAGAACTCCACAAGATTGTCTACGATCTGCGCACCACGGAAGGCGCCGAGCAGATGGAACTCAATGTGGGGATCTTACGGACACTCGGCGAGATCCAGATGAACCGCCATATCGCGCATTTCCGCGAGCAGAACAGCCGGATCCGCTTCAATGTCTACGACCTTGAGCGCGAGCAGCTCTTCTGTGCCCTCATGGACGACCGGCTCGATGTCGTTTCATCGTATTTGCTGCCGGAGATGCCGACGGCGGAACTTGTCATCAAGCATTTCTGCTGGGACAATATCGTTTACTATGCGCCGCTGCTCGATTTGCCCCAGGAAGCCGTCACCGTCGATACCATCCTTTCGCAGCCCGTCGTCCTCTATCCGAGACAATTCATCATGAACGAGACGATCGTCAAGTACTGCCAGGGCGCGGGGAGGCCTCTGCGCACCGCCGCGCGGCTCTCGACGCCATATGCCATGGCGTACTACTGCCAGCAGAATCTTGCCGGCGCCCTGCTGCCGGAACGCCTGCTGCAGACGATGGGCTGCAAGGACGGGTGCTATCCGCTTGCCCGGCCCCTGCGCACCGATGCCTGCCTGATCTACAAGAAAGACAGCCCGAAGATCCGCCTGATCCAGACGTATGTGGAGTACGTACTCAACTGCTTCCATGAGCAGAAAGCGACAGGGCAGAAGTGATGGGTGTCATCGTTTTTTCTTCTGTGACCCAGTGACACACCGTGCCGGCTGCCGCTAAGGCTATGGTTTCCTGCTGGGCTCAGGTAAAAAAATCCAATCGTATTTCCTCGCAATGAGACGTTTTTATACGCATCATGCTTTCAATTCATGGGTATTCCTTACGATTCGGCATGATAATCCCGCAGAAGCAAGAGCAAAAGAGGATGATACGAAGATAATACGAAAAATGTATGGGTGTTATCGCTTTTAGCGATGGCATCCATCTTTTTTATGCGCTACACAAATGTTATCAGACCCCCTATAATCTATAACCATCATATATGTTTTATCCATTCATTTCAAAGTCTTAATTAGAAAGGTCGCTGAATATCTTGGCAGAAAAAACTCGGTTATGGACCAAAGGATTCATACTGGACACGTTGGTCAACTTCCTCATTTATATCATCTATTACATGCTGATGGTCATCATCGCATCGGAAGCCATTCATTCCTTGAATGCTTCGATGAGTGAAGCGGGCCTGGCCTCCGGTATCTTCATCCTCGGCACGCTGCTGGCTCGTCTCGTTGCCGGCCGCTCCGTTGAACTCTATGGCCGCAAGAAGATGCTGTATGCCGGCATCCTGTTCTATCTCGCCACGACGTTCATGTATTTCGGCATCCATTCGCTGCCGATGCTCTTCCTCGTCCGCTGCCTCAATGGTATCGGCTACGGCATCGCTTCGACGGCAACGAGTACGATCGTCTCGACGATGATCCCCGCTGCACGCCGCGGCGAAGGCATCAACTACTATGCACTCTCGATGAGCCTCGCTGCTGCCATCGGCCCCTTCATCGGCATGCTCATGCAGCAGATTTTCCCGTTCGAAGACATCATTTACTTCTGCATCGGCATGATTGTGGTCTGCCTCGGTGCTGTCGTTGTCATGCATGTCGATGAGATGGAACTCACGGAGGAGCATCGCGCTGAACTCAAGGAGATCCACATCGCCAACTTCCTCGAGCCGAAAGTCACGGGCATCTCCATTGTTGCGTTCTGCGTCGCCGTCTGCTACTCGAGCGTCCTGAGCTTCCTCGCTTCCTATGCGGCGGAACTCCAGCTCATGACGGCCGGTACCCTGTTCTTCGTCGTCTACGCCCTCGCCGTCACGGTTGCCCGCCCGGTTGCCGGTGTCATGTTCGACCGCAAGGGTGAAGATTTCGTCATGTATCCGACGTATGCCTGCCTGGCCATCGGCCTCTTGATGCTCTCCATCACGACGCAGAGCTGGATGATGCTGCTTGCTGGCATCTTCGTCGGTCTCGGCTACGGCACGTTCATGTCGAACGGCCAGGCCATCTGCGTCAAGCTCGTCAAGGAAGTCCGCATCGGTGTTGCCGTCTCGACGTACTTTATCGCCCTTGACCTCGGCCTCGGCGTTGGCCCGTACATGCTCGGTGCCTTCAAGGAGTCGCTTGGCTTCCAGGGCATCTACTTCTTCGTCGGCATCGCCGCCATCGGCTGCGCTGCCCTCTACTATGCCCTCTATGCCCGTCGCCGCAACGCCGGCCATCTGGTCGCTGCCGATGCCGAGGAAGCTGCCGTCGAAGAGGTCGAAGAAGAAGAATTCGCTTGATTTTCTGAGTCGGGTATGTCGTCTTAGAAAAATACAGAACGCTGGTGAGCGGGATTTCCCGCCGCCAGCGTTCTTTTTGTTTTATATGGACTTAGCTGAGATCTTTGCCGCAATGCCTGCCAGAACGAGCAGGTCACGCTTTTGCGTGCGTATCTGGAGCCGACCCGCATCCTCTTTTGTGTAGATGATTGATGTATTATGTGCATATGTGTTACAATATATACATCAACGATGTCCGTAACAAGAGGTGTGGAGGGAGACGTCATGGCGAATCTATGACAGAAGAAACGAAAGCATATGCTTAATTTTCTGAATGAACTGAAAGAAAAGCATAAAAGCGAGGATGACATGCTCATTGCTATCAATGAGATCGAGAATGCACTGAATGACTCAAACTTCGCAGTTGCTAAACCGCTGATTTATCTTTAGCGGCAATCTGCAAAATAAAAATAGCATAAGCTCATTCCGTTTTGTATATGGACTGCGCTAAAGAGGCAGAGATTCTTGACGAAGAGCAGGTTAACCAGCTGCTCGATCTGTTCGTGGCAAAACTGCCCGATTTATGGGGAAAGTGCTTGAAACAGTGTGCATGATGTGATGATGATGGATTCCTGAAAACCTGATAAAGCCTTGCCTCATAAGGGTTTCAGGTGTGCGAAGTTTGAGAAATATATCAATCATAAGTTATATAGGAGGTACGTGAAGTGAAAGAATGTTTCAGAAAACAACAAAAAACATGTGTGTTCTGGGGGGGGGACGAAGGCTAGTCGAAAATTCCTGACCAGCGTAATTTTATCTGCATTACTTGCTGTTCCCTGTACAGGTTTAGCTGCAGACATACACGGTCCATTAGAATCAGATAAGACTTTTGGCGAGGATACTAAGGTAACTGGTGAAAATGGTGTAAAACCTTCAAGTAATAAAATAACCATAGATGCAGGCAATTCTAAGCTGACATTAGATAATACCGATAACGGTATCCTCCTTTCTGAAGATGGTCGAAAGATTAATATAATAAAAGTTAAAGAGTTGAATATTTCTAATGCAGAGTATGGTATAAAACAAGATTTCTCTAGCGATAATGAAGTTTCTGTTGATGGAGTGGTAAATATAAGCGGAACTCAGTGGGCTGTTGATTCCAATTATAATATTACGTTAAATTTAAATGGCGGACTTAATATAAAGGATAATTCTATTAAGGCTCAAACTGCTGGCTCAAATGCTGCTATACGTTTACAAGGTGGATCCACATTAAATACTCCTAGCTTATCTATAGAAGATGTTAGCGATACATACGGAATGGATCGGGTTTTCGGATTAGAGCTGAATGGAAATTCCTGGGTTTATGCTGAAGAGTTAAAAATTAAAAAGATTCAAGGTAAAAAAGATATTTCAGGTATATACACTTATGGTGCTGGTGTCCATTGTAATTCGATAACAATAAGTGATATTAAACAGCTGGAGTCAGATGAAAGCACTAACTATGATGTCTCCGGCATTCATAATCTAGGCGGGGGTATTGAAGCTAAAGATATTAGCATAAAACAAATAGATGGCAGTAATGTTAAAGGTACAGCGGCCCGTGGCTTATATATGGATAATTATGGAACATATGTAGCAGTTGATAATTTAACTATTGATACCGTTAAAGGGCAGGAAGCAGATGCTTTTGGCATTTGGAATCAAGGCCAAACCCTATTCAATCATACAGGTGATAACAGCACTGAAACTGTAAGAATCAGTAATATTTCCAGCAATAAAGATGCTTATGGTTTCTATGCTGATAAAGGCGGTTCAAAGCAGAGCAATAATTACATAAAAAAATTAAGTATTACCAACGTTGAGGGCGAAAACAGTTATGGTATTTTTAATAAGGATGATTCTATCGTAACGGTGGATGAAAATGCCGTTATTAAAAATCTTACTGCTAATACTTTAAAGCAGGGTGTTCATACAGAAGATCAAGCAGAAACAAATTTATCTGGCAGTGCAGAGATTGTTGCTGAAACAGCATTATTTGCTCAGGGTAACGCTAAAATAGAAGTAAACAGCAGCAAGCAAGG